>NZ_JBWJAR010000004.1:207215-311118 GCF_056389225.1 Pseudarthrobacter sp. rb | reverse complement strand
ACCAAAAGCCCGGAACCACCCCAAAACACTTCAACCCCAGAAACCCCAACCCACAAAAGGAAGGGCTGGCCCGACAGCGAACGCCACGGACCAGCCCTACAAAGCACTTAGTTCAGCAGTCTCCTAGGCATGCAGGTGAACTGTCTTTTCTGGCCCGAGAAACCGGCGGCAGAGAAGACGGCGGAATGTGACGCTAAATGAACGTGCGTGACCCCCCGTTTCCGCCTCATTGAACGGGTTGGGGCCGCTCCCTATGGTGAAACAATGACTAGTTCCAAGCCCGGGATGACCCGCATCGTGGCAGGCGAGAGCGCGGTCCCCACGCGCAGGCGCGCCGTCGAGGCTGCCCTGGCCATAGGGCTGGTCCTGCTGATCGCTGTCGGGGCAATTGTTGCCTCCAACATCTCCCGCAACACCGAGGCGCAGGCCGCCGAGCCCACCCCGGCCGCAGAGCTGAAACTGGGGTACTTCGGCAACGTCACGCACGCCCCCGCCCTGGTCGGGGTCAAAAAAGGGTTCCTGGCTGAGGCCCTGGGCGGCACCAAGCTCAGCACCGAGACGTTCAACGCCGGACCCGCAGCCATCGAAGCCCTCAACGCAGGGGCCATCGACGCCGCCTACATCGGCCCGAACCCCGCCATCAACTCCTTCGCCAAGAGCCAGGGCCAGTCAGTGCGCGTGATCGCCGGAGCCGCGGCAGGCGGTGCCCAGCTGGTGGTCAAGCCCGGCATCACCTCCGCCGCGGACCTGAAGGGAAAGACCTTGGCAACGCCGCAGCTGGGAGGCACCCAGGACGTGGCCCTGCGCGCGTGGCTCACCAAGCAGGGCTACAAGACCAACGTGGACGGCAGCGGCGACGTCGCCATCAACCCCACGGACAACGCCCAGACCCTCAAGCTGTTCCAGGACGGAAAGCTCGACGGCGCGTGGCTGCCTGAGCCCTGGGCGTCACGCCTGGTGCTCCAGGCCGGAGCCAAGGTCCTCGTGGACGAAAAGGACCTGTGGGACGGGGCAGGCACCGGCAAGCCCGGAGAGTTCCCCACCACCATCCTGATCGTGAACCAGACGTTCGCCGCCGACCACCCGGACACCGTCAAGGCGCTGCTGGCCGGGCATGCCAAGTCGGTCGCATGGCTCAACTCGGCACCGGCCGACGAGAAGGCTGCACTGGTCAATGAAGCCCTGCAGGAATCCGCCGGGGCCGCACTGCCGGCTGATGTGCTGAACCGTTCCCTCGCCAACATCACCTTCACTCTCGACCCGCTGGCCGGGAGCTACCCCAAACTGCTGCAGGACGGGGTGGACGCCGGCACCACCAAGAAGGCTGACATCAACGGCCTCTTCGACCTCACCGCGCTTAACCAGGTCACCGGCGCCGGCAGGATTTCGGCAGCCGGCCTCGGCCAGGACTGACCCCCACCACTACCTAAGGACGCCACCATGCCAGTCGTACTGGAACACCTGGGCAAGCGCTTCGGCGACGGCGCCCCGGTACTGGACGACGTCAACGCCAACATCAAGCAGGGCGAGTTCGTTGCCCTCCTTGGTGCCTCCGGCTGCGGCAAATCCACCCTCCTGAACATCATCGCGGGACTGGAAGCGCCGACGTCGGGCGCCCTGGAAGTGCCCAGCGACGGCGCCGCCTTCATGTTCCAGGACGCGGCACTCTTCCCGTGGCTCACCGCCCGGGAGAACATCGAGCTGGCCCTGAAACTGCGTGGAGTGGGCAAGGCCGAACGCCGCACCAAGGCCCAGGAACTCCTCGAACTGGTGCACCTGGGATCCGCGGGGGACAAGCGCCCGCACGAACTGTCCGGCGGCATGCGCCAGCGCGTATCCCTGGCCCGCTCCCTGGCCCAGGACCGGCAGCTGCTGCTCATGGATGAACCGTTCGCCGCACTGGACGCCATCACCCGCGACCTGCTGCACGACGAACTCGAGCGCATCTGGAAGGAAACCGGGCGCACCATCGTCTTCGTCACCCACAACGTCCGCGAAGCCGTCCGGCTGGGCCAGCGCGTCCTGCTGCTCTCCTCCCGCCCCGGCCGCGTGGTCCAGGAATGGGACGTCACCGAGGAACACCGAACCGACGCCGGGCTCGCCGGCCAGCTGACCGGGGTCATCACCGCCCGGCTGCGTGAGGAGATTCGCCGCCATGCCAAGTAAGTCCCTGTCCGGCTCCGCGCCGGATGCCGCCCCCGCCCCTTCGCGGGACGGCTTTCGTCCTTCGGACGAAGCGTCCCGCTCCGACAGGCCCGATGCCACTCCCTGGGCGGCATCCGGCGCTGCGCCTGCAGCCCACGTGCACGCCGCCTTGACGCGGACGTCCACGGGCAATGAGGACCTGCGCGAGCTCGAATCCGGGCTGGACTCCCTGCAGTCCGACGCCGACCGCAAGCACCGCGTCGACTGGAGCCGGATCCTCCTGCCCGTGGCCGCGCTGGTGGTCCTGGTGCTCATCTGGCAGTTCTACGTCTCGCTCGGCGTGAAGCGGCGCGACCTGGTTCCGGGGCCGCTGGATGTGGTGACGCAGATGGGCGTCCTGTGGGGCGACGGCAAGTTCCAGGAAGCGATCTGGACCTCGCTGCAGCGCGGGGTGGTGGGCTTCCTGATTTCGGTGGCCATTGCCACTCCCGTAGGCCTGCTGCTGGCCCAGGTTGCCCCGCTTCGACGCGCATTCGGACCGCTGATCTCCGGCCTGCAGGTGCTGCCATCCGTGGCCTGGGTTCCCGCGGCCATCATCTGGTTCGGCCTCACGGACGCCACTGTTTATTTCGTGGTGTTCATGGGCGCCATCCCGTCCATCATCAACGGCCTCATCTCCGGCGTGGACCAGATCCCGCCGCAGTACCGGCGCGTGGGGACCGTCCTGGGCGCGTCCCGGCTGCAGATGGCTCTGCAGGTGATCCTTCCCGCCGCACTGCCCGGCTACCTCAGCGGCCTCAAGCAGGGGTGGGCCTTCTCCTGGCGCTCACTCATGGCGGCGGAGATCATCGCGGTGGGCGGCACCATCGGCTTCGGCCTGGGATCCATGCTGGACCAGGGCCGCGACCTGTCCGACATGACCATCGTGATGGCTGCCATCCTGCTGATCCTCGGCGTCGGCATCCTCATCGAGCTGCTGGTCTTCGGACCCATCGAGAAGCGCCTCCTGCGGCGCCGGGGCCTCCTGGCCGGCAGTACCCGCTGACCCAGCCCCTCCCCAACGCACCCTCAGAGCCCGACGGCGACCTCCCGCCGTCGGGCTCTGCTGTTCCCTGGCGCATGGCAGACTGGCGCCATGACCGTCAGCTTCGTATGCCGCACCGAGTCGCCGCTGCCCGCGGAGCAGCTGTTCGACCTGGCGCGCAGCATCGACCTGCATGTGGACTCCCAGCAGAAATCAGGGGAGCGGGCGATCGGCGGCGTCACCAGCGGGCTGATCGGAGAAGGCCAGGAGGTGACCTGGCGGGCAAAACACTTCGGCATTCCACTGACCATGACCAGCCGGATCACCCACGTGGACTTCCCCCGCAGCTTCACCGACGAACAGGTCAAGGGGCCGTTCACGTCATTCCGGCACGTCCATGAGTTCGCACCAACCGCCACGGGGAGCACTATGACAGACAAGGTGGAGTTCACCGCCCCGCTGGGAGTCCTGGGCCGCGCCGTCGAGCGCCTCTTCCTGGCCCGGTACCTGGAACGGCTGATCCGGGACCGCGGCAGCTTCCTCGCCGGCAGTATGAAAGATTCTTTGTGACGCAGCGTTACCTTACGTGAACTGGTGTTGCTGACCCTTTGTGGGCCAATGTGACGCCGCCCTACCGTTGATTCATGGCAATTCAGGACATATACCCCACGGCGCTGCGGCTGCTCGGCCGCCCCGTGCTGGTGGTGGGCGGCGGCCCCGTTGCGGCCCGCCGCGCCAAGGGACTGCTCGACGCCGGTGCCCTGGTCACCGTCGTGGCCCCCGTTGCCTCGCCCGCGCTCCAGGAGATGGCCGACGCCGGCCTGCTCACCTGGGAAGCACGGCCTTACCTTTCCAGCGACGTCGACGGCGTCTGGTTCGTCCAGACCGCAACAGGCGCTCCTGAGGTGGACGCCCAGGTATCGGCCGACGCCGAGGCGCAGCGGGTTTGGTGCGTCAACGCCTCCAACCATGAAGCTTCTGCCGCCTGGACCCCCGCGGTCGCTGAGGTGGACGACGTCAAGATTGCCATCAACGCCGGGGGAGACCCGCGCCGTGCCATGGCCGTCCGCGACGCCGTCGCCACCGCCCTGGAGACCGGCGATCTTCCGCTGCGCCGCCGCCGTGCACACCAGGGAAGCGTGGCCCTCGTTGGTGGCGGCCCCGGCGATACCGGCCTCATCACCGTCCGCGGCCGCCGGCTCCTGGGCCAGGCCGACGTCGTGGTCGCCGACCGCCTCGGCCCCCGCGAACTGCTGAATGAACTCGCCCCGGACGTCCGCGTCATCGAAGTGGGCAAGACCCCAGGCCACCACCCGGTGCCGCAGGCGGAAATCAACCGCATCCTGGTGCAGGAAGCGCTCAAGGGAAACCGGGTGGTCCGGCTCAAGGGCGGCGACCCGTACGTGTTGGGACGCGGCGGCGAGGAAGCCGAATACTGCCGCCAGCACGGAGTCGAGGTTGAGGTGGTCTCCGGCGTTACGTCCGCCATCTCGGTACCCGCAGCCGCAGGCATTCCCGTCACCCACCGCGGCCTGGCCAAGGGCTTCAGCGTGGTCACCGGCCACGAAGAACTCTCCGAGGTTCCTGCCCGCGCAGACCACACCATTATCCTGCTCATGGGCGTGGGCCAGCTCCGAGAATCCGCGTCCGCGCTGGGCGAAGCCGGACTGCCTGCAGACACCCCTGTTGGTATCGTGGAAAACGGCTATTTGCCGGACCAGCGCGTCACCATCGGCACGCTCGGTTCCATCGCCGACCAGGCCCAGGCGGCCGGCGTCGCAAATCCTGCCGTGATTGTCATCGGTGACGTGGTGCGCGTGAGCCCGTTCGCGCCGTCGCACTTCAAAACCGCTGACTACAGCACCACCACCCCGAACAGCCCCCGCAAGACCGTCCTCACCACCTGAAACCCATCGATTGCTCCGCAACTGCCGTTATGAGCCTTCAAAACGGCAGTTACTCAGCAATCGATGCAGAAGAAAAGGAACACAGCCGTGTCATCCAGCACAACCGTAGGATCTGCTGCGCGTCCCCTGCGCGTCGCCGTCGTGGGCTCCGGCCCGGCCGGCGTCTACGCCGCGGACATCCTCACCAAGAGCGAAGCCGTCAAGAGCGGTGAGCTGACCGTCAGCATCGACCTCTTCGACCGCTACCCGGCACCCTACGGCCTGATCCGCTACGGCGTGGCCCCGGACCACCCCCGCATCAAGGGCATCGTCAACGCCCTGCACAAGGTGCTGGACCGCCGCGACATCCGCTTCTTCGGCAACGTGGACTACGGCACCGACCTCACCATCGAGGACCTCCGCACCCACTACGACGCCGTCATCTTCGCCACCGGCGCCATCAAGGACGCGGACCTGAACATCCCGGGCGTCGAGCTGGAGGGCTCCTTCGGCGGCGCCGACTTCGTCTCCTGGTACGACGGCCACCCGGACGTGCCGCGCGAATGGCCGCTGGAGGCCAAGGAAATCGCCGTGATCGGCAACGGCAACGTGGCACTGGACGTGGCCCGCATCCTGTCCAAGCACGCCGATGACCTGCTGGTCACCGAAATCCCGGACAACGTCTACGCCGGCCTGAAGGCCTCGCCCGTCACCGACGTGCACGTCTTCGGCCGCCGCGGCCCCGCCCAGGTCAAGTTCACCCCGCTGGAGCTGCGCGAGCTGTCCCACTCCAAGGACGTGGACATCATCCTGTACCCCGAGGACTTCGAGTTCGACGAGGAATCGGACCGCCAGATCCAGACGAACAACCAGACCAAGACCATGGTGGGCACGCTCACCAACTGGATCGCCGAGCAGCCCGAGGACGTCTCCGAGCTCCAGGCCTCCCGCCGCCTGCACCTGCACTTCCTGCACAGCCCGGTGGAGATCTACGACGACGCCGAGACCCCCGGCAAGGTGGCAGGCATCAAGTTCGAGCGCACCGAGCTGGACGGCACCGGCAACGCCCGCGGCACCGGCGAGTACGTGGACTACCCGGTCCAGGCCGTCTACCGCGCCATCGGCTACTTCGGTTCCGCCCTCCCGGACGTGGAGTTCGACCACAAGAAGGGCGTGGTCACGAACGACGGCGGCCGCGTCCTGGATGCGTCCGGCCAGCATGTGCCGGGACTCTACGCCACGGGCTGGATCAAGCGCGGACCGGTGGGCCTGATCGGCCACACCAAGGGCGACGCACTCGAGACGGTGACCTACCTCCTGGAAGACCGCGAAAACCTGCCCGTCGCTTCGGCACCGGAGGAGGACGCAGTCACCGAACTCCTCGACGCCCGCGGCGTGAAGTTCACCAGCTGGGAAGGCTGGCTGGCGCTGGACGCGCACGAACTCGCACTGGGTGCAGCTGCCACTGAGGCCGGGGGATCGCACGGCGTGGAGGTCAAGCGTGAGCGCATCAAGGTGGTGCCGCGCGAGGACATGGTGGACATCTCCCGCGACGGTGTGGCCGCGCAGGTCTAACGCACGGATTCAACGCACAATCAGACAGGAACCGCGGGGCCATTGGTCCCGCGGTTCCTGCTTTAGTATGCCCTAACCCTGTTGCTTACCAGCGCCGCCAACGGCCATGAGCTCCAGGCGACGCAGGGTCTCGCGGTTCCGCGCCGAAATCAGCGGGTCCCGCAGGAATTTCGGCATCAGCTTGCCGGGCCCGCGGATGGCATCCTCGGCGATGGTCACCAGGCACTGGTCGCCCCGGTCCTCCAGCGTGATCTCCACCTTGGCCTCGCCCATCGGCCAGCCCCGCGCCACCAGTTCCAGCGAGCGGCCTGGCTCGACGGCCGCCACGCTGGTGCTGTCATCGATCACCAGCGGCCAGGCGCCCACGGAGTGGTGCAGCCGGGAACCCTGCCGGGGCCATTCGGCGTCCACGTCCCTGATCCGGGACGCGCCCACTACCCAGCCGGAATACAGCCAGCCGTCGGCGATGACCCGCCAAACGTCGGCTGAGGGGGTTTTGAACAGCTGCGAGACGGTGGACATGGAGTTCCTTCCGGTTGCGGTAGTGCTTTTCCCGAGCGGTGCGCGGGGCTCAGGCGGACGTCCGACGGCGGGAGGTGCGGGCCGCCGTGCGGCCCGGTAGGACGGCTTCCGCAGCCGCCGGGTCCAGCTGTAGGCCTGCGCCCCGGGCGGCTGGTGCTCCAGGGGATCGAAACGCAGCGGGATGTCGGTGGGACTGGCACCGGCCTGCAGCCGCACTTCGCCGCATTCCCGCCAGCGTCCGCCCGGTGTGGCCCAGTGCAGTCCCAGCACCCATTCACCGGACGCCAGCGAACCCGGCGGGAGGCTCCGCGTCTGGAGTCCCAACAGCACGGGGCCCCGGCTTCCGCGGTAGGGCATCAGCGTGGTCATGGAGGCTCCTGCAACATCCAGGCGAGGCACCAGCAGGAACCGGCCCGGCAGCCCCCAGCCGGTGGAGGCAAACAGCACGTCCGCGGGGCCGCCGGCGCCGGGCGGCGAAACGCGCAGGGCCAGGCCAAGGATGTCCGGCAGCGCCTGCGGCAGCCCTACTGACCTGGAGAAGCGGGCCACAACCTGGTCCGTACCGGGCGCATCCAGCCAGTCGATGCCGCTGGGGCCGGACGGGTTGCCGGTCCTGGTGAGCTGACCGGCCAGGCCCAGGCCCTGTGGGTGGATGGGCCGGTCCGGCCTGGCGAGTTTCAGGAGCCGGAAGAGGCCGGCGAAGGCCTGCCCGGCACTCCCGGTGACGGTGGAAAGAACGCGCGGCTGATGGGTCATACTTCCTTCCTACCCATAAAGCGGCGGACTACATGCGCCCGAACCGGGCCCGGATCAGCGCGAAGATCCCGTAAGCGATGAAGCCGGCGCCAATGGCCACCAGGAGGGTGGGCCCGAACGGGTGGTGCTGCAGGGCCTTGAGGCTGCCGTCCAGGCCGGTGGATTCCTCGGGCCGGTGCCTGGCGGCGGCGATGATAAACAGGAGCCCGGTGAGGTTCAGCGCCACACCTTTGGCCACGTGGCCGGTGACGCCCAGGCTGTCGATGAGCCTGCCGCGGCGGGTGCCCTCGAAGTGGAACAGCTCTTCCTTGAACCCGCGCCGGATTCCCTTGACCTCGAAGTAGATGCCGATGCCGAGGATGGTCAGGCCGAGGGCGACGAGGACCCACGGCCCCACGGGGTTGGCCATCAGGCTGGCGCTGAAGTCCCGGGTATTGTCGCCCGAGTCGCTGCGCTGCCCCAACGCGAAGCCCGCGAACGTAAGGCCCACACTGCCGTACGCGATGGCCAGGAATCCCGAGGACACCAGCTTGGCCAGCCGTTCCTTGCGGGGAAGGCTCCTGGCCCGCAGCGTCGCTTCACTGGCCTGCCACAACGCAAGGCCCAGGCAGGCGGCCACGCATCCCCACATGACGAGGGGACCCCACGGGTTGTCCGCCAGCCGGGCGATGGCGCCGGTGGCCTCGGCATCGCCGGGGTGGCCGAACGCGATGGCGATGGCGATGACCCCTACGATGATGTGGAGCAGCGCCATGACGGCGAATCCGGAACGGGCCAGGACGTCCAGGGCTTTGGCATTGGACGCGTCCTCGACAGCGTCCGCTGCCTGGCTGAGGGTGGATTCGCCGTCGGACATCTCTTAGCCGTTCATGGGGCCTTCGGCCCGCAGCTTCTCTGCGCCGGGTCCCTCCACGTGTACGGTGCAGCGGACCACCAGCTGGCCGGGGGCGTTGTCCAGCTCCACCAGGGAATCGTCCGCGCTGAGGACGGTGAACACCTCCGAGCCGGCTACAACGCCAACGCCCTTGGCCTTTGCCGTTTCCCTGGCGTTCCCCAGCGCCTCGCGCTGCAGTCCGTCCACGTAGCCGCCGTCACTTCCACGGGCGGGGTCCCCGAAGGCCCAGCCGAACAATGTCCCTGTATTTCCCATGGCGACGATATTACGCGGTTGCCCCTCTCGGGGATGGGGTTTCGTAATATTAGTAAGTGTGCTTACCATGGGCGGACCATACCTCGAAGGAACACGGCAGGTGGAGTCCGCGGCACAGCGGCAACACGGAACCAGTCCACAACGTTAGGAATGCACATCATGGCAGGAAATCTCATTGCCCGTTCAGTTCACGACCTGACGGCAGCAGCATGGTTTGGTGGATCCCTGATGGGCGCCATCGGACTCAACGGGGCAGCGGCCCAGGCCAAGGACCCCGCAGAGCGCACCCGGCTTTCCAGCGCCGGCTGGATGAAGTGGGCACCGTTCCAGACCGCAGCCTTCGCTTCCCACCTGGTGGCGGACCTGGCCATTGCGTGGGAGAACAAGGGCCGCATCGCCAAGCAGGAGGGCGTGGCCCGCGACACCGTCATCAAGACGGCCGTGACCGTGGTGGGCGCCGCAGTGACCCTGTACTCGGGCATCCTGGGCAAGAAGGTGGAGAAGCTGGCCGGTGAGGGTGCCGAAGGTGCCACCGAGCCGCACGGTGCAGCCTCGGACGAGCTGAAGTCGGCCCAGCAGCAGCTCAAGGCACTGCAGTGGGCCATCCCCGGCTTCGCTGCCCTGGTGATCATCCTCGGCGCCAAGCACGGCGAGATGCAGCGCCCCAAGAACGTCCTTTCGGGCCTGCGCCGCCACTCGCGATACCCCCCCCACCTTGCGCGGCCGCCGCGGCCCCGCCCCCCCCGGGCGGGGCCGTCGGCATGCCCACGGGGTGGATAGGGCGGGGCGCGCAGGGCCGGGTTACTCCGCCAGCCACTCCGCGCACGAGTTCAGGTTCCGGTTCACGCTGGCCACGGCAGCGTCTTCGTCCCGCTGGGCGATGGCGTCGAGCAGTGTTTCGTGGCCGTCGCGGGGGAGTCCGTTGAACCCCGGCCGGCGCTGCTGCGTGAGCAGGTCCTGGTGGAACACGGTTCCGAAGCTGGCGTACAGCTCGTGCAGCAGCGGGTTGCCGGACGCCCGGGCGATGCCCTCGTGGAAGCTCCAGTCCGCGTCCGCCCAGGCTTCGAAGTCGCCGTTGTTCCAGGCCTGGTCCCGGGTGGCGAGGAGGGCCCCCAGGGCGGCGACGTCGTCGTCCGTTGCGTTGCGCGCGGCCAGCCGGGCAGCCTGGGTGTCCAGGCCCAGCCGGACCTCCAGGATGTGCTGCTCGGTGTGGTCCTGGTACATGCGGCGCGCGGCGCCGGACATTTCGCTCGTGGCGCGCACGTAGGTGCCGTCCCCCCGCCGCACCTCCAGCATTCCGCCGTGGGCAAGGGCCTTGACCGCTTCGCGGAGGGTGCCGCGGGAAACCCCCAGCCTGGCCATGAGCTCAGGTTCGGACGGGATGCGCTGGTTCAGCGGCCACTCACCGGAGTGGACCATGCCCCGCAGCTTGGCCGTGACCTCGGCCGCGAGCGGCGGACGGACGGAAGGGCTCAGGGTCATGGGATTACTTCCTCTCCGCGGGCTTGACGGACATCGCAGGGCCGGTGATCAGGTGGGACACCACGATCTGGACCAGGGCCAGTGCCAGCAGCAGCACCAGCGGCAGGGACCAGCCTCCGGTGGCGCTGTGCAGCAGTCCCATGCCGAACGGGCCCGCGGTGGCCAGCAGGTAACCGGAGGACTGGGCCAGGGTGGAGAGGGCGGTGGTCTCGGCGGTGCTGGTGCCGCTGCGGCTGATCATCACCATCACCAGCGGGAAGATGCCCAGGCCGAAGCCCAGCAGGACAGCGGGGACCGCGGCCAGCGCCACGGGGAGGACCAGCAGCGCCGCAATTCCCACGGCCATGGTGATGCTCACCAGGTAGAACGCCGGACGCAGCATCCGGGGCCGGGCGCCGATGGCTATCAGCACCATGCCCGCGGGGACGGAGACCAGCTGCATGAGGCCGAACATCAGCCCGCTGTCCGAGGCGCTCAGGCCCATAGTGGTGAGCATGTACGGGAACCAGCTCAACAGGGCGTACGCCAGCAGGGCTTGCAGGGTGAAGATCGCGGTGAGGAGTTGCCCCTTGCGGGTCCGCAACAGCGGCCAGGGCGACACATGCCCGGCCGTGGTCCGCACCGTATGGCGGTGGGCGTGCAGAGCCACCGGCAGGAAGCCCAGGAAGGCGGCCACGGCCGCGATGCCCACGGCGCCGACGGCGGCGGACGGGGAACCGAGCGCCTGTGCCAGCGGGACCACCGCGACCGAGGTCAGGGTACCGCCGGTGGTCATGGTCACCGTGTAGACGGCGGTCATGAGTGACGTCCGGGACGCGAAGTGCTCCCGGATGAAGGACGGCATTGCCACGTTGCAGATGGCCAGCCCGGACATACCCACCACGCTGCCGGCCACCAGCATGCCCGTGGCGGGGATGCCGCGCAGCAGCAGCCCGCCGGCCAGCAGCGCCAGGGACAGGAGGATGGTCTTCTCCACGCCAAGCCTGCCGGTGAGCCAGGACGTGGCGGCACCGGCAAGCGCGAAACAGAGGGTGGGGATGGAGGGGATGATCGCCGCCACCAGCACCCCGTAGCCCAGCACCGCCTGCAGGTCGTGCAGCAGCGCGGATGCACCGGTGATGCCCGCGCGCAGGTTCAGCCCGATCAGCACCAGCGCAATGACGCCGAAGACGACAGCGGAGCGCGGCTTCGCCGGGGCGGCGCCGGGCGGGGTGCCGGGTACCGCAACGGGTGCCTGGATGGCGGTGGGAACAAAAACGGGGGGAGTGGGGGGCATACGAACCATCCTAAAGGTTAGACGTTTGATGTTTGTGCTTTTGGTCAACCTCTCCCGGTTTTCGGTGCCTGCAATAGACTGCCAACGGACTGTCGGAGGGCCTGGCGCGGACCAGGCGGTGCGGAAGGGCGGCTGTGGAGGCTTCCAGGGGACTCGAGATTGAGAAGAAGTACGACGTCGATACCGGCGCCGTGGTGCCGACCCTGGAGCAGGCCGCGGGAGTGGCCCGAACAGGGAAGCCGCACACCGACCTGCTGGAGGCGGTGTACTTTGACACCCCCACCCATGCCTTGGCCGGACGCCGCATCACCCTCCGCCGCCGCACCGGCGGGAAGGACGCGGGCTGGCACCTGAAGCTGCCTCCCCAGGCGGCGGCCAGCGGCGAAGGACCGCAGGAGCGGACGGAACTGCACGCACCCCTCGGCCGGCCCGACGTCGTCCCGGACGCCCTGCTCACCCACCTTTACGCCTACCTCAGGGGTGCCGTCCCCGTGCCGGTGGTGCGCCTGGACACCCGGCGCACCACCTACCCCCTGTACGGGGCCGACGGCGCCCACCTCGCCGACCTCGCGGACGACCAGGTCACCGCCGAACGCCTGGGCGACGGGGACAACGCCACCAGGCAGGAGTGGCGCGAATGGGAGCTGGAGCTGGTCCACGGTGGGCCCGACCTCTTTGACCCGGTGGAGGAGCTGCTCGCAGCCGCCGGCGCCCGGCCCGCCGGCCATGCCTCGAAGCTGGTCCGTGCCCTGGGCGCTGACACCAAAGCGGGCAAGCGTGCCGCCGCCGGCGAGGCGCCCGCCGGCGCCGCCGGACCCGAAGGCACCCCTGCCCTGCTGGCCGGGAAGCGCGCGCCGGCCGCCGCCGTCGTCACCGTATATGTGGCCGCACAGATCGACCAGATCCTCGCCAGCGACGCCGCCGTCCGGGGGGAGGAACCCGAGGCCATCCACAACATGCGGTCCGCCACGCGCCGGATCCGCTCGGTCCTGGCAGCCTACGCCAAGCTCTACCGGGCATCGCCGGTGCGCAAACTGCGGAGCGAGCTGAAGTGGCTGGGCCAGCTGCTCGGCCAGCCGCGCGACGCCGAGGTCCTGCGGTCCCGGCTCCGTGACCAGCTGGGCGGGCTGCAGCCGGGGAATGGTACCGCCGGGGCCACGGCAAGGGTGGAGCAGCGCACGGGCGGGGACTATGACGCCGCGTACCGGCTCCTGCTGGAAGCCCTGGGCTCGGGGCGCTACTTCCGGCTCCTGGACAAGCTCGAGGATTTCCGCGACAACCCGCCGGTGCGCGCCGACGCGGTGGCCCCGGGACGTCGGGCGGCTGCGAAAGCCGTGGACAAGGCCGCCAGGCGGCTGGAGCGCTCCCGCAAAGCGGCCAAGCGCGCGCGGCGCGGGAGGGACCAGGAACTTGCCCTCCACCGGGTACGCAAGGATGCCAAGCGGCTGCGCCACGTGGCTGAATCAGCGGCCCTGGTGCACGGCAAACGTGCGGGCAAGGTGGCCAAGGCCGCCCGCCGGCAGCAGAAGGTCCTGGGCCAGTTCCAGGACGCCGTGGTGGCCCGCGACCTGCTGGCAGCCATCGCCGCGGAGTACAGCGAGCCCGCCACGGCAGGCATCTACGCGGAGCTGCTCAGCCAGCAGGAAGAACGGATGCTCGCGGCCCGGGCCGGGTACCGGAAGGCCAGGAAGAAGTCGCGCGACCTGTTGGGCCACGGCGTCCTCTGAGTCGGACCGCGGGTGCCGGCCTACTTGCCCTGCCGGGCGGACAACCGGGCCACGGCCAGGGCCAGCCACAGCTGCACCCGGTCCGCGGTGACGGAGGGGTCATAGCCGGTGAGCTCGGTGATCTGTGCCAGCCGGTACCGGACCGTGTTGCGGTGCAGCGTGAGCTCTTCCGCCACCGCAGCCACCGAGCCGTTGTTGTTCAGGTAGCTCTCCAGCGTGGACATCAGCTCCGAGCCGTGCGCGGCATCGAAGGCCCGCAGCGGGTTCAGGGACTCGTGCGCCATGTCCGCCAGCGGGACATCCTCGCTGGCCAGCAGCAGCGATGTCAGGCTGAGCCGTTCCGGTTCGTTGACCGGCAGCCCATGGCTGGCGGCGTCGCGGGCTTCGAAGTAGCTCCAGCGCAGGCCGTTGGGCTTGGTGTACGCCCCGCCGATGCCGATCGTGGCGTGGATCCCGGCCTCGGCGAGGTGGTCGCTCAGCTTCCGTGCCAGCGCCGGCGCCGTCCCGCCGTCGTCATTGACCACCAGCACCAGGTCCTTGCCCACGACGGCGGCAACCGCCTTCTCCAGTTCCTGCGGCACTGAGGTGCTTCCCAACGCCTTCCCGTGGGCGGCCGATACGGCCAGCAGCACCACGTTCTTGCGGGTGCTGTTCACGCCCACCCCGGCCAGGCGGCGCTGGGCCTCGCTGGTCTCCAGTGCCCCGTGGATCACGTCCTCCAGTACCTGGCCGCACAGGGCGCGCTGGGCCTGGCGCTGCTTGACCATGTTGTTCAGCTCCACGCTGATCAGGTTCTGCGCGTAACCGATGATGCCGGTGTCCTCGAAGGGCTGGCGGACCCACAGCGTGCAGGCATCGCGCCGGCCCGTGGGCACGGGGTAGCTGGACCAGGTATCGGCCGACGGGTGGGTGCTGCCGCTGTTGTACAACTGCGCCGTGAACTGGGTCAGCGCTACGTCGGTGCGCAGCATGCCGCCCAGGTTCTTCAGCAGCTCTGCGAGCCCGCCGCCGGTCAGCAGCGCGCGGGCCAGCACCTGGTGCCCGGCAATGAGCCGTTCCAGCTTGGCGTAGTGGTCAGCCGACTGGGCGTCCGCCACCAGCTTGGTGATGGCGATGAACGGGGTTTCGTAAGGCACTTCCACCACCGGCAGGCCCCACCGGTTGGCCTCCGCCAGCAGGGCCGGCGGCACCGCCTCATGTGACAACCCCACACCGAACCCGATGCCCACTGCGCCGGCCCGCTGGACCTGCCGCACAAAGCGGCGCTGCTCCGGCGCGGACCGCAGCCGCAGGCCGGTGGTGAGCACCAGTTCCCCGCCGTTGAGGAACCGCTGCGGATCCTCGAGTTCCGTCACCGCCACCCAGTTGATGTCCTGGTTCCAGGTAGTCTCCGCCACGCCCGCCTTGGACAGCTTCAAGGAGGTCACGCCCACCAGGGCGGCAAGGGAAATGGCCATGAAGCAAGGATAAACGTGAGCTGGGCAACCGCACTAAACCCCTTCGGCAAGGGTGTGCAGGTGGCTATTCACCCTGCTTGGGCGCTGGCATAGGCTCAAGGCAGTTCCATCCATCCGTCCTGGTCTCCGCCCGGCCGCCGATGGCCCTTACGAAAGAGGTTGCACACCGTGGTCCAAACCTTGCAGAACTTCATCAACGGGAAGTTCGTCACCCCCGCCGGCACCACCCTGCTGGACGTGGTCAACCCCACCAACGGGGAAGTCGTGGCGCAGGCCCCCGTTTCCGTGCAGGCGGATGTGGATGCGGCCATGACGGCAGCCAAGGACGCCTTCAGGACCTGGAAGCACGTCACCCCGGGCCAACGCCAGCTGATGCTGCTCAAGCTTGCCGACGCCATCGAGGCAAACAGCGACGAACTCGTCGAAGCCCAGCACCGCAACACCGGCCAGGTCCGCTCCCTCATCGCCTCCGAGGAAGTGGCTGCCGGCGCCGACCAGCTGCGCTTCTTCGCCGGTGCCGCCCGCATCCTGGAGGGGAAGTCCGCCGGCGAGTACTTCGAAGGCCACACCTCCTACGTCCGCCGCGAACCCATCGGCGTCGTGGCCCAGGTCGCCCCGTGGAACTACCCCTTCCTGATGGCCATCTGGAAGATCGGTCCCGCGCTCGCCGCCGGCAACACCGTGGTCCTCAAGCCCTCCGACACCACCCCCGAGTCCACCCTGGTCCTGGCCCGCCTGGCCAGCGACATCCTGCCCGCGGGCGTCCTGAACGTGGTCCTGGGCACCGGCGAAACCGGTGCCATGATGGTGGAGCACAAGGTCCCTGGCCTGGTGTCCATCACGGGATCCGTCCGCGCGGGAATCGCAGTGGCTTCCGGCGCCGCCAAGGGTCTCAAGCGCGCCCACCTGGAGCTCGGCGGCAAGGCCCCGGCCATCGTCTTCGCGGACGCGGACATTAAGAAGAGCGCGGCGGCCATCGCCGAGTTCGCGTTCTTCAACGCCGGCCAGGACTGCACGGCCATCACCCGGGTGCTGGTACAGGATTCCGTGCACGACGACGTCGTGGCAGCCATGGTGGAACACACCCGGACCCTGCACACCGGTTCGCAGAACGACGAAGACAACTACTTTGGCCCGCTGAACAACGTGAACCACTTCAACGCCGTCACCTCCGTGGTGGAGAACCTGCCGGCCAACTGCCGGATCGAAACGGGTGGACACCGGGCAGGGGAGAAGGGCTACTTCTTCGAACCCACCATCATCACCGGCGCCAAGCAGACCGACGACGTGGTGCAGAAGGAAACGTTCGGCCCCGTCATCACCGTCCAGAAATTCAGCACCGAGGAAGAAGCCGTGGCCCTGGCCAACGATGTGGACTACGCGCTGGCCTCCAGCGTCTGGACCACCAACCACGGCACGGCCATGCGGTTGAGCCGTGACCTGGACTTCGGCGCTGTCTGGATCAACACCCACATCCTCCTTACCGCCGAAATGCCGCACGGCGGCTTCAAGCAGTCCGGCTACGGCAAGGACCTCTCCATGTACGGCGTGGAGGACTACACGCGCATCAAGCACGTGATGTCCGCCCTCGACGCCTGACCATTTCCCGCTGGTTGAGCTTGCCGAAACCCGGAATCGTAGAAAGAAAAGAACCATGACCACCACCGCAGCAGACATCACCTACCGCCTGGAGCAGAAGCGCAACGTCCAGGCCGACTTCCCGGGCCCCAAGTCCGTGGCACTGACCGAACGCCGCAAGTCCGTGGTGGCCGCCGGCGTCGCCTCCAGCGTCCCGGTCTACGTTGCAGACGCCGACGGCGGCATCATCCACGACGTCGACGGCAACTCCTTCATCGACCTGGGCTCAGGCATCGCCGTGACCAGCGTGGGTGCCTCCGACCCCGCCGTCGTGGGCGCCGTCAAGGAAGCCGTGGAGCACTTCACCCACACGTGCTTCATGGTCACCCCCTACGAGGGCTACGTGGCCGTTGCCGAGCAGCTGAACCGCCTCACCCCGGGCGACCACGAAAAGCGCACCGTCCTGTTCAACTCCGGTGCCGAGGCAGTGGAAAACGCCGTCAAGGTGGCCCGCCTGGCAACCGGCCGGGACGCCGTCGTCGCCTTCGACCACGCCTACCACGGCCGCACCAACCTGACCATGGCACTGACCGCCAAGGCCATGCCGTACAAGACCAACTTCGGCCCGTTCGCGCCCGAGGTCTACCGCATGCCCATGAGCTACCCGTACCGCGAGGAAAACCCCTCGATCACCGGCGCAGAGGCAGCAAAGCGCGCCATCACCATGATCGAGAAGCAGATCGGCGGCGACCAGGTTGCCGCGATCATCATCGAGCCCATCCAGGGCGAGGGCGGCTTCATTGTCCCGGCCGAGGGCTTCCTGCCCGCGCTGGCCGCATGGGCCAAGGAGAAGGGCATCGTCTTCATCGCCGATGAGGTCCAGTCCGGCTTCTGCCGCACGGGCGAATGGTTCGCCGTCAACCACGAAGGCATCGTCCCGGACATCATGACCATGGCCAAGGGCATCGCCGGCGGCATGCCGCTGTCCGCCATCACCGGCCGCGCCGACCTCCTGGACGCCGTGCACCCCGGCGGCCTGGGCGGCACCTACGGCGGCAACCCCGTGGCCTGTGCAGCAGCCCTGGCCTCGATCGGATCCATGGAGGAGTACGACCTGAACGGCCGTGCCCGCCACATCGAATCCATCGCCACGGCGCGCCTGCGTGAGCTGCAGTCCGAACTGGCCGGCGCCGGGACCGCCGTAATCGGCGACGTCCGCGGCCGCGGTGCCATGCTCGCCATCGAGCTCGTCCAGGCCGGTACCAAGGAACCCAACCCGGAGCTGACCAAGGCTGTCGCAGCCGCCTGCCTGAAGGAAGGCGTCATCATCCTCACCTGCGGCACCTACGGCAACGTCATCCGCCTGCTGCCCCCGCTGGTCATCACCGATGAACTGCTCGCGGACGGCCTGGAAGTCCTCGCCGCAGCCATTAAGGCCAACGCCTAGAGGCCTAAAACCCGCTCCAGAAAAGGGCAGCACCCCCGGGGGTGCTGCCCTTTTGTGCTGCCGGGAAAACCTCGCTTGGGGGGGTACCTACGCCCCCTTGCCGCACGACGTCAACTACCTAACAACAGGCCACCGCCGGCGGCAAAGCAGCGGTGCCCCCAAAGCATCTTCTTAGTACCCCCCGAATTGTTTTTGCGTACCGCATACCTCTGTTTGGGCTCAATGACGAAACGTAGCTTGGATCTACGGGGACATCAGGACAGTTGACGCCAGATTGGGGAGACTCGAATGAAGAACTTCGACACTTCTGGTTTTGCAGGAACCCCCGGAATCGAGGAGGCGCTTTATGGGCGCGACCCGTTCAACTTCGGGCGACGGACACCGGTAGACCTGGAAGTTGTGATTCCCGCCTATAACGAGGCGGGCCGGCTGCCATTCACACTTGGCAGCACAGTTGATTTCCTGGCGGCCCAGCCTTGGAGTTCTCGCATAGTTGTCGTTGACAACGGAAGCGCGGACGAAACGGCGTACGTTACGCGGCGAATGCACGCTGCAAAGAGCGGTGTTCCCATTGTTCTGATCGGGTGTTCCCACGCTGGAAAAGGGGCGGCTGTCCGAAGAGGAATGCTTAGTGGAACGTCCGTATATACGGGGTTCTTTGACGCCGACTTGGCCACGCCCTTGGACGCGTTGATTGCCGCGATGAAGCACCTTCAACTTGGGGCCGCGGCCGTTATAGCGTCACGTCACTCTCCCGGCTCAACTTTTGTCCGGCCCCAGCAGTTCGGACGGAGGCTAGGCGGGGCTGCCTTCCGTGTTGTCACAAACTCTATGGTCCACGGTATCTGCGACACGCAGTGCGGCTTCAAGTTTTTCGAACGCCGCGCCGTTACCCAGGCCATGGTCCAGTGCAGAACCAACAGCTTTGCCTTTGACGTCGAACTACTTCGCCGCCTGCAGCAGGAAGGTGGGCGCATAGTCGAAATTCCTGTGGCATGGACGGACGGGCCCGGGTCTACTTTCCATCCGGTACGTGATGGAATAGCCAGTTTCGCTTCCCTCGCGCATTTGCATCGGATGCTGTGATGCCTGCGCTGCAGGGCGCGCCACTGAGGGCGTTGGTGGGAAAACGCGTGCTCGTACTGAACTGGCGGGATATCGACCATTCCCAGGCAGGTGGTGCAGAACAATACATGCACAACATCTCGAAACGGTGGGTTGAGTCGGGGGCCGACGTAACCTGGTTTACCAGCAAAGACGCCCACCAGGCCCGCGAGGCCACGATCGATGGCGTTCGCGTCCTTCGTCGAGGCGGTCCGCTGACGCTGTATGCGCACGCTGCGATGAGGATTCTATGGGCAAGGCGAAAGACTGACGTCATCGTAGACTGCCAAAACGGCATTCCATTCTTTTCCCCGCTTTTTGCACGGAAACGAACGCCAGTGGTGCAGGTGGTTCACCACGTGCACCAGAAACAATTCCGTACGCGGTTCCCGGCTCCCGTCGCTGCCGTTGGCAGGTATTTAGAGGGCACCGTGGCGAGGGCAGTCTACGGTCCGCATGCCACAGCAGCCGTTTCCCCCTCCACCCGGATGGAACTTCGCAAGTTGGGGTACCAAGGGCCCGTCCACATTGTTCCCAACGGCACGGATACGGTGCCCGAAACAGTTGGACCCCGGGATCAGGACCCTACCATCACCATCGTCAGCCGTCTTGTGCCGCACAAGAGGGTCGACATCATGCTCGGCCAAATCGCTGCAGCAGCGTCAGATATCCCAAACCTCCGGGCTGAAATTGTAGGAGACGGGCCGGAGCGCAGGCGATTGGAGCAGGTGGTCCTGGACCTCGGTATGCATTCACACTTCACGTTCCACGGTTACCAGCCGGACCATGTCAGGAACGCGCTGCTGAACCGGGCCTGGCTCACCATGAATGCCTCGGACGCCGAGGGCTGGGGGTGTTCCGTCATAGATGCCGCCGCTTGGGGGGTGCCCTGCCTTGCACTGAGGGTGCCCGGGATCCGGGACAGCGTAATTGATGGCGTCACTGGCTGGCTTGTCGACTCCGCCAAGGATTTGGAAGGCGCCCTGACGAAGAGACTGTCTGAGCTATCCAACGCCACGGTCAGAAGTGCTTACGCTCAAGCCTGTCAAGAGTGGGCTCGCTGCTTCACCTGGGACCGGAGCGCCCTCTTACTCGCGGGGGTGTTGGCAGAGGAGACACAGGTCGCTTTATCCCGGGGACGGTCTACACGAAAGGCAGTCAGCAGGGATATTTCCACAGTGGCGCGCTTCAACCTTCCTACAGGTGCAGACGTATCCGCCATTCTCAAAGCAACCGATGAGGTAGCCCAGGACGGGGCAACAATGGTGGTGGTGTTCAAGGGTTGCGACGAGTTTGAAATCTCCGCAGCCCTCGAAACGCTGGGTGTTTATGACGCTGTGCTGTGGCCTGCGACCGGTAGCGACCTCCTGGCCGGGCCACCGAGCGGATTTCGTCCATGAAGGCAAGGAAGGCAGCCAATAGCGGAACCTTGCGTGAACCGGGCGAGCGAATCAGAGTACTTCATCTTGGCTTTGAAGATCCGCAAATGCCCGGAGCAGGGGGAGGCTCTATCCGAACACACGAGATGAACAAGCGCATCGTCGCACAAGGGACAGACGTGACCGTTTTGACGACTAGATATCGCGGGTGGACGGCCAGGACACAGGACAGAGTGCGATATATACCTATTGGTTTTGGATCGGGGAGGACCAGGCTAAGCAGACTTTTGGGATACTGCCTGCGGTTACCCGCCGAAGTTAGAAAACGACGAGCCGCAACTGATTTGGTAGTTGAAGACTTTTTTGCGCCTTTTTCGACGATGGCTGCACCGCTGTGGACCGGCAAACCCACAGTCGGAGTGGTGCAGTGGCTGCACGCACGCGAAAAAGCGCGTCAGTATAAGGTTCCGTTGCATTGGATCGAATACGCCGGGGTTCGGCAGCACCGGCGCATGGTCGCAGTCTCCCAGGCAACGGCCGGGCAGTTACTGAGGATGAACCCGAGTGCGCAGGTGACTGTTATCGCGAATGGGGTCGACAGGGCTGCCCTGGAAGTTCCCTTGGTGGTTGGCCACGATGTCGTTTATCTCGGACGCTTGGAACTCGTCGGGAAGGGCCTGGACTTGCTATTGCAGGCCTGGGCTGAGGCGGCAAAGCAGATTGACGGGACTCTCATCATCGCTGGGACAGGACCGGACGAACGCTGCATTCGCGACGCCGTCATTGCCGCCGGCCTCTCCAATCGCGTTCGGTTGAGCGGTTGGATAACCGGTAGGGAGAAGTTTGCGTTACTGGGGGCAGCAAGACTGGCCGTGGTCCCTTCGCGGGCGGAGACGTTCGGAATGGTCGCCCTTGAGTCTCTGGCTTGCGGAACACCCGTACTAGCCTTCAACATTCCCGGGTTGCGCGAAGTGATTGCACCCGGTTGCGGCTGGCTTGTAGAGCCTTTTGATGTCGGTGCCCTGGCCGCGGAACTCGTCAAGCGCTATTCGGCAGACGCGGACCTCGCTGCGGCGGGTCTTGCAGGCCGGACTTTCGCCGCAACCCTGAATTGGGACGACCTGGCTTCCCTTCAATTGAATGTCTACCGGGCAGTGCTCGCCGAGCCGTCAGCGCCACCTCCAGCGGTGAAGCGCGCCGGAAAGAAAGGTCAGACTCATGAGCCAAGCCATCCCGTTCGCCCTTGAACGTTCCCTGTCCACCTCGGAGCCATGGCTGGTGCTTTCACCACACCTGGACGACGCCATTCTTTCCTGCGCTGCACTGCTGGAGGCACAAGCCGGCAACCGCAAGTTGATTGTGGCCACCCTGTTTACGGAATGCAGCCCAGGTCCGCATACGAGGGCGGCTAAGTCCTACCTGCGGCAGTGCTCCGCGCCGGATGCCCCATCCCTCTTTGCGGCGCGGCGGCAGGAAGATGCGGATGCGCTTGCAGACCTTGGAGCCAGCTTCCATCATCTTGGCGCCCAGGATGCACTGTTCCGGCGCAGGGATAACCGGAGAATCGGTAGTTCTGTCCTTTCCAAAACGCTGCCGGAGTTGGTACACCGCTACCCCACTTACAGGTTTGACATCGCGCTAGGAAGGATCTCGAGAGGGGACGCCAACCTGGTCAAGGAACTGCTGTCAGCTCTCTCGGGGATTGTTGAGGAGGATAGCCCGGGGCTGGTGTTCAGCCCGCTGGCCGTGGGCAAGCACGTCGATCATCTACTTACCAGAATTGTGGGTTGCCAACTAGGGCGACCGGTGGTGTTTTACTCAGATTTCCCTTACAACCAGCATCATCAGCCGGACGAAGGCTTCCTCCAGTCCAGGAAGCTCATGCAGTGGGAGTGGACGCAAGGCCTCGAGGCCAAGCAACAATGGGTAAACCGGTACAAAACCCAGGTTAATGCAATGTTTCCGTCCGCAAGAATTCCGGTAGCTGCGGAGGTTTACTTCGCTTGAGGGGCGGCTGATCAGGCCGCCTTGCGGAGCGCCCTGCGGGCCACCGAGTTCCTGCGAGCCGTCCGCAGCATGTCCAGGGTCAGCAGCAGCAGGGCCAGCCACACCACCCCGAAACCAATCCAGCGCTCAACCGTCATGGCCTCCCGGAAGACCAGCAGCGCCACCACGAACTGCAGGACCGGGGCAAAGTACTGGAGCAGTCCGATGGTGGTCATGGGCAGCCGCCGTGCGGACGCACCGAAGAAAAGCAGCGGGACGGCGGTGATCACGCCCGATGCCAGCAGCAGCCAGAAGTGTCCTGGTCCCTCGGACGTCAACGTGGAGCTGCCGCCTGCGGCCAGGACCACCATGGCCACGGCGGCCAGAGGGGCGAGCACCATCGTCTCCACGCTGAGGCTGGTGATGGCGTCCACCCTCGATCCCACCCGGTTCTTGACGAAGCCGTACAGGCCAAAGCTGAACGCCAGGGTCAGGGCAATCCATGGCAGCTTCCCGTAGGAGTAGGTGAGCACGCCCACCGCTACGAAGCCGACGCCGACGGCGGCCCACTGGAGCGGCCGCAGCCTTTCCTTCAGGACCAGCACACCCAGCAGCACAGAGACGAGCGGGTTGATGAAGTAGCCCAGTGACGTTTCCACGGCCTGCCCCGTGGTGACGCCGTACGTGTAGGTCAGCCAGTTGATGGCAATCAGGAATGCCGCCAGGGCCAGGGAACCAAAGACCCGTCGGTCCTTCAGCGCCACCGCGAGCACACCCCACGCCCTGGTCACCGTGATCAGGAGAGCACAGAACAGCAGGGACCACACCACCCGGTTGGCCACGATTTCGACGGCGCCCGCCGGCATCAGGATGAAGAAGTACAGCGGGAGCAGCCCCCACAGAACGTAGGCGCCGATGCCGAACAGCATGCCGGTCGTCGAATCCTTGGCGACAGCCCGGGGCCCCTCACCGGCCGGCGGCGCGGCTGCGGGGGTAGCAACGGGCGTGGCGGGGGAGGTTCCTTCTGGCGTAGGCACGAAGTCCATAACAGCATCCGGTGGGCAGGTATTCCAGCAGACAGGCGGTATTCCGGAAAATAATCAGTAGGCTTGCTTTCATGACACGTGCGCCTTCCCCGGAGCCCAGCCCATGAGGCTCCGGCGCAGCAACGCCTCGGGCCGCGGCTACCGCAGGGTGCCCGCCGGCAAGGGCTTCAGTTACCGGGACCTGGACGGCTCCACGCTGCCGCCCGGCCCTATCCGCGACCGCCTGGAAAGTATCGGCATCCCGCCGGCCTGGACCGACGTCTGGATCGCCCCCTTCGAGAACGGGCACATCCAGGCGACCGGCGTGGATGCCGTGGGCCGCCGCCAGTACATCTACCATCCGGAGTGGCGCGAGCGTAACGACCGGGTGAAGTTTGACCGGTCCCTCCAGTTGGCCGAATCACTGCCCGCGGCCCGGCGGCGGGTGACCATGGACCTGCGCAGTGAAGGCTTCACCCGCGACCGCGTCCTGGCGGCGGCGTTCCGGATGCTGGACACCGGCTCGCTGCGGGTGGGCTCGGAGAGGTACACCAACGAGAACGGAAGCCGTGGGCTGGCCACGCTGCTGTGCGCCCACGTCCAGGTGCGCAAGGACCGGATCCTCCTGCGCTTCCCGGCCAAGAGCGGCAAGGACTGGGAATCGGAAATCCGCGACGCCGACCTCGCCGCCCTCCTGCGCCTGCTCAAGCGGCGGGGACCGAACGCGAGGCTGCTGGCTTACAAGGAGGGCAGGACCTGGCGTCCGGTCACCAGTGCGGATATCAACGCCTACGTGAAGGAGCGGACCGGCTCAGACTTCACCGCCAAGGACTTCCGGACCCTGCGCGGGACCGTGGCGGCCGCGGAAAGCCTGGCGAGGACCGGAGTCCAGCGGACGGCGGCAAAGCGGAAGCGGGCCATCAGCCGCGCCATGTACGACGCGGCGGAGACGCTGGGAAACACTCCCTCCATTGCACGCAAGAGCTACGTGGACCCGCGGGTGCTGGACCACTACCATGACGGCGAAACCATCGATCCGAAACGGCTGGACTCGGCGGAAGCTGAGCTCAGGGCGCTGTTGTACCGCGAGGGCAAGGTAGTGGCCCTGGGCGCCAACTAGAATGGGGGACTATGCGCTGCACCATGCGGCGCACCCTCATGAAACATGAGCAGGACCAGTTCAGAAGGGTTCCCGGTGTCCAATCACAGCGAAACCGCCGCCAACCGTCCCCTCCGCGTCGCCATTATCGGCGCGGGACCGGCAGGAGTCTATGCTGCGGACATCCTCACCAAGTCCAGCGGGGTCAAGGACGGCGACTTCCAGGTCAGCATCGACCTCTTCGAGGCCTACCCGGCACCCTACGGCCTGATCCGGTACGGCGTAGCCCCGGACCACCCCCGCATCAAGGGCATCGTCAACGCCCTGCACAAGGTCCTGGACCGGGGCGACATCCGGTTCCTGGGCAACGTGACCTACGGCCGGGACCTCACGCTGCACGATTTCCGGGCCTTCTACGACGCCGTCATCTTCTCCACGGGCGCCATCAAGGACGCGGACCTGGACATTCCGGGCATCAACCTGCGCGGCTCCTTTGGCGGCGCCGACTTTGTGTCCTGGTACGACGGCCACCCGGACGTGCCCCGCGAGTGGCCGCTGGAGGCCAGGGAAATCGCGGTGATCGGCAACGGCAACGTGGCCCTGGACGTGGCCCGCATGCTGGTCAAGCACCCCGAGGAGCTGCTCACCACCGAGATCCCGGACAACGTGTACGCCGGCCTTAAGGCGTCCCCGGTGACGGACGTCCACGTCTTTGGCCGCCGCGGCCCCGCCCAGGTCAAGTTCACCCCGCTGGAGCTGCGGGAACTGAGCCACATGGACGACGTCGACATCGTCCTCTACCCCGAGGATTTTGAATTCGACGACGCCTCGGACGAGGCCATCCGCAGCAACAACCAGGTCAAGACCATGGTGAACACCCTCACCAACTGGCTGGTGGAGGAGCATGCGGAGTCGGAGAACCCCTCGTCCCGCAGGCTGCACCTGCACTTCCTGCACAGCCCCGTTGAAGTGCTCGACGACGGCACGGGCAAGGTGGGCGGCGTCAAGTTCGAGCGCATGCAGCTGGACGGGACCGGCAATGCCAAGGGCACGGGAGAGTACGTTGAATACCCTGTCCAGGCTGTCTACCGGGCCATCGGCTACCACGGCTCCGCGCTGGACGAACTGGAGTACGACGCCAAGCGGGGCGTCATCCCGAACGAAGGCGGCCGGGTCCTCGATGCCGGGGGTAACCCCGTTCCGGGCATCTACACCACGGGCTGGATCAAGCGCGGACCTGTGGGGCTGATCGGCCACACCAAGGGCGATGCGCTGGAGACCATCGGCTTCCTGCTGGAGGACCGGCTCACCCTCCCGGCGGCCAGGAACCCGGATCCCCAGGCCATCATCGACCTGCTGGAAGAGCGCGGCATCGAATACACCACCTGGGAAGGGTGGAACAAGCTCGACGCCCACGAGGCGGGCCTGGGTGCCGCCTGGACCGGACCCGAGGGCCTGGACCACGTGGTCCGCGAGCGTATCAAGGTGGTGCCGCGCGAGGAGATGATCCGCATTTCCCGCGGCTGACCCCTACCCCCGGCGGAGTATTCGAGTTAATCTGGTTAACATGAATACGGTCGGGGCCGGAACCCGTCCCTACAGCTCCCCGAAGCGCGCCACCTCTGCCGAGGAAACCGGTCGCCGGATCCTGCAGGCCACCGAAGACCTGTTCATGGAGGGGCCGCTCGCCGACGTCACGCTGGGTGCGGTGGCTGCCCGCGCCGGCGTCACCGTCCAGACCGTCATCCGCAGGTTCGGGGACCGCGCCGCCCTCATCGACGCCAGCGCCAAGGCTGCCACGGCCAGGGTGGACAGCCAGCGCAGCGCTGTTCCTCCCGGCGACGTGCCCGCCGCCGTCGACAACCTCCTGGAACACTACGAAACCACCGGCGCGCTGGCACTGAAGCTGCTCGCCGAGGAACAAACCTCCCCCGTCCTGGCGGAAATCACCGGGGGAGCGCGCCACCTGCACCGCGAATGGTGCCGCCGCGTTTTCGGCCCCTTCCTTGACCCCCTGAAGGGCAGCCCGGACCACGACCGCCGGCTGGCCCAGTTCGTCGCCCTCTGCGACGTCTACACCTGGAAGCTGCTCCGCCTCGATGCCGGGCTCAGCCGCGGCCAGGTGGCCGACTCCCTGCTCGAAATGCTGGAACCGTTCACGCGGAGGCCCTGATGTCCACCGTCCTTGCCTACACTTCACCTGCCATAGGCCACCTTTTCCCCATGGTTCCGCTGCTCGCGGAACTCAAGGCCCGCGGCCATGATGTCCACATCCGCACCCTGCCACGGCAGGTTCCACAGCTCACGGAGTCAGGGTTCCACGCCGGGCCGGTGGACGGCAGGATTCTTGCGATCGAGGCCACGGACTACCGCGCCACAAACCCGAAGGCTGCCCTGGCCTCCAGCGTTGAGACCTTCGCCGCCCGCGCCCGGTTCGATGCGCCGGACCTGCAGCGCGCCATTGAGGGGATAAGGCCGGACCTGCTCCTGGTCGACATCAACGCCTGGGGCGCGCGCATCCTGGCAGAACACTCAGGGCTGCCGTGGGCAACCTTCAGCCCCTACACCCCGCCGCTGCCCTCAAGGGGTACGCCCCCGTTCGGGCCGGGGCTGGCTCCTTTGCCGGGTCCGCTCGGCATGGCCCGGGATGCGGTGGTGCGGCGCCTGGTGATTGGCGCCGTCGAGAAGCTGATGCTGCCCCGGATCAACGCCCTGCGGGCCGACATCTCCGGCGGCATGCTTCCCCCGGTCACCGGCGCCAACTCCATGTTCCGCACCGCCCCGCTGATGCTCGTGGCCACCGCCGGGCCGTTCGAATATCCGCACCCGGACTGGGCTCCGGATGTGCGCATGATCGGCGCCCTGGAATGGGAGCCGCCGGCCGAAACTCCCTCGTGGCTCGGGGAGGCCACCGCTCCGGTCGTCCTGGTGACCACGTCCTCCGAGTACCAGGCGGATGACGCCATCGTCCGGACCGCCCTGGCGGCCCTGGCCGGGGAGCCCTATACCGTCGTCGCCACGTTGCCTGCAGCCGAAGCCGGCTCTGCGGGTGCCGCCAGGGCCGCCGGCCTCGACCGTTTCCAGCCCGTTCCGTCCAATGCCAGGCTGGAACATTTCGTGCCGCACGGCCCTGTCCTTGACCGCGCCGCCGTTGCCATCACTCACGGCGGCATGGGGGCAACACAGAAGGCCCTGTCAAAGGGAGTGCCCGTGGTGGTGGTCCCGTTCGGCCGCGACCAGCACGAGGTGGCCGCACGGGTAGTGGCGGCCGACGCCGGAGTGCGGCTCAGCCGGAAGCACCTCACGCCGGAGCGGCTCCGGGAAGCCGTCCACCAAGCCCTGGGCAAGGCGCCGGGGGCGCGCCGGGTGGCGGATGGCTACGCGGCCGCCGGGGGAGCAGCGGCGGGGGCGGACGCCCTGGAAGAGCTGGTCAGGGCAGGCCGGTGACACGAGGTTGTTGTCCAGCTATGCTGACTTGGCCACCCTCCAGCCCTGCACAGCCGGACAAGACTCCGGAACGGGAGTTCGATGACGAACCTGCTCCATCCTGAACCGCGCCAGCGTGCCGCACTGGCCGGCCACGAGCGCCTGGGGTCGGACCCCGGCAACCTCACCCCCGAGATCCCCGGGCTGCGCAACCTCATCAAGGAGTCCTGGCAGCGGTCGGCAAGCTTCAAGGCCAATCCGGACAACGTTGCCGCGCCGCTGGCATTCGACTGGGACCAGCTGGAGGACTACCGGCGGCAGCACCCCCTGGCCGCGATCATGCCGGTCATCAACAAACTCCTGGTCCAGCCCAGCCACGACAGCGGGCTCCTGGTTGCGGTGGGCGACGAGGTGGGCAGGCTGCTGTGGGTGGATGGCGACCCCACCCTCCAACGCCGGGCCGAAGGCATGATGTTCGTCCCCGGTGCCGACTGGTCCGAGGCCAGCGTCGGCACCAGCGCGCCGGGCACCGCCCTTGCCCTGGGCCGGGGGATCCAGATCGCGGGCGCCGAGCACTACCAGCGGGCAGTGCACCCCTGGAGCTGCACCGCCGTCCCCTTCCATGACCCCGACTCCGGCGCTGTACTCGGCGTCGTGGACATCACCGGGACGGACACCGCGGTGGCGCCGCACACGCTGTCGCTGGTGGAGGCCACCGTTGCTGCCGCCCAGGCGCAGCTGCGGGTGGAGCGCCTGCAGCTTGCGGCGGAGCTCGCCAGGAAGCCAGTACGACGACGGTCCCCGGCTGCCGCCGGCAGGCAAGGCCCGGGTGCCAGCGAAGGCAGCCTCTACCGGAACAGCCTGCAGCTGCTGGGCCGCGACCAGGCACTGCTCAGCCTGGGTGGCAGGACCGTTTCCCTGTCAGCACGGCACAGCGAGATCCTCGCCCTGCTGAGCTCTCACCCGGACGGGCTCACTGCCGAGGAACTGGGCTTGCTGCTGTACCCCGGGGAGGGCTCCACCATCACGCTGCGGGCCGAGATGGTCCGCCTGCGCAAGGTCATCCAGCAGCTGAGTCCCGACGCTGTCCCCGGCTCCCGCCCGTACCGGCTCCCGCTGGACCTGGTGCCGGATACCGGCCAGGTGCTCAGCTGCCTGCAGCGCGGCGCACACCGGATTGCCTTGGAGATCTACCGCGGCGAGGTACTCCCGCGCTCGGAGGCGCCAGGCGTTGTCGACCTCAGGAACAGGGTTTCGTCCCTGCTCCGGGAAGCGGTCCTCACGGACGGCAGCGCCGAGTCCCTGCTCAAGTACGCTGCGCTTCCCGAAGCAAGGGACGACGTCGTCATCCGCCGCGCCGCGCTCCGCCTCCTGCCGCCGCGCTCACCCAAGCGGGCCGCCGTCGTAGCCGACCTGGAACGGCTGGAAGCCGAACTGGGCGCCTGACGCTCGATTCGGGCCGGACCACGGCTCTGTGATCTGGATCTCACCCTCGCAACCTTGCTGCAACGTTGCTCCTCCTACGCTGGGTTCATCGGCGAGCGCCCCTACGGGCCAGCCTTCTGCACAGCAAAGGAGCTAAGCACATGACCGTTTACGCACAGCCGGGAACCGACGGTTCGAAGGTCACCTTCAAGGACCGCTACGAGAACTGGATTGGCGGCGAATGGGTGCCCCCGGTCAAGGGCCAGTACTTCGAAAACATCACCCCGGTGACGGGCAAGGCGTTCTGCCAGGTGGCCCGCGGTACCGCGGAGGACATCGAGCTCGCCCTGGACGCGGCACACAAGGCCGCACCCTCTTGGGGCAAGACCTCCGTGGCGGAACGCGCCGCCATCCTGAACAAGATCGCCGACCGCATCGACGAGAACCTCGAGATGCTCGCCGTGGCCGAAACCTGGGACAACGGCAAGCCCATCCGGGAAACCCTCAACGCCGACCTGCCGCTGGCCTCGGACCACTTCCGCTACTTCGCCTCCGCGGTGCGCGCCCAGGAGGGCAGCCTGTCCCAGCTCGATGACAACACCACCGCGTACCACTTCCACGAACCGCTCGGCGTGGTGGGCCAGATCATCCCCTGGAACTTCCCCATCCTGATGGCCGTCTGGAAGCTGGCGCCCGCGCTCGCCGCCGGCAACACCGTGGTGCTCAAGCCCGCGGAACAGACGCCAAGTTCCATCCTGGTGCTGATGGAACTTATCGGGGACCTGCTGCCCGCCGGCGTGCTGAATGTGGTCAACGGCTTCGGCGTGGAGGCCGGCAAGCCGCTGGCATCCAGCCCCCGGATCCGGAAGATCGCCTTCACCGGTGAAACCACCACCGGCCGGCTCATCAGCCAGTACGCCAGCCAGAACCTCATCCCCGTCACCCTGGAACTGGGCGGCAAGAGCCCCAACATCTTCTTCAACGACGTTGCCCAGGAAAACGACGCCTTCTACGACAAGGCCCAGGAAGGCTTCGCACTCTTCGCCTTCAACCAGGGCGAAGTCTGCACCTGCCCCTCGCGGGCCCTCGTGCAGGAGGACATCTACGAGTCCTTCATGGCCGACGCCGTGGCCCGGGTGGAGAAGATGATCCAGGGCAACCCGCTGGACACCGAAACGCAGGTTGGCGCGCAGGCCTCCAACGACCAGCTGGAGAAGATCCTGTCCTACATCGACATCGGAAAGCAGGAAGGCGCCAAGGTGCTCACCGGCGGCGCCCGCGCCGAACTCCCGGGGGACCTCGCCGGCGGCTTCTACGTCCAGCCCACCGTGTTCGAGGGCCACAACCGGATGCGGATCTTCCAGGAGGAGATCTTCGGCCCCGTTGTGGCGGTGACCCGGTTCAGTGACTACAACGACGCCATGGGCATCGCCAATGACACCCTGTACGGCCTGGGCGCCGGCGTCTGGTCCCGCAACGGCAATGTGGCCTACCGCGCCGGCCGCGAGATCCAGGCCGGCCGCGTCTGGGTGAACAACTACCACGCCTACCCGGCAGGTGCCGCTTTCGGCGGCTACAAGTCCTCCGGCATCGGGCGCGAGAACCACGCCATGATGCTGGACCACTACCAGCAGACCAAGAACCTCCTGGTCAGCTACGACGAAAACAAGCTGGGCTTCTTCTAGGCCGAAGCCCGCACCACTACAACGACGCAAGGATTTCGCCAATGACGACGACAATGCAAGCAGCAGTAGTAACCGAATTCGGCACGGACCTGTCGATCCAAAACATCGCCATTCCCACGGCGGGGCCGGGACAGGCCCTGGTCAAGGTCCTGACCACCGGCGTCTGCCACACCGACCTCCATGCCGCGGAAGGCGACTGGCCCGTCAAACCCTCCCCTCCGTTCGTCCCCGGGCACGAAGGGGTGGGTGAAATAGTGGCCCTGGGTGAGGGGGTTTCCAACCTCGCCATCGGTGACATGGTGGGCAACGCCTGGCTGTGGTCGGCCTGCGGCGACTGCCAGTATTGCCGAACCGGGTGGGAAACCCTGTGCGAGGCGCAGCAGAACGGCGGGTACAGCGTGGACGGCTCCTTCGGGGAGTACATGCTGGTGGACTCCCGGTTCGCGGCGCGCATACCGGCGGGATCCGACCCCGTCGAGGTGGCGCCGGTGCTTTGCGCCGGCGTCACCGTCTACAAGGGGCTGAAGATGACCGAGGCCCGGCCGGGCCAGTGGGTCACCATTTCCGGCATCGGCGGCCTGGGGCACATCGCAGTCCAGTACGCCGTGGCCATGGGACTCCGGGTTGCGGCCGTGGACATCGCCGACGACAAGCTGGCCCTGGCCAAGGCCCACGGCGCTGAACTCACGGTGAACGCCCTGCATGAGGACCCGGCGGAGGTAATCCAGCGGGAGACAGGAGGCTGCCATGGAGTTCTGGTCACTGCGGTGCACCCGTCAGCGTTCGGACAGGCCATCGGGATGGCCCGCCGCGGCGGCACCATCGTGTTCAACGGACTGCCGCCGGGGGATTTCCCGGCGCCGATCTTCGAGATTGTGCTCAAGGGACTGACTGTCCGCGGCTCGATCGTCGGCACCCGGCAGGACATGGAGGAAGCCCTGGACTTCTATGCCCGGGGGAAGATCCACCCCACCGTGTCCGTGCGGGAACTGTCGGAGGTCAATGCCGTGCTTGATGAGATGAAGCACGCCAAGATCGACGGCCGCGTGGTGCTGAGGTTCTGATGCCGGCTGAAGAGCTCGCTGCCGCCGTGACGCTGCCCGGGGAGGATTTCTCCCGGGTGGCGCTCACGCCGGCTGCCGTGGACCTGCTCCGGATGCTCTGGGACAAGCATGGGCCGCTCATGTTCCACCAGTCCGGCGGCTGCTGCGATGGGTCCTCGCCCATGTGCTACCCGGCCGGGGACTTCATCACGGGGGACGCGGATGTCCTGCTGGGGCTGTTCGACCTTTCGGACGGTCTGCAGCCCCTGCCGCTGGAGTTCTGGATGTCCCGGGAGCAGTTCAACTACTGGAGCCACACCCATCTGACCATCGACGTCGTACCCGGACGCGGGAGCGGCTTTTCCGTTGAAGCGCCTGAAGGTAAACGCTTCCTGATCCGGTCAACACTGGTGGACTGGCCGTCCTAGGAAGTTCGACCAACTGCCACTCGGGGCTCTCCATTCGGAGGGCCCCGAGTGTTTTGGCAGAAGAATGTTCGGCATCGGGGCCGTCTCATTATTCGGGACGATTGGGACCGTCCAGTGGATGGACAGTATCGTTGATAGGTCTGTTTCCCTCACAAAACCAGGATTGTGACCCCCAATGAACCTTCTGCGGACAAAATCCATCGAGCAGTCGATTGCCGACGCCGATGAGCCGGGACGCAAGCTTAAGCGTTCCCTCAGCACCTGGGACCTCATGATCATGGGCGTCGCCGTTGCTGTCGGCGCCGGCATCTTCTCGGTCGGCGCAAAGGCCGCCGCCAACTTTGCAGGTCCCGCCGTTACCCTCTCCTTCGCGATCGCCGCCGTCACGTGCGCGCTGGCCATCATGTGCTACGCCGAGTTCGCCACCGCCATTCCCGTAGCGGGATCCGCCTACGTCTTCACGTACGCCACCATGGGTGAGCTCCTTGCCTGGATCATCGGCTGGAACCTGATCCTGGAACTGTTCACCGCCGCCGCCGTGATCGCCAAGTACTGGGGCATCTACCTCAGCAAGGTGTTCGCCCTCACCGGCCTGGACATCCCGCCGGCCATCTCGCTGGGGGGCGTGGACCTCTACTGGGGCGCATTCCTCATCGTGGCCATCTTCACCGTGCTGCTGGTGCTGGGCACCAAGCTCTCCGCCCGCGTGGGCAACATCTTCACGCTGATCAAGATCGCCGTGGTGCTCTTTGTGATCGTGGTGGGCTTCACCTACGTGAAGTTCGAGAACTACACCCCCTTCGTTCCGGCAGCCGAGCCCACGGCCGGCACCGGCGCCGCAGACGTCCTGAAGCAGTCCTTCTTTGGTTTCCTGACCGGAGCTGCCCCCGCCCAATATGGCACCATGGGCATCTTCGCCGGTGCCGCCCTGGTGTTCTTCGCCTTCATCGGCTTCGACGTGGTGGCCACCTCCGCCGAGGAAGTGAAGAACCCGCAGAAGACCCTGCCCCGCGGCATTTTCGGCGGCCTGGCCCTGGTCACGCTGCTCTACATCCTCGTGTCCCTGGCCTTGACCGGCATGGTGTCCTACACCCAGCTGGCCGAAGCCAAGAGCCCCACCCTCACCACGGCCTTCGAGGCAGTGGGAGACACCTCCGCGGCCAAGGTTATCGCCTTCGGTTCCCTGGTGGGCCTGACCACCGTGATCATGGTGCTCCTCATGGGCCTGTCCCGCGTGGTGCTGGCCATGAGCCGCGACGGGCTGCTGCCCCGGGCGCTGTCCAAGACCAGCGACAAGCGGTCCACTCCGGTGCGCCTCCAGGTCATCTGTGGTGCCGCGGTGGCGCTGGTTGCAGGCCTCACCAACGTGGACCTGCTCGAGGAAATGATCAACATCGGCACGCTGTCCGCGTTCGTGGTGGTCAGCCTGGGCATCCTGGTGCTCCGCAAGAAGCGCCCGGACCTGAAGCCGGCCTTCCGGGTTCCGCTCGGCAAGGTGCTGCCCATCGTGTCTGCGGTGCTGTGCCTCTACCTGATGACCAACCTCGCCGTGGAGACCTGGATCTTCTTCGCCTTCTGGCTGGTGCTGGGCCTGGCGATCTACTTCGCCTACGGCCAGCGCCACTCGCGGCTCAATGAGCGTTTCGCCGAAGCCAACGCGTCCGTCAATGGCGCGCCCGGCATGGCGTCACGGACAGCCACCGAGTCTGATGACGAGGACGAGCTGAGCCGGACCTGACGGCCCACCGTACCAGCTGTTGAACTGCCCGCCCGGCCTGCGCCGGGCGGGCAGCCGCGTTTCCGGTCGGGCCATGCTTCGGGCCGGTCACGGCGCCGCGTACCGTCCCACCCATTCCACGAGCGGCCGCAGCTGTCGCCAGCGTTCCGCGATCTGCTCCTTTGCGGCCGGTGTGGACACCCACTCCGGCTGGCCCATCTCGACACCCGCGGACAGTGATTTGTGCTTAAGCAGTTCGGCGCGGGGATGGTCCTTGTCGAAACCCCGCGGGACGGTTTTCAGCTTCTCGCCTTCGATGGCAAAACCGGCCCCGGCCACGGCATCCACGATGTCCTGCAGGGCTGCGCCGCTGGCGGAGGCGTCAGCGGCCGCGCGGAACCGGGCCAGCTGCGCGGGCGTGTGGGAGTGGTAGCCGCCACCGATCAACAGCCCGTCTGCGTTGATTTGGAGGTAGAAACCCACGCCTTCCTGCCGTGCGGCGAATGCTCCCTGGGCAGTCTTGTATGGTGACTTGTCCAGCGAGAAACGGATGTCCCGGTTGGGGCGGAAAAGCTTGGCAGGTCCGAACTCGGGCTCCAGCTCGGAGAGCAGGAGCGTGAGCGGCTCCTTGACCGCTGCGTCGTACGTGGCTTTGTGTTCCAGCCACCATTCGCGGTTGTTGTTGTCCTCCAGCTCGGCGTAGAAGCGGAAGGCTTCCGGGGGAATGCCTGCGAAAGTGTTCATCTAAGGAGCCTAGAACCGCCGTCCGCGACCGGCCACCTCCCAGGCGCCGTATGTGCACAACCGGGCCAGGCAGCAGAACACCCCGCCACGGAAGCCCGTGACGGGGTGTTCTTCGGTTCAGCCGGCAGGAGGCCTGGTCAGCCGATCTTGTTGGCGGACTCAGCGTCCGAAGCCGGAGCCGACGGGGCCGCACCGGCACCGAGGTTGGCGCGCAGCTTGGCGCCCAGCTCGGCGTCGACGTTGGTCCAGTACTGGATGGCGCGTTCCTTGATGTCGGAGCGCTTCACGCCGCCAACGGCGCCGGTGATGGTCTCCAGGAAGCGGGCCTTTTCGCCCTCGTTGTAGACCTCGCGGTACAGCGCGCCGGCCTGGACGAAGTCGCCGTCCTCGGCGTGGAGGGAGTGCGCGGCGAGGGTGAGCTCGCCGTCGTTCTCCCAGCCGCCCGCAGCGTTCTGCGGCTCAACGGCAGCCGGGCCGCCAAACGTGTTGGGGGCGTAGACCGGAACCGAGGGGGCGTTGAAGAGGAAACGTCCCTGGCCGTCCTGGCTGTAGTTGTTGACCTGGTTCTTGGGCTGGTTCACCGGGATCTGGGCGTGGTTGGTGCCCACGCGGTAGCGGTGTGCGTCCGCGTAGGAGAAGATGCGGGCCTGCAGCATCTTGTCCGGGCTGGCGGCGATACCGGGCACGAAGTTCGACGGCGCGAAGGTGGCCTGCTCGATCTGCGCGAAGTAGTTCTCCGGGTTCTTGTTCAGCTCCATCGTGCCCACCTTGGTCAGCGGGTAGTCCGCGTGCGGCCACACCTTGGTGAGGTCGAACGGGTTGAAGCGGTAGGTCTTGGCGTCCTCGTACGGCATGACCTGCACGTGCAGGTCCCAGGACGGGAAGTTGCCGGCTTCGATGTTCTCGGACAGGTCGCGGATGTAGAAGTCCGCGTCGGAACCGGCAAGCTGTTCCGCCTGCTCGGAGCTCATGGAGTTCACGCCCTGGTTGGACTTGAAGTGGTACTTGACCCAGAACCGCTCGCCCTCGGCGTTGATCCACTGGTAGGTGTGCGAGCCGTAGCCCTGCATTTCACGCCAGGAGGCGGGCAGGCCGCGGTCACCCATCAGCCAGGTGACCTGGTGGGCGGACTCGGGGGACAGGGTCCAGAAGTCCCACTGCATGTCGGCGTCGCGCAGGTGGGTGCCCGGCAGTCGCTTCTGGGAGTGGATGAAGTCCGGGAACTTGATGCCGTCACGGATGAAGAAGACGGGGGTGTTGTTGCCCACGAGGTCGTAGTTGCCCTCGGTGGTGTAGAACTTCACGGCGAAACCGCGGGGGTCGCGCCAGGTGTCCGGGGAACCGTTCTCGCCCGCCACGGAGGAGAAGCGGATCAGCATCTCGGTCTCGACGCCAGGCTGCAGGAACGCTGCCTTGGTGTACTTGGAGATGTCCTCGGTGGTCTTGAACGTGCCGAATGCACCGCCGCCCTTGGCGTGCACTACGCGCTCCGGAACCCGCTCACGGTTGAACTGGGCGAGCTTTTCCACCAGGTAGTGGTCAGTCAGGATGATGGCACCATCGGCACCAACTGACTTTGAGTGTGCGTCGGACGTAACCGGTGCACCTGACTGGGTTGTGGAAACGGCAGTCATTGTTCTCCTATTTCTCTTTTTCTTGCGAGGGACTGTGGGGAGGAAGTTGTTGGGCCTGCTGGCACTCCTGGCAGATGCCCTGGTACATGACGTCGGCGATCTGGATGGTCATCGGCTTGGCGTCCGGATTCCAGTGCGGCGTGAGGCAGGGGGCGTGGCCGACGGCGCAGTCCACGTCTTCCACGCGGCCGCAACTGATGCAGATGGCGTGGTGGTGGTTGTCGTCCACCCGTGTCTCGTACAGGGCGGGGGAGTGGGGCGGCTCGAACCGGCGCAGCATGTGCAGGTCCGTCAGGTCGCCGAGGACCACATAGACGGACTGGGCCGTCAGTTCCGGCAGTTCGGTCCGGGCGGCGGCAAGGATGCTTTCGGCTGGGGAATGCGGGTGGCGTTCGACGGCGGCGAGTACAGCGAGCCGCTGCTTGGTCACCCTGCGGCCATGGGCGCGCAGGGCCGCAGCCCATGCGTCCTGGCCATCAAAGTGCTCCGTCATGGCTCCATTGAAGCACTTATTATTAATAACTCACAATAAGGCTCGGCTTACCTTTCCGTGTCGCCCGCTAATGTTGCGGGGTGGGGAAAATACTTGCCGATGTCACGCCGCTCAAGGAAAGCCCCGCATTCCGCCGGCTGTGCTGGGATCGGCGGTATCCGCCGTCGGCAGCCAGCTCACGCTGGTGGCCGTCAGCCTCGAGGTGTACCGGCTGACCCAGGACAGCTTCTACGTGGGCCTGCTGGGCATTTTCGCGCTGGTTCCCCTGATAATCGGCGGCCTGATGGGCGGCTCCATCGCGGACGCGCACGACCGCCGCCGCATCGCCCTGCTGGCCTCCACGGTCCTCTGGCTGACCACCGGCCTGATCGCGCTCCAGGCCTGGCTGCAGCTGGGCAACGTGTGGGTGCTGTACCTGCTGGTGGCGCTGCAAAGCGGTGCCCAGGCCATCAACCAGCCGGCCCGCAGTGCCATCATCCCGATGCTTATCCGCAAGGAGCTCCTGCCGGCGGCCAACGCCCTGAGCATGCTGTCCCTGGGCCTTGCCATGACCGCCGGGCCGCTGCTGGCCGGCCTCCTGGTGGCGTGGCTGGGGTTCGGCTGGACCTACACCATCGACTTCGCCAGCTTCGCGTTCGTCCTCTGGGCCGTCTACCGGCTTCCGCCGATGCCTCCGGCAGGAACCCGCAGCAAAGTGGGACTTCGTTCCGTGGTTGAGGGTTTCCGTTTTCTGGGAACGCGCCCCAACCTCCGGATGACCTTCATCATCGACCTCGTGGCCATGATCCTTGCCCAGCCGCGGGCGCTGCTCCCCGCCGTCGCTGCCCTCATGATCGGCGGGGGCGAGGCGACCGTGGGCATCCTGCTGGCCTGCACCGCCGTCGGGGCCTTCCTCGCCGGCCTGTTCTCCGGTCCGCTGGGCAGCGTGCGCCGCCAGGGGACCGCCGTCGTGGTTTCCGTCATGGGCTGGGGTGCCTCCATCGGGGCCTTCGGCCTGGTGGTGCTGCTCGCGGGCCCGGCACCGGACGGAGCGGTGACCCTGTGGCTGCTGCCCGCCGCCGCCTGCTGCGCCTTGGCCGGGATTGCCGACTCCATCAGCAGCGTCTTTCGCAACACCATCCTGCAGGCCGCGGCCCCTGACCACCTGCGCGGACGCCTGCAGGGCGTGTTCATCGTCGTGGTGGCCGGCGGCCCCCGGGTCGGGGACCTGCTGGCCGGCGGCGCGACTAAGCTTCTGAATGAGGGCTGGGTCCTGCTGCTCGGCGGTGCACTGTGCATCGCGGGGGCATGGCTCGCGGCGAAACTCCAGCCAGGCTTCCGGCAGTACGATGCCCGGAACCCGGTGCCCTAGCAAGCCGTTCCTTAAGCAAGGAGGAAACGTGCACAACCATCACAACGGCCTGAAGACCGCGGCGCTTTTCGGGGTGCTGTGGGCGGTGCTGCTGGGCCTCGGCGGGCTCATCGGCGTGGGCACGCGCAGTTCGGCGCCCATCTGGATCATGGCGCTGATCGGCGTCGGCACCACGTTTTACGGCTACTGGAACAGCGACAAGATCGCCATCCGCTCCATGCAGGCCGTCCCTGTGACCGAAGCCCAGGCGCCGCAGCTGTACCAGATTGTCCGCGAGCTCTCCATGCGCGCCAACCAGCCCATGCCGCGGATCTACGTCTCGCCCACCATGAACCCCAACGCCTTCGCCACCGGCCGCAACCCGCAGAACGCCGCCGTCTGCTGCACCGAGGGCATCCTGCAGCTGCTGGACCCGCGCGAACTCCGCGGCGTCCTGGGCCACGAGCTCATGCACGTCTACAACCGCGACATCCTCACCTCGTCCGTGGCGGCAGCCGTCGCCGGCGTGATCACCTCGGTGGGGCAGATGCTGCTGTTCTTCGGCGGCGGGGACCGGCGCAACGCCAACCCGCTGGCCATGATCGCCATGGCCCTCCTGGCACCTTTCGCGGCGTCCCTGATCCAGATGGCCATCTCCCGCACCCGGGAGTACGACGCCGACGAGGACGGTTCGCAGCTCACCGGCGATCCGCTGGCGCTCGCCTCAGCCTTGGCCAAGATTGAGCGCGGCGTCAGCCTTGCTCCGCTGCCGCAGGACCAGCGGCTGGTCAACGCCTCGCACCTGATGATCGCCAATCCGTTCCGCGGCGGCGGCATGAACAAGCTGTTCGCCACCCACCCGCCCATGCGGGACCGGATCGCACGGCTGGAGTGGATGGCGGGCCGGCAACTGTAGCCGGGAACCCCGCCGTCGGACGCCGGGCAGCCTTCCTACGTGAACAGGCCGTCCCCGATGAATCCGCCGGGCTTCACCCCGCCGGGAACGGCGAACAGTCCCGAACCCGTGTGCTTCAGGTACTCCACCGCCAGGGTGTCGCCCTTGGCCATCGCCATCTGCATCGGGACGTAGTGGCTCCGGGGATCGGTGACGAAGGCAATGAAGAACAGGCCCGCATCGAGATGGCCCACGCCGTCCGAACCGTCGGTGTAGTTGTAGCCCCGGCGCAGCATTCTCACGCCGCTGTTCCGGCTGGGGTGGGCCATCCGCATGTGCGAATCGAGCGGAATCAGGGGTTTGCCGCCTCTGCCTTGCCGGGCGAAGTCGGGCTCGGTGAACTCCTCGCCGCCGGACAGGGGTGCGCCCGTGCCCTTGGTCCTGCCGATCAGGCCCTCCTGCTCGCCCAGCGACGTCCGGTCCCAGGTCTCGATGTGCATCCGGATCCGCCGCGCCACCAGGTAGCTGCCGCCCGCCAGCCAGGCATCCTCCGGCCGGCCGGCCGTGGCCCACACGTGCTGGTCCAGCAGCTGGTCGTCCTCGACCTTGAGGTTGTTGGTGCCGTCCTTGAAGCCGAAGAGGTTCCGCGGGGTCTGCTGGGCGCGGGTGGTGGACGAGGTTCGCCCGAATCCCAGCTGGGACCAGCGCACCCGGACCTTTCCGAACCCGATCCTGGCCAGGTTCCGGATGGCATGGACGGCCACCTGGGGGTCGTCGGCGCAGGCCTGGACCACCAGGTCGCCGCCGCTGCGGGCGGGGTCCAGGTCGTCGCCGGGAAAGTGCGGCAGGTCGATCAGGGCCTCGGGCCGCCGGCCGTCCAGCCCAAACCGGGCCGCGCCGTCCTTTTCGAACAGGCCGGCGCCGAAGCCGAACGTCAGGGTCAGCTTGCCCGCGTTGAGGTCCAAAGCCTCGCCGGTGTCCTCGGGCGGGGCGCCGTAGGGGCCGTCCACCGCGCCGGTCGCACCGGCCGGGCGGCCTTCGGTCAGGGCTTCGGCCGCGCGTGTCCAGTCCTTGAGCAGCTGGATGAGTTCTTCGCGCCTGGTGGTGGTGACGTCGAACGCGGCCATGTGCAGGCGGTCCTGGGCGGGGGTGGTGATGCCGGCCTGGTGGTCCCCGTGGAAGGGGACCACCGGACTGTCGGCGGCGGGAGGTGCCGCGGAGGCCGCCACCGCGTCGTGGCCAAGGAAGCCGGCCGCAAGTCCCGCCGCAGCCCCGCCCAGTCCGGCGATGCCAAACAGGCCGCGCCTGCTAAGGCGCGCGGCCGCCGTCGGCCGTGCCCGCTCGGGGGGCTCCAACGGTGCCTGGACGGAAGCCGGGACCGCGCTCGGCTCAGAAGCTTCCGGCGCCCGGCCGCTGAACGGGCAGCCGGTCACAGGATCACCGCCGCCGTCAGCCGGGACAGCGGCTCCCCAAGGGCGTCCACCAGGGAAGCCAGCCGCTGGACCTGCTCCGGCGTCAGCTTGTCGTAGGACGTGAAGGCGGTCCCCTGGGCATGGGTGGAGAGCTCGGCCTGAAGCGCGGCGAACTTCTCGTCCAGCGATGTGGCCAGTGCGGCGTCCTTCTGCTGCAGGGCCGGTTTCAGGTTTTCGAAGGCAATGCGGGCACCGTCGACGTTCGCCTGGAAGTCCCAGAGGTCCGTGTGGGACCAGATTTCCTCTTCACCGGTCACTTTTCCGGTGGCAACTTCATCCAGGAGCTCCTTGGCGCCATTGCCCAGCATGTCCGCGGAGATCTCCAGCGTGCGCGTGCGCTCCACGAGGTCCTTGGTGTCGGCCACCATGCGGTCGGCGATGGCTGAGCGCTCGGCAGCGGTCAAGGCCGTGTAGCCGGCGGGCGGGAACAGGTCCTTCTCCGCGCGGTGCCACCCGGTCCACTCCTGGCCCGGTTCAAGATCGGCCTCGCGGGCGTCAAGCTGCGGGTCCAGGTCCCCGAAGGACTCCGCGACGGGCTCAATCCGTTCCCAGTGCTGGCGCGTCGCGGCGTACAGTTCGCGCGCCTTCGCCGCGTCACCGGCCGCGAAGGCCGCGGCGAACTGCTCGGTCCCGGTGAGCAGCTGTTCGCCCTGGTCCTTGACGTAGGACGCGTGCTGCGTGGTGGCGGTGTCGAGGAGGTGCTGGAAATCCGCGTCCGCCGGCTGCTGGTTGCCGGACGGGGTGACCTCCAGTGCAGCCCTGATCCCGTCGCCTTCCATGCCGGGCTTGCACGCGGTGGTGTAGGTGCCGGCGGGTGCGGTCACCACCAGGTTGCGGCTCAGGCCCGGGCCGATGTTCTCCACCTCGCCAAGGATGCGCAGCCCGTCCGCGGCCAGCAGGTAGAACTCCGTGACCTCGGTGCCTTCATTCTTGACCGAGAACGTAAGGTTGCCGCTGGGCACGCTGGTGGCGGAAACCTTGCACTCGCTGTTCGAGCTGACGACGTCAATGGCGCCCCCGGCAGTGTCAGAGGCCTTGGTGTTGTCCGTGCAGCTCGTGAGGATCAAGGGCACGGCGACGACGGCGGCGGCCAGGGCGGCACGCTTGCTGCGGAAGGTGCAGGGGGCAGTTTTGGGCAGGTTGTTTTTAGGCAGGGTGAAGCCAGGCATGGGGGATTCCTTTGGTGCGGGTGAGGGGGATTCAGGCGGCGGCCACGGCCTTGACGGCAGTGTTGTCGCGGGAGCCGGCGGGGCTGGGTGGTGTTTTGCGGTTGATGCGGAGGTACAGGAACAGCACGGGCAGCACGTAGAGCAGCCAGGCTCCGGCTTCCAGCCAGGTGGTTGCGGGGGAGAAGTTGAGGGTGCCCTTGAGCAGGGTGCCATACCAGGACGACGGCGGCACGGCCCCGCTGATGTCAAAGGCCAGGGAATGCAGGCCCGGGAGCAGTCCGGCCTCCTGGAGGTCATGGATGCCGTAGGACAGGACGCCGCCGGCGATGATGATCAGGGCCGCCCCGGTCCAGGTGAAGAAACGCGAGAGGTTCACTTTCAGGACGCCCCGGTGCAACAGGTAGCCGAAGCCGGCCGCGGCGGCCAGGCCCAGGAGGGCGCCGATGAGCGGCTGGGTGGATTCACCCGTTGCCTTGGCCGCAGCCCAGAGGAAGAGGGCTGTTTCCAGGCCCTCACGTCCGACTGCGATCGCAGCCACCACGGCCAGGCCCCAACCTTCTCCGCCCGCTGACTTGTCCACGCGGGATTTCAGGTCGCTTCCCAGGGTCCGTGCGGTGCGTGCCATCCAGAAGACCATCCACGTCACCAAGCCGACGGCGGCGATGGACAAGGTGCCGCCGATGGCCTCCTGCGCCTCGAAGGTGAGGCCTTTGGGGCCGAAGGTCAGCAGGGCGCCGAAGGCAACGGACACTGCAACTGCTGCTGCCACGCCCACCCACAACCGGGGAATGAGGTGGCGGCGGTCCGTTTTGGCCAGGTAGGCCATGAGGAGGACCACCACCAGGGTGGCTTCGAGTCCTTCGCGCAGGCCGATCAGGAAGTTGGCAGTCATGGAGTGTTCTTTCGCTCAGGCTACCCTTACTTAGGCAGGCCTAAGGAAGAGATTACCCGGCGCCGTCGAATACGCAAACCAAACGTGCCGTAATTGTCCCCAGGTTACCTTCCTGGGTCCCTCGTCTCCCGGGAGGCGCGCGCCCTGGCGGCTCCGCGCTGCGCAAAACGGGCAGCGACACGCAAAAAGGCTGGCGCACCCCGAATGTGGGGTGCGCCAGCCTTTATGCGTGGCGTGTAACTTTTTGCGCGTCGAAAACGACGGCGGCGGGGGACTAGCTGCGGAAATTCACAAACTGCAGGTCAGCTTCCTCGAAGTCCTTCAGCAGCGCCATAGTGGCCTGCAGGTCGTCACGCGACTTGGAAGAAACACGCAGTTCGTCGCCCTGGATCTGCGACTTGACCGACTTGGGTGCTTCGTCGCGGATGAGCTTGTTGATCTTCTTGGCCAGGTCCTGGGCGATGCCCTCCTTGATGGAGGCTTCCAGGCGGAACTCCTTGCCGGAGGCGTAGGGCTCGCCGGTGTCCAGCGACTTCAGTGAGATGCCGCGGCGGATCAGCTTGGACTGCAGCACGTCCAGGACGGCCAGGACCCGTTCTTCCGAGTTGGCCTTCATGAGGATCTTTTCGCCGCTGAAGTCCACCTCGGCACCGACGCCCTTGAAGTCGTAGCGCTGGGCGAGTTCCTTCTGCGCCTGGTTGAGCGCGTTGGCCACTTCCTGCTTGTCCACTTTGCTTACGACGTCGAACGTTGACTCGCCTGCCATGACTCTCCTTTGTTGATGGGAGCCCCGTGCGGGTACAGGGCCTGGATCACTGGCATCCAGCCTAGTACGGATGCCCGGGCTGGTGGGGGCGCCTGATTCACAGTTCCCTCTCAGCGGATCCACCGGGGGAACGAAGGAGGGGTGGCGAGAGTTGGAGCAGTTGTACCGCAGTTGAAGGGAACACCATGCACCGTAAAGCCGCCCATTACGTCACCCGGAGCACCAGTACAGCAGCGGGGGCGGTGGCTGCAGCAGCGTCGTCGGTGGCGGCGGCTGCAGTGGCGGCCTCCATTGTCTTCAGTCCCGTGGCGGATGCCTCCGCCAGGATGGACGGGGTCCGCGCCGACCTCCAGCGGGCTGTGCAGCTGAACCAGATCACCGAGGAGCAGGCACTCAGCTTCGAAGCAAAGCTGGCCGGGCGCATCCTCGGGGAGGCTTAGGCACCAATTTTTCGGCGCCGATTCAGGGCTTTAGGGGCCGTGGAAGGCCCGATTCGATTCTTCGCCCGAAGTTCTGTAAAGTTGTCTTGCCCGCGGTTACTGAAGCGGAAAGCGCCGGAAACGGATGCTTGCCAACACTGCATCGGCGGGTACTTCTTTTGAAGTTCGGCAGATTACCCGAGCGGCCAAAGGGGGCTGACTGTAAATCAGCTGGCAACGCCTACGGGGGTTCGAATCCCTCATCTGCCACCCAAGGAAGAGCCTCCGGAACCACCAGGTTCCGGAGGCTCTTTCGTTGCCCCGGGCCCTTTCCCAGCCCTTCAGAACGGGCCTCCTTCCGCCGTCGACACTGTGTGGGTGCGGGCGTAATCTGGCAGCATCGGCGCATGTGCTCCGATGCCCTGCGTCGATAATCCATCGATGAAGGAGGATTCAATGAGTGCTGTACGTGAATTCATGACCACTGATGCGAGGTGCGTCAGGGAAACAGAGTCACTGACGGACGCGGCCCGCATGATGATGGACCTTGACTGCGGAGCGCTTCCCATCTGCGGTGACGACGGCAAATTGAAGGGCATGATCACTGACCGCGACATCGTGCTCAAGTGCGTTGCCGCCGGCCGCGACCCCGGCCAGATGATGGCCCGCGAGCTGGCTGCCGGCAAGCCCTACTGCATCGACGCCGACGCCAACGTTGATGCAGCGATCGACATGATGGAGCAGCACCAGGTCCGCAGGCTCCCGGTGATCTCGGACCACAAGCTGGTAGGCATCATCAGCCAGGGCGATATTGCCCGCAACTACTCCGAACAGCGCGTGGGCGAACTGGTGGAACACATTTCAGAACGCCACGGCGTATAGCGCGCCGTTGGCGCGTCATTGACTTGTCCGCGGGTCCAGCCCTTGGAGGCCAGGACCCGCGGACAAGCTTACGAATTCCGCAATTTCAGTTCAGCGCGATCAGGAGCATCGTGCTGGTTCCCGGGATGCAGGTCTGCAGGATCGCCCGGGGAAACCCGCCGAACACCGAGATGACGTCATTGGTGGTTCCGGGATTTGGCACTGTGCCGCGCCCGGTCACCGTGTACGTTCCGTAACCCGGGATGCTCACGGTCTCACCCACGCCGATTCCCGAGAACCGGGCCCATCCACCGCAGAAATCGTGTTCGGTGATGAACAGGGAGTAGCCGTCATTGGGTGTGTAGTGGATGGGCCCGATGCAGGCGTCCACCATGGACTGGCCACCCGAACCGGCTACGTAGATGGTCCGGACGGCAGGGGCCGCCGGCGCAACGGCGGCCGGAGCGGATGCCTGCGCAGCAACCGGTGCCGCGGCGGGGGCGGGCGCGGCAGCCGGAGCAGGAGCAGGCTCGGCAACTGCGATAGGCGGGCCCGTCAACAGGAGCGTTTCGCCCGGGTAGATGATGCTGTACGCACTCAGTCCGTTGGCCGCGAGCATGGCATTCATGTCCACGCCATGGCCGGCGGCGATTGCCCCGACGGTGTCGCCCGGCACCACCGTGTACAGGTTGGGGTCGCCGGCGGGTTCGGGGACCGGCGCGGGTGCAGGCTCGGGTGCCACGGGCGGCGGAGCCGGAGCCGGGTCGGCCGGTGGGGCCGGCGCTTCGGCGGCCGGAGCGGCCACCTGCGCTGCCACCGCTTCCGCCGCCCCGGGAGCGGCTGCAGGAGCTGTGGGGGCGGAGCTGCTTGCCGACGGCGGCGCGGGGGCCTCTGCTACCTGCGCCGCCGCCGTCGTGCTTCCGTTGAGGGACGCGGGCGGCGCCGCCATGGCACCGACGCCCACCGCGGCCACCACCGCTGCCGTGGCCATGCCGGCCCATAACTTGTTGCTGATGACCGGCCGGCCGGTGGTGAGGTCGGTCCGGGGTTCGTCGGTGGCGAAGCTTCTGCTGGTGCCGTCGGGGGAGGGGAGGGAAGGCTGGTTCATGGGTTGCCCATCAGTGTTCGGTCCCGCCGGGGCGCTGCATGCACACCAGGACGCTGGACGGAGCGAGATGATATTGCGACGCCGGTCCCGGCGGGGGCCGGAACCGAAAGCGGCGCAGGTTGGAGGCGTCCGCATACCCAGAAAATGCGGAACTCCGCGTGACGGCAGGAGCTCCCGGAAGCCACCCGGGGGACCTGCCAGTGCGTGTTGGTCCTAGGAATCCCGAGTCTAGGAACGGGGCAAGGCCGGGGCACCAGTAGGGGTTACCCGATTTTGCCGGCCCGCTACTCGCCCGGAAGGGGGCCGCTACTCGACGCCGGAACCTTGAATACTTGCCGTTACAGGGGCCGGTGTTCCCGCAGTTCCGCGATCTCCCGCCGCAGCAGGGCGATCTCGCTGACCAGCTCGGCCACCTCGGCCCGCACCGGTTCCTCCACGGCCTCGGCCACCGTTTCGGCTGTGTCTTCCACCCTTTGGACGAGCCACGAGGCGACGGACGCCGTCACCACACCGAGTACCGCGATCCCGCTCATCATGAGCGCTGTGGCCACCAGGCGGCCGATGGGCGTGACGGGGTACATGTCCCCGTAGCCCACCGTGGTGATGGTGGCGGTGGCCCACCACAGTGCGTCACCGAACGTGGTGATCTTGGCATCGGGCGCCCACTGTTCCACGTCCAGCACGGCCAAGGCCCCCACGAAAACCAGCAACGCCGCGGACGCCGCCACGTAGGTGACCACCCGGCCGCGCAGCGTTTCGCCCACGGTCCGGTGCAGCACGGACAGCAACGTCACCAGGCGCAGCAGCCGCAGGGGGCGGAAGAACGGCAGGGCCACGATCACCAGCTCGTGCAGGTTCCGGACGAACCATTGCCTGCGGTTCTCCGCCAGCCACAGGTTTGCCGCGTAGTCCAGGACAAAGACGCACCAGGTCACCCACATGGCGCCCTCGAGCAAGTCCGCTCCTGTGCCTTCGATCCGGCCGATCACCTGCCAGGCGTACGCGGCCAGGAACACCAATGCGGTAGCCATCAGAGGCCACTCCGCCAGGGCCCGGTAGCGTTGCTGCGTCATGCAGGAAATCCTACGGTGCCGGATGTGGAGCGCCTTCCCGTAAGATGTTACTGGCGGGTAACATTGAGGCATGCACCTGCTCCTGAGAACACTCCTTATGCTCTTCCGCTCCCGCCGCCGTCCGCCGTTGGCGGTGTGGGATCCGTCGTCCCTGCCCCTGCGCGTCCTGCCCACGGACATCGACATCGCCATGCACGTCAACAACGGCATGTATCTGTCCCTGATGGACCTGGGCCGGTTCGACCTGATGGTGCGCAGCGGCGTCTGGAAGCGGATGCGCCGCCGCGGCTGGAGCCCGGTGTTGTCCGCGGAGACCATCTCCTTCCGCAAATCGCTGCAGCTGCGGCAGGAGTACGCCATCGAGACCCGCATCATCGGGCTGGACACCAAGGCGATCTTCTTCGAGCAGCGCATGGTGTCCGACGGCGAAATCTACGCGCGTGCCTACATCGCCACCCGGCTGGTCACCAGGACGGGCCCGGTCAGCCAGGAGGACATCGTTGCAGAGTTCGGCGCCCCGCCGGCGGACCTGGTGCTCCCCGATTGGATCCACGAATGGCGTGCTTCCAGCGCCTTGCCCGGCAGCGGCACACCGGCCCCGCATCTCTGGGAGGCCGACGCCTGAGGGTACTCACGGGCTGAGCCGATTTGGCTAGTCCATTAAGTGCCTCAGCCGCCTTGTAGCCAGGATGGTCCGCTTCACGCCGTAGAACAGTCGAGGCGAGATCCGCGACAAGGCAGCCTTTGTGGCAGTCTCTGCATGCCTTTTGACCCGGTAGGCAAGGGGCGGCGATCCCAGCGGTTCAATGATCTGAAGGTGGGTGGCAAAGTCGAACTTGTACGACTCGGCGCCCTGAAGGAAGTCAAACGATCTATGGCCTCGTTGGTGGCTGTCCTGGAGCATATAAAGCAACAGTTGCTTGCCGACACCGTACTGCGCGAAGGCGGGGTCGAACGCCGGAATGAGGGCCAGATATTCGTTGTCCCAAATGAAGCCGGCGTGGATCGCGACATATCGGTCATTGACTTGCAAAGTAGATAGCAAAAGGATCCCATCCTCGAATAGGTGCCGAAGCATGGCCACTGCCCGGGGGTTTTCGAGGGCCTCATTCCCGCCTTGGTATTGCTTCCTCTTCCAGTCGCACAGCAGCTCAAGCGCGCCGCGATTGCGGTCGTCGAACGTATACGTGGCAGCGGCGTGCTCCCTGGCAAGCTTGGCCCTTCGTTTGCGCATCACCTTCAACATGTCTTTGCTTCGGCCACGAAGAAAAGACTCGTATTCTACCCAGGTCGGGAACCGGGCCCAGGCCACCAGCGGCGCTGGTTCCTGGCCGGTCGGCGCCCAGGCCATGTCCGGGTTTCGGTCGTCCAGGACCACCGTAGAGGTGACCACTCTGGGAATGAAGCGAACGTGCCCATCCCCACCCTGGTGTGAAGGGAGAGGCTTCACATAGTCGTAGAAGGGACCTTCAACCAAGGGTTTTTTGCCGTTGATCTCCGCTAGGCGGACGCTGTACCCGCTGATCGTGTAAGTCCTGAATCGAAAATCTGTGGCCCGATAAAAATCGCTGGCGAGTGCGGTAAGGAATACATCCGAAGCGAAGAAGTTCATACAGGATCTCCTTCAGGGCCTCTGAATAAGACGAGACCCGGACTGAGGTAAAAAGGGATGCTGATGGCTGCTGCGGAAGTTGCTTGTCGTGTGATTCCGCGTTGTACTCCGTTATTCAGTAGGGTACTCCCGGGCCATGCGCCGCAAACCTAGGTAATTAAGGAATCCGGAAGTAAGTACTGGCTACTCGTGCTGGCCCATGTGAACCCCGATAACCTTGACGGAAGCACGGGACCGGGGACACCCGAGTGCCCACAGGCATGCCATTCCTGTGGGTGCAACCTCACAAGGGGGAACCGCGTGATGACCCGTCCGCCTGCTGAGCTCCAAGCTGGCACCCCGCCCGACGGAAAAGTTAAAGTGCCCCGGGCGCACCGCACCATTGCAGGACACGGAATTCTGCTATCTGCCTCGGCCGCACTGGTAGGGGTTCTTAGCTACACCTGCACGCTTCTCATGACCCACGCTCTTTCACCAGGGGACTTCAGTAAGTTCGCAGCCGCCCAGATGCTGTTAGGCATGGTAGGAATTGTTACGTCGGCACTGGTGCCGTTGCCTCTTTCGCACGCCGTGACGAGCTTCCCGCCCGGCTCCGAGGAGCGGCGGGATGCACTGGCGTTCGCTGTACTCATTTCGGTTATGGCAGGCCTTGTTGCTGCCCTCGTGAGCGGTTTCGTCGTAGCAGGGTTGGGCTCGGCTTCTACTGCTGCGATTGTGGCACTGTCATCTTTCGTCCTATTCCTGGGGGCAGCACCATCGGGGTGGTTTCAAGGCGAACTTCGCTTCATGCGTTACACCCTGAAGTCCGTGGGCGAGATTGTTATCCGGTTTCTTTTCTCACTGCTGGTTGTGGCCTTTTCGTGGGGTGCTACCGGTGCTGTCCTGGGCTTCGCAATGGGTGGACTGGCGCTATTCACCACCCCGAAGGCATTCCTGCAGGATCTCAGATGGCGACCGCGCGTTCTGGCCCAAAAGTGGCGGTGGGCCGAGACTGCGGATATAGCTGGTGCCCTATGCGTCGTCTCAGTGTTGGTGGGCGCGGACGTAGTGGTCGCAGCATTCCTTGATCCTGGATCCCCGGCCACTGCGGGCTTCCAGGCCCTGGCTTCCATAGCTAAAGCACCTGTCTATATTGCAGCAGGAACTGGGATCGTCATGTTCCCTCTGCTTCGGCGGTCCGGGATAGACGTCAACGTTGTCCTATTGGCGTCGCTGTATTCCTTTGGCCGAATGGCACTATTTGCCTGCGCCACAATTGCAGCGTCGCCCTATGCCTTGGTCGCATTCGTCCTCCCGCAGAAGTATCACGACTCCATTTTGATTTTGCCGTGGCTCGCACTGGCAGGTCTCGGGTACGCCAGCATCACCCTCCTCGTCACCATCCTGTTGGGTCGCAGGGCATACCGTAGGTGCCAGCTGGGGCTGATCCTCGTCACTGTCCTGATACCCGGCAGCCTGCTTGGGGGATGGGTAGCGCGGGGAGTCACGGGCTTGGCCGTTGGTTGCGCAGCAGGATCCTCACTGGCCGCTGCCGCCCTCTTCATAATCTCCTACCCAGTCCTCCCTCCCCGCTCCGGCCGCTTGGCCGCCCGAGGATTGCTAATGGCGGCAAGCCTTTACGGGGTCCTTCTGGTGGCGTCCGTGCAACCTGTCATTTGGCTGCTCGTTGTTGTCTCGTCGGGGCTTTTGGTTCTGACACAACTAAAGGAGGGTCCCACTGCGTCCCTTAGTCGGACCATGCAGAGCGCCGCTCATGCCCTTACCGGGACTATCAGGCAGTATTGGGAGCACCAGAGCATCCGGAGGCGAGGCCGGAGGCACGTTGCCCTTCCAGCACCGATGAGGACGCTGGTTGGGTTTACGAGCTGTGTCGCCGTTGCCTTCGGCGTCCGATCGGTAGGCCTTACCACGAGTTTCGAGGTATGGGTTGACGAGGCCCTATACGCTCTTTTGGGCCAGTCGGTTAGCGCGGGCAACATTCTGCCGGCGCTGCCGGACGGCCCGTTTTTCCTGCACCCTCCGGGGTTCTTCTGGGTTGAAGGGGTAATAATTCGCCTCTTCGGGGTAAGCGGAAACAACCTGGATCTCGTTCTGCAATTGCGTTGGCTCAACGCAGTCCTGGGCGCTGTGACAGTTGGACTCGCCTTCCTCATTGTCCGGCGGGTGGGTAATAGAGCGGCGGCGTGGGTGACCGCCGGTCTATTGTCATTCGAACCTTTCGTCCTGCGCAGCAACAGCCATGTGTTCCTGGAGACGCTTGCCATGACAGCAGTCCTCGGCGGCCTGCTCATCGTCGTCTCCCAAATACAGCGGCGCTGCTCGACAGACAGGCGCCCGACTTTTCTCTTCCTTGGCGGTGCCTTGATGGGGTACGGGGTCCTAACCAAGGACTTTTTTGCGTTGTGCACGGCGGTTCCCCTTGTGGGCGCCATGATGTGGCGGCACACGCTGCGCTTGCACGACTCCGCAAGAGTCCTTTCAGCCATGGTCATCCCTTATGTGATCTATATGTCGATTGTCGTCGCGGTCGGTATGTTCCCGGACTGGCTACAAGCCAAGACGGCTGGCCTTGGCCGGCTCATTGGCCTGGAAAAGACCACGGGCTTCTCGACCGAGGGTTCACCCAGCCTTGTTTCCCGCGTGATCGACAACGCCGGCCATTTTGGTTCCAGTTATATCTTGCTCGGACTTTGCCCCGTTGCCGCCGTTCTTTTATGTTTCAGTCCCCGGGCAGAGCGCAGACTTATCGGCTTGGTCAGCCTCACCTTGGGAACCTACGGCATATACAGCGCGGTATTCGGAACATTCGAGGAGCAGTACGGCTACGGTGTAATGATCGACGGCGTACTGGCTATCTCAGTGCTAAGTGCCGAAGTGCACGAGCGGCGACCAAGATTCCGCAAGTTTATGGCCATCGGTGGTGTGTTCCTGCTGCTGCTCACCGGGCTTCTGGGAGCACGGTTGGAAACGTCCATTGACAACGGCTTTGAGCAGGCAAGGCGCTGGGCTCAGGAAAACCTGCCGGCAGAGGCCAAAGTCAGCGTCTCCAACAGCACTGCCGAGTTGGCCTTTCAAGATGACCACCGTTTTGGCGTTTGGCCCTCCGCGACATTGATGCTCGAGAACGGGGCAAATTACATTTTGACCCAGTCCCTTCCTACGAGCCAGGGCTACGGGTACATGGAACCCCGTATGTTGCCGTGGCTGGAAACAAATGCCACGCCGGTTTTCTCATTGTCGGGCTTGACCAATGGGACCACTACCGTATGGTTTGTGAACACAGCAACGCTCGCTGCGGGATCGCGGTCCGGAGTAGGGACGTGGTCCTCCCCGGACAAAACTGGTCTGTGATGTTGGGAGACCACCGTCCCGCCTTCAGCCCGGGCAGGAAGACTGATTTCCCGCGACGTGGTTCCCGGGGCCATCGGCCACCTTGAAGTCGCCGCTTCGACAGAAGCGGTTGTCCACCACCTGGACGTTTTCAAGCTTGCCCGAGAAACTGGTGGACAGGCCGTCCAGATCGACAAAGAGGTTGCCCTTGACGGTGACATCGTGCACCAACTGGCTGCCGCCATCGTAGAATCCGGTTCTGATGCCGGAGGGAGAACCCCAGAACCGGTTGTCCTCGATGCTGATGTTATAGATTTCCTGTCCAGAGACCGCCAGTTGCATGCCCGCTCCGTGAGAACCTCCCCGTACGTCATTTTCCCGGTACTCTATGTCGTAGACCGGGGAGCCGATAGTTTGCGCCGCGAGTCCGTCGTCGCCGTCTTTTCCTTGGCGCTGGTCAACGTGGTTGCCGACCACCAGGCCACCATGCGAATCCGTTACGTGGATGCCGTCCAACTGGTCGTACTGGCCACTCGATGAGACCACGGTCGAGTTGTTCCTAACGCAGAAGTTGCTGCTTGCCACTACAGCTATGGAATAGGTGAAGGGGTTCTTGGTGGCCACTTCCTCCACGAGGGCGCTATGGGAATGGCGCACGTCAATCAGATACTCCTTCAAACGTCCGGAGACATTTCCGTCAAGGACATCCCCGCTCTGGTCCGCGCTCAGTTTCGCTATGGTCACGTTCTCCGCGCCATTGGTAGTGATCAGGGGGTGGCCCCCGAGTGGCCCCGTGGACTTAAGGAACCGGGACGAGGCCTTGAGAAGGGTGTTCGGGCCCGATCCTTTGAGGGCGACATTGCTTTTCAACACCAGGGGTCGGTCAATGTCGAAGTGGCCCTCGGAAAGTTGAACTGTCCCTCCGCCTCTTGCCGCTGCCCTGTCGATGGCGCTCTGGATTGCCATCGCGTTTCCGGCATCGGAAGCGCTAAGCCGCTCAACGTGGGGTGCGCTGCTTCCCGCGGCGGTACAAAGATTGGGGTCCTGCCGTACCCGGTCCACGATAACCATTGCCCCTATGCCGGCAACCAGTAGAACCAGCAGGAAGATTAGTTGGGGCCGGCTCGCGTTCATAATTCAAACCTTCGCTGCCATTATCCGGTGTTTCACGCGCCGCCCTTCAAGCGCTCCCCGTGCTGTACAGCCATGAAGAGCCCTGAAGAGCAGGGCAGTCGTAGCTTCAGGATAGATGAGGCAGCGCATAGGTGCTTGTTTCCCAATGACGCGGGGAGCGAACAACCGCGACAGGCCCGGGGTGGACGCGTACCGTGGACACATGGCTACCCTTGACATCACAGGTGAACAGTTCGCATCGACGATCGAAGGCAACGACATTGTCCTGGTCGATTTCTGGGCGGAATGGTGCGGCCCGTGCAAGCAGTTCGGCCCCACGTACTCCGCCGTCTCCGAGAAGCACCCCGACGTCCTCTTCACCAAGGTGGACACCGAAGCTGAGCAGCAGCTCGCAGCGGAGGCAGGCATTTCTTCCATCCCCACGCTGATGGCCTTCCGCGAAAAGGTGCTGGTGTTCTCACAGCCCGGCGCTTTGAACGCCCAGCAGCTGGAACAGGTAGTGGACGCCGTGAAGGCGCTGGACATGGATGAGGTCCACGCCCATGTGGCCAAGCAGCGGGAAGAAGCAGCAGCCGCGGCCGGCAAGCCTGCCGGCCAGACCGGTCCCCAGGACGGCACGCAGATCCCCGACTTCTAAGACTCGTTAAATACAGAATGCGGGACCTCCGGTGGGAGGTCCCGCATTCTGCGGTTAACGGGTGCGCTAGACGCGTTCGACCTTGACCGGTTCGGCCAGCAGCGCGCTCAGCGATTCGTTCAGGTCCTGCACGGCGATGCCCTTGGAGTGCCTGTCCAGGTCCTCCTCGGACGCCCACTGCTCGGTCAGGACCAGCTTCTCCTCGGTGGCTTCGGTCAGTTCGTACTGGATGCAGCCTGGCTCCTTCACCACCTCGTCGATGGCGATTTCCAGGGCCAGCTTCACGCGGTGGAACTCGCCGTCGTTGGGGATGAACGTTGCTATCAGGTCAATGGGTGCGCTCATGGATTTCACAATACCGGGCGCCACCGGGCCGTCCGGTTCTGTTGCCCCTGTTTCCCAGCCTGTCGTTCTTCTCCTGCCGGGATCCTGTTGGTAGCGTGCCATCATGCGTGCTTATACAGCCGGGGACACTGACGTCCCGCTCCTGGAGGAAACCATCGGCGCGAACTTTGAGCGCGTCGCCGCGCAGTTTCCACTCCACGACGCCCTCATCGAGGCCGCACCCGTGGCGGGCGCTGACGCCCGCCGCTGGAGCTACACCAAGATGAACGACGACGTCGACCGGCTGGCCCGCGCGCTCCTCGCCCTGGGCGTCGCCAAGGGGGAGAGGGTGGGCATCTGGAGCCCCAATTGCGCCGAGTGGACGCTGCTGCAGTATGCCACCGCCAAGATGGGTGCCATCCTGGTCAACGTCAACCCCGCGTACCGCAGCCACGAACTGGAGTTCGTGGTCAAGCAGAACGGCATGCGCATGCTGGTCACGGCGCCGTCGGACGCCAACAGCGACTACGTCGCCATGGGACGCCAGGCCCTCCTTACCTGCCCGGACCTGCGGGAACTCGTCTTCCTGCCGGACCATGGCCTGGACGCGCTGAACGCCGGCAGCCCCCAAAGCGACGCCGAACTTACGTACGCCGAGCTGCTCAAGCGCGCCGACGCCGTCGCGCACTCGCACCTGGTGGCGCGCATGGCTGAACTCAGCCCGTACGATCCCATCAATCTCCAGTACACCTCCGGCACCACGGGGTTCCCCAAGGGCGCCACGCTGACGCACCACAACATCCTGAACAACGGTTTTGCGATCGGCGAGCTGCTGGGCTACACGGAGCACGACCGCGTGGTCATCCCGGTGCCCTTCTACCACTGCTTCGGCATGGTGATCGGCAACCTCAACGCCCTCAGCCACGGCGCCGCCACCATCATCCCGGGCCGGGGCTTCTCGCCCGCCGCCGCACTTGAGGCCGCCCAGGACTTTGAGGGGACGTCCCTGTACGGGGTGCCCACCATGTTCATCGCCGAGCTGGCGCTGCCCGACTTCGGTTCCTACGATCTGTCCACGCTCCGCACCGGTGTCATGGCAGGTTCGCTGTGCCCCATCGAGGTGATGAACCGGGTCATTTCGGAAATGAACATGGTGGATGTGGCTATCTGCTACGGCATGACTGAAACCTCGCCGGTGTCCACCATGACCCGCAAGGGCGACACCCTGCAGCAGCGCACCGAGACCGTGGGCCGGACCATGCCCCAGCTGGAAAGCCGGATTGTGGACCCGGCCACCGGGGAGGAACTGGAACGCGGACAGATCGGCGAACTCTGCACCCGCGGCTATGCCGTGATGGCCGGGTACTGGAACCAGCCGGACAAGACGGCCGAGGCGATCGACGCCGACGGGTGGATGCACACCGGCGACCTGGCCCTCATGGACGAGGACGGCTACGTGGTGGTGGAAGGCCGCATCAAGGACATGGTGATCCGTGGCGGCGAAAACATCTACCCCCGCGAAATCGAGGAATTCCTCTACACGCATCCCGCCATCCAGGATGTCCAGGTCATCGGGGTCCCGGACCAGCGGTACGGCGAGGAACTCATGGCCTGCATCATCCTCAAGCCGGGTGCCGGGCCGCTCGATGCCGACTCCCTGGCAGAGTTCTGCCGCGGGCGGCTGGCCCACTACAAGATTCCCCGCTATGTGGAAGTTCGGGAGAGCTTCCCCATGACGGTCTCGGGGAAGATCCGCAAGGTCCAGATGCGCGAGGAGGCCGTGGCCCGGCTGGGCCTCTGACTATCCGGGCTGCTGCACGAGGTCGAACAGCACTTCGCCCTCGCAGATGGATGTGACCCGGACCGTGTAGCCGTCAAAGGATGCCTGCTGGCCGATAGCGAGCCCGCGGAACTCTTTTGACGCGGGGCTGCCACCGGAAAAGAGGGCAACCGACAAGTCCGCGGTCACCGGGTCACTCTTGAGGTGCGTGCTGGAAAGCCGGACCAGGGGTGGCTCCGCTGCGGAGGTTGCTGGAAGCAGCGGGAATGAGCCGTTTGCTGATGGGACCACCTTGTAGTTTCCAGTGCTGGTGCAGCTTGGGCTGGAAGCGCGCCCTTGGCCTTTCGTGGCTACTGCCTGCGGCTTCGAATCAACCGTTGTTTCGGGCTGGGCACAGCCAGCGAGGGTCAGGGCCGAGGACAGGGCTGCCAGGACAAGGAGCCAGCCCCACGCCTCCGAAGTTCGCGCCATGAGCCGACCGGCCTCAGGATTGTCCATCGGGCTGCTGCACCAGGTCGAAGCGGACTTCGCCGTCGCAGATCGAGGTGATCCTGATCGTGTAGCCGTTCATCACTGCTTCGGAGCCGAGCTTGAGGTCATGGAAGTAGACCGGAGTGGGATCCGGGGCGTCGGCAGCCAGTGAGATGTCGGCCGTTGCAGGGGAGGCAGAGGCCTTCGTGCCAACCAGCCCCACAGTCGGCGTGAACTTGCCGCCCTTGCTGGAATCGGGAAGCAGCGGCCATGACCCGGGAATTGAAGGGACGATACGGTAGGCGCCTGATCCAGTGCAGCTGTCAGTCATTGTGGGCTCCTCAGTGGAAACGGGCGTGGGATCTGTGGATGGACTGGGCGAGCACGCTCCTGTGCCCAGAGTCAGGAGGGCGACAGCTCCCAGACGGTGAAACCGGTGCAGAAGTCCCATCAGCGCACCACCGATGCGTCTTGGTACTTGTCTTTGAAGTCCTGTGGCGTCACGGTCAGGACCGGGTACTGCGAACCCCAGGGGTTCCGCAGGAGAATATTTCCTTCCGCATCCAAACCGGTAACGAAGTAGGCGTGGCTGGTGTGATAGCCCTCTGGGGCACCTTGGGGCAGATCGGCGAGGGTGGTCACCAAAGCGGGGCGCCCCTGTCTGACCGCCTCCCACACCTCATCGGCAGCAGATGTGCGCGCTATGTTTGGTCCCGCCAGGTACTGGAATGCATCCGGTCCCCAGTTGCCTTCGATGGCGCGGTAGTTACCCGGCGGGTATGCCTGATCCGGGGGCGTGCCTTCCTTAGTGCCATCATTGTTGTCGTCTTCGGTGTACACCTGTGCCAGTGCTTTCTCCACGTAGGCCGGCCAGTTGCCGCCGAAACCCGCCTTGGCGCCCATCTGTGTGCCCTTGCTGTTCGCCGGCAGGTCGGAGGTGACGGTCACCCACTGCTCTTGCCCGTTCTTGTCGAACAGCAGGACAGAAACGGTTCCGTTGCCGTTGTCTGTCACGTGCTCGCGGGCCCAGCCGGGATCCGCATTGATCATGGCCCCGGCGGCTGCCAGAACCACGCAGTCCCCGTACTGGCCCTGTTTGATGTCGTCAGTGCTCGGGCGTTGCCCGATTACTGGCCACTTGGGCTCCACCCACTGGTCGGGGCCGCTGGGGTCTGGACCGCCAGGCCTGGCAGCGTCTCCCATTGCTGTCCCATCCGGCTGGGCCCACGGGATCGGGTCCACCAGCCGGTCCACTTGCTTCGCTGACGCCTTGGACAAGAGCTGGTCCAGTAGTTGCTGCCGTTCGAAGGGGGTGGTCCCCTCGCCGTTGAACAGGCCCTTGCCGTCCGTTGCGGCGCCGCTGCCGAGGCTGCGGATCTCATCGTCGGTTAACGACTCCAGCAACTGGTTCAGCTGGGCGGGTTTGAGCCCGGCCAAGGCGTCACGGAGTTCGTTTACGTCTGTGTCGTTGCCTACGAAAAAGTTGCTACCCGACGCAGCGTCCCTGACCAGGCCCCGGAGCCTGTCCAGTTCCGGCGCGGCCAGGTTCGCTTCGCCGCGGTCGGGGTGGCGCGCAACAGAATGCTCCCCGCCGGTCAGATACTCGGCTGTCGAATCCCCGCCGCCCTTGCCAACGGGGCGTCCAGCAGCGCTGGTCCGGCTTGCCGTGCCACCGGCGCCGCTGGCGAGTTCCTGCTCATCCGCGTGCCGTCCGGCCGCTTTCCCGGCCTCCGCAAGCGCCTCGACGACTTTGCCCAGCAGGAGGCTGTGGGTGCCGTCCCACTCGTTCCGGAACCTTTCGGCGTCGGCCCCTTTCCACCGGCCCGGGTCGCGCACGTCTCTCGACAGCGCCGTTCTGGTGGATGCCAAGCGGGCTGAGGAAGAGGCCAGGGCCTTTCCCAGGGCGCGAAGTTGGGCGACGTCCGCCCCATAAATGCCTGCCATTGTTCCCCCAAATCAGTCCCAGCCTCCAACAGCTTATGCGGCGGCGGACAAAGGCGGGATGGGGAGAACTGCCCCTAGCCCTCCCGGGAGACCCGGGAGGTGCGGCGTGATAACTGGATAATCGCAAGGGCAGCCAGGACGACTCCTGCCAGCCCTACCGCCGCCAGGAGCTGCCGGGAGGGGCCTCCAGGTGCCGTCAGGGCTTGGAAGGCACCTCGCCCGCCGCGTCCCTGGTCCGCGGTGGTGACCTCGTTGGCAGGGATATTCCACTCCTCTTGGGAGGGAAAGATTCCGGGTGGGAGCTGCACTTCGCGCAGCTCGCGCCGGGCGGCGAGCCGCTCGCGGACCTCCGGGTTCGGGGCCGGTTCCAGATCGTCGGCTGCGATGGCCGTGGGGTAGTCGATGATGTAGGGCTCACCGTAAAACGCCGAGGACGCCACGGACTCCACCCAAGTTGCAGGCGGTGCCGCAACGCCCCGGGCGGCAAAGGCTGACAGCAGCATGTCCCGGATCTCCTCCAAGCCCCTGCCTCCGGCGTCGCGCGACACGTCGAAGATGGCCAGCTGCAGCCTAAGCTTCTCCTCTGCGTCCGGATCCTGGGCGTCCGGATCCAGGACGGCGGGATCCTGGGACGTTCCGGGCACAGCCTCGGAGTTTGGGTTGGTGCTGCCTGTTTCGGAGCTCATGGGATCCTTTCGGTCGACGTTGCCTGCCAGCCTGGTGCCGTCCAACCGGACGGGTGTGGCACCCTGCGGAGCGCCCTATACCGGCTCCGTACCCTCTGGCACGGAGATCAAGCGTTTCCAGGCGGCCGGAAGTGCCGTGCAGGTCAGTGCCCCCGGTGGTCCTGGATGGTCATCCGCGGGCCAAAGGTGGGCTTGCGGAAGCCGGTGGCCTGGATCATCCGGACCACGCGCTGGCGGTGCCCCCGCCAGGGCTCCAAAAGGCGGAGCATCCCGGCGTCGTCGGTCCGCCGTCCGGTCAATGCGGCCCCCACGTAGGCCGCGAGGTGGTAGTCGCCCACCGAGATCGAGTCCGGGCAGCCGTGGGTGCGCTGCACCACCTCGGCCGCGGTCCACACCCCAATCCCCGGGATGGCCTGCATCTTCTCCGCTGCCTCCAGCGCCGGCAGCGCCGCGAGGCGTTCAAGCGCGGCGGCGGAGCGCAGGGCGCGCATGACGGTGGCGGAGCGCTGGGGTCCCACCCCGGCCTTGTGCCACTCCCAGCTGGGAACCTGCAGCCACTGGGTTGCCGTCGGTGCCACGAGCAAACCGCGCGGGGTGGACGTCCCGGCCGGGGGCGCCGGAGTCCCGTAACGCTGCACCAGGTAGCGGTAGGCGCGCCGCGCCTCGATCACCGTCACCTTCTGCTCCAGGATGATCGGCACCAGCTGGTCCACCATGCGGCCGCTTGAAGGCAGCCGGACCGCCAGGCTGCGGCGCCGCGCCTCCCGCACCATGCGCGGCAGCGTGGCATGGAAAGCCGGTTCATCGAAACCCTGCCAGTCGTCGTCGGCCCCCAACAGGCGGGGCGCCGCCTGCACGGCGGCTGCGGCGCCGGGCCCCCACGCCTGGATATCCACCAACGGCGCACCCACATCGCCGCCACCCGCGGGGGCGAGCCGCATGGTGGCCGGACCGTCCGGCGTCGTAAAAGCATTCCAGACAACGTCCCCGTGCACGCAGAAGGAAGGATCGCTGTTGCCGCGCAGGAGCGGGCCAAGGGTCCGGGAAAGGCTGTAGGGGGCCTCCGGATACCAGCGCAGCGACACGTCCGCCGCGGCTGCCAGCCGGGGAGGTGCCTCTGCGATCGTCATGCCTTCAATCGTCCCACGGACCACTGACAGCGGCGGGACCATCGGCCCTTCTGCGCATTGCGGCCCCGGATTAGGATCACCGCGTGTGGCGCCCGGACACCGGCGCAAGGCACCCAACCAACAGATAAGCACAGGAACACGGAGGGCAACCATGGGCGGAGTAGTGCATTTCGAGATCCCCGCGGACGACCAGAAGCGGGCCAGGAAGTTCTACCAGGAGGCGTTGGGCTGGCGGATCGAACCGGTGCCGGGGATGGACTACAGCATGGTCATCACCACGGACATGGACGACGACGGCCAGCCGGCGGCTGCGGGCGCCATCAACGGGGGAATGATGGCCAGGGAGGGGCAGATCACCGGTCCGGTCATCACCGTGGACGTTCCGGATATCAACGCCACGCTCAAGAGCGTGGAGGAGCTGGGCGGCTCCGTGGTCATGCCCAAAAATGAGATTCCCGGGATGGGCTACACGGCCTACTTCAAGGATCCTGAGGGCAATGTGATGGGCCTCTGGGAGAACCTCCCCGCCGCGGAGAGCGGCCAGGCTCCAGGCAGCTGACCCGCGACAGCTGACCCGGGCAGCTGACGTGGTGCCGGCTCAGGGCATTCCGGACACGGCCCACAGTGCCAGCACGGCAAGCGGCACGGTCAGCGCCACCGCCAGCAGTCCCGCCGCTGCGAACCCGCCCCACCGGATGGGAACGTTCAGCACCCGCAGCCGCTCGTGCCAGAGCAACGTGGCCAGCGAGGCCCAGGGAGTCACCAACGGGCCAAGGTTCACGCCGATCAGGAGCGCTGCGAGCCGGGCGGGTGAACCCGCCACCGGTTCCAGCGCCAGGTAGGCGGGGAGGTTGTTGGCAGCGTTGGCCGCACCGGCGCCCAGCCCGGCCAGCTGCAGGAGTGCGGGCAGGCTCTCCCCGGTTCCGGCCACACCCGCCAGCAGGGACGTGAGGCCGTGCGCGTGCAGGGCTTCCAGCAGCATGAACAGCCCCACCGTCAGCATCAGCGGCCGCCACGGGACCATGGACCACCGCAGGGCGGAGGGCCGGCGCCGGAGGAAGACCGCCACCAGGACGGCGGCGGCGGCGAGCGCCGGGTACTGGACCGGAAGTCCGGACACCAGTGCAGGCAACAGGACCACCAGCGTGATCCCTGCGGCTTTAAGCAGGGTCCGGTCGCGGATGGGATGGGCCGGTTGCGGTCCGTACGTTCCGCGCAGGTCCCGCCGGAACGCCAGCCACAGCAGGCCAAGGGGGACCAGCAGGCCAACCAGGGCCGGAGCCCAAACCAGCCCGGCGAAGCGCAAGGGGCTCAGGCCCAGCCGGTCCTGCGCCAGGAGGTTGGTCAGGTTGGACACCGGCAGCAGCAGGGACGCGGTATTGGCCAGCCAGATGCTGGTCAGCGCGAAAGGCAACGGCGGGATCCGGGCATGGACGGCCAACAGGACCACCACCGGTGTCACCAGCACCGCCGTCGTATCCAGGGACAGGAACACCGTGGACACCGTTGCCACTGCCACCACCAGGAGCCACAGGAGGAATACGCGGCCCCGGCCCAGTGCGGCCAAGCGGTCCGTCACCACCCGGAACAGCCCTGCTTCGTCCACGAGCTCGGTGACCAGGGACATGGCCAGCACGAAGGCCAGGATGGGAATGGTCCGGGACGCCAGGTCCCCGAGCGCGGGAAAGGGCAGCACACCGGATGCCAGGGTGGCCACGCCTGCTGCCAGGGTTGCGCCGGGCAGCAGGTAGCTGCGGGTGGCTCTCAGCCATGCGAACTGCTTCACCGGCCTATCCTCGCACCCGCGGCAGGGATCGGCTCGCAGGAAGCGGTAGCTTTGTACCTATGAAGTACGCCCAGTCCATCCTGGACCTCATCGGCAATACCCCGCTCATCAAACTCAACCACGTGACTGAGGGCATCAAGGCCACCGTCCTGGTCAAACTGGAGTACCTGAACCCCGGGGGGTCCATCAAGGACCGGATCGCGGCGCAGATGATCGAGGACGCCGAACGCGAGGGCAAACTGAAGCCCGGCGGCACCATCGTGGAGCCGACCTCAGGGAACACCGGGGTGGGCCTTGCCCTGGTGGCGCAGCAGAAGGGCTACAAGTGCGTCTTCGTGGTCCCGGACAAGGTGGGCGAGGACAAGCGTGCCGTGCTCCAGGCCTACGGTGCGGAAGTGGTGGTCACGCCCACCTCCGTTCCGCCGGACAGCCCCCAGAGCTACTACGGGGTCTCGGACCGGATTACCCGCGAGACCCCGGGCGCCTTCAAGCCGGACCAGTTCTCCAACCCTGCCGCGCCCGGCAGCCACTACAAGACCACTGGGCCGGAGATCTGGCGGGACACCGACGGCAAGGTCACCCACTGCGTCATCGGCGCCGGCACGGGCGGCACCATCACCGGCACCGGCCGGTACCTCAAGGAGGTTTCGGCTGACAGGCCGGAGTCCGACGGCGGTGTGGTCCGGATCATCGGCGCGGACCCCGAAGGTTCGGTCTACTCAGGCGGCACCGGGCGCCCGTACTTCGTGGAGGGCGTCGGGGAGGACATGTGGCCGGCCAACTATGACAAGACCATCCCGGACGACGTCATTGCCGTCTCCGATGCTGACTCCTTTGCCATGACCCGGCGCCTGGCGCGGGAGGAGGGCCTGCTGGTGGGCGGTTCCTCCGGCATGGCCGTAGCAGCCGCGCTCAAGGCGGCCAGGGACCTGCCGGAGAGCGCCGTCGTCGTGGTCATCCTGCCCGACTCCGGCCGCGGCTACCTGGCCAAAATCTTCAACGACCAGTGGATGCGCTCCTACGGATTCCTCTCCGGCGGCGAGGAAACCTCCGTGGGGGAGGTCATCAAATCCAAGAACGGCGAGCTGCCCGACCTGGTTCACATCCACCCCAACGAGTCGGTCCGCGACGTCATCAACATCATGAACGAGTTCGGCGTCAGCCACATCCCGGTCCTCTCACAGGAACCGCCGGTGGTCATGGGCGAGGTGCTGGGCGCCGTGGACGAGCGCACCCTGACCGCCAAACTGTTCCGCGGCGAAGCGAAGCTGACGGACAAGATCTCCGAACACATGGGCCCCAAGCTGCCCGTGATCGGCTCACTGGAAACCATCTCCGCTGCCAGGGAACTGCTCTCTGACACGGACACCCTGATGGTCACGTTCGTGGGCGCGCCGGTGGGCATCCTCACCCGGCACGACCTGCTGGCCTACCTCAGCAACTGATCTGCGTCACCCAAAAGGAGCATCATGACTGCCTCTGAAAACCAGGGTTTCAACACCCGCGCCGTCCACGCCGGCCAGGCCTTCGAGCCCCGCACGGGAGCAGTGGTCCCGCCGCTGCACTTCAGCTCCACCTACGCGCAGGACGGCATCGGCGGCCTGCGCAGCGGCTATGAGTACGGGCGCGGCGGCAACCCGACACGGGACGCGCTCCAGGAACAGCTCGCGGCACTGGAGCTGGGCACGCACGCCTACAGTTTCAGCTCCGGGCTCGCCGCGGAGGACGCCCTGATCCGCGCGCTGACCCGCCCCGGGGACCACATTGTGTTGGGCAACGACGCCTACGGCGGCACCTACCGGCTCATCAGCCGTGTCCTGGGCGACTGGGGGATCGGCAACACCCCGGTGGACATGGCCAACCTGGACAGGGTCCGCCGTGCGGTGGCTGCGCACAAGACCCGGTTCGTATGGGTGGAGACGCCGTCCAACCCGCTGATGAAGATCACCGACATCGTGGCGCTCGCCGACATAGCGCACGACGCCGGGGCCCTCCTGGTGGTCGACAACACCTTCGCGTCGCCCTACCTGCAGAACCCGCTCGCCCTGGGTGCCGACGTGGTGGTCCATTCCACCACGAAGTACATTGGCGGCCACTCCGACGTGGTGGGTGGCGCCGTCGTGGTCAAGGACGAGGAACTGGCCGAGAAGATCGGCTTCGTCCAGTTCGCGGTGGGAGCCGTGTCCGGCCCCATGGACGCCTTCCTGACCACCCGCGGACTCAAGACGCTCGGCGTCCGGATGGACCGGCACAGCGAGAACGGCCAGGCCGTGGCCGAGTGGCTGCTGGAGCGCCCGGAGGTGGAGGCCGTCCTCTACCCGGGCCTGCCAGGCCACCCCGGCCATGAGCTGGCCAAATCCCAGATGCGGAAGTTCGGCGGCATGGTGTCCGTGCAGTTCAAGGGCGGTGAAGCCGCTGCCCGCAAGGTGGCCGAGTCAACGTCCGTGTTCACGCTGGCGGAGTCCCTGGGCGGGATCGAATCGCTCATGAACTACCCGTCGGAGATGACGCACGCGTCCGTCAAGGGCACGGAGCTGGCCGTCCCGGTAAACCTGCTGCGCCTGTCCTGCGGCATCGAGGACAAGGAAGACCTGATCGCGGACCTGGACCAGGCCTTCTCGAATATCCCGTAACGGGAGGCGAACCTCTGGCTTTCTTGAAGAAAGTTAACTAGTGTTCCGGTATGCCTCTTCGATCCGACTGGTCCCAACGCAACTGCAGCATGGCCCGCGGCCTGGACATCCTGGGTGACCCCTGGTCCATCCTGGTCCTGCGGGAGGTCTTCTTCGGCAACGGGCGCTTCGACGCCATGAAGAGCCGGCTGGAGGTGGCGGACTCGGTCCTCACCAAGCGGCTGGCAGGCCTGGTTGAGTCCGGACTGCTGGAGAAAAAGGCGTACGACGACGGAGGGCGCACCCGCCAGGAGTACGTCCTCACACCCAAAGGTGAAGACGTACTGCCCGTCCTGAACGCGGTGACCATCTGGGCGGAGAAGCATTTGCCGGCACCGTCGGATCAGGCGCATCTCCACGTCATCCATTCCGGCTGCGGAAAAGCCACCAGTTCGGCGGACACCTGCACCGAATGCGGGGAGCGGCTGACCGCGGCGAACACCAGCTGGCACAGCCGCGCCCGTTCCGAGGAGCCCATCCGGCTGTCCACCGCCTCCGGGAAAGGAACGGCCGCGTGAGCGCCCTGCCCGGGGAAACGGCGGACACGTCGACGCTGCAGACCCCGCGCGGACGGGGGCGCCGCTTCCACCCCGCCTGGGTCGTCGCCGCCGTCGCCTTCCTGGCGCTGGTGGGGGCCGCCGGTTTCCGGGCTGCCCCCGGCGTCCTCATGGTCCCGCTCAAGCAGGAGTTCGGCTGGTCCACCACGGTCCTGTCGGCGGCAGTCAGCATCAACCTGGTCCTCTTCGGCCTGACCGCCCCGTTCGCCGCAGCCCTGATGGAACGGTTCGGCATCCGGGCCGTGACGGCAACGGCTCTGGTCCTGATCGGAATGGGGAGCGCGCTGACGGTGCTGGTGAACCAGTCCTGGCAGATCCTGCTGACGTGGGGGCTGCTGATCGGGCTGGGGACGGGCTCCATGGCGCTGGTGTTCGCGGCGACCATCGCCAACACCTGGTTCACGAAGAGCCGCGGACTGGTGATCGGCATCCTCACGGCCGGCAGCGCTGCCGGCCAGCTGGTCTTCCTTCCCTTTATCGCCATGCTCGCGCAGGCTCCCGGCTGGCGCCAGGCCTCCCTCCTCATTGCGGCGGGCGCCCTCGCCGTGGTCCCGCTGGTGCTGAAGTTCCTCAAGAACTCGCCGGCCGACGTCGGGGTGCTGCCCTACGGCGCCGAGCCGGAAGCAAGTCCGGCACCCGGCAGGGCGCCTGCAACGGAGGAGGCGCCGCGCGCCAATGCCGCTGTGCGCGCCCTCCAGGTCCTCCGCCGGGCCAGCAAGGTCAGGACCTTCTGGGCCCTCGCGGCGGGGTTCGCCATCTGCGGCGCCACCACCAACGGGCTGATCGGCACCCACTTCATCCCCTCCGCGCACGACCACGGCATGCCTGAAACCACCGCCGCGGGACTGCTGGCCGTCGTCGGGATCTTCGACATCATCGGGACCATCGCCTCGGGCTGGCTGACGGACCGGTTCAACCCCCGCATCCTGCTGGCCGTCTACTACCAGTTCCGCGGGATCGGCCTGCTGGTGCTTCCGCTGCTGCTGAACGCCGAAGTGCAGCCCAGCATGATCGTGTTCGTGGTGATCTACGGCCTGGACTGGGTGGCCACCGTTCCACCCACGGCAGCCATCTGCCGCGAAACGTTCGGAGCTGACGGCAGCGTGGTCTTCGGATGGGTCTTTGCAGCGCACCAGCTGGGCGCCGCCGGAGCCGCCATCGCCGCCGGGGCCCTCCGTGACGCCACCGGGCACTACACCTACGCCTGGTTCGGTGCTGCCGCGATGTGCACCATCGCCGCGGTCATCAGCGCAACCATCCGCCGGCACCACAGCCGGCGGGAAGCGGAGCCCGCAGCAGCCTGAAACGCGGCGCCGCTAGGCTGGTCGGATGGAACCCCTCACACCCGCCCCTTCCCGTCCTGTTGCCCTGGTCACCGGCGTGGGACGGATGGCCGGCATCGGCGCAGGCATCGCCCGCCAGCTTGCCGCCGACGGCTGGGACCTGGTCCTGTCCTACTGGGCCGACTACGACGCCCACATGCCATGGGGGAGCGAGCCTGACGGCCTGGTCCGCCTCACCGCGGAGCTGGAGGCCATCGGCGCCAGGGTCCACGCCCTCCCGGCCGACCTGCAGGATCCCGGAGTCCCGGACCGGCTGGTCGCCGAAGCCGTGCAGCTTGCCGGTCCTCTCCAGGGCCTGGTGCTCAGCCATGCCGAGTCGGTGGATTCCGGCGTGCTGGACACCACCATTGAATCCTTCGACCGGCACTTTGCCGTCAACACCCGCGCCAGCTGGCAGCTGATAGCCGCCTTCGCCCGCCAGGCCACAGACGACGGCGGCGCGATCGTTGCGCTGACCAGTGACCACACAGCGTTCAACCTTCCCTACGGCGCCTCCAAGGGTGCCCTGGACAGAATCGTGATTGCCGCCGCGCGCGAGCTGGGACCACAGGGCATCTCCGCGAACGTCCTCAACCCGGGCCCGGTGGACACGGGCTGGATGACCCCGGAGGTGCGCGAAGAGCTCACGGCGCAGCAGCCGGGTGGCCGCCTGGGCACCCCGGCGGACGTTGCCGGGACCGTGGCCTTCCTGCTCTCACCGGCCGGACGATGGGTCTCCGGTCAGCTGATCAAGTCCGACGGCGGCTTCTCCGCCTGAGCGCTGCGCCGCAACCCGCCGCCAACCCGCGCTCAGTGGAAGGCACCAAGCCCCGTGATGTGCCGGCCCAGGACCAGGGTGTGCACCTCGTCGGTACCCTCGTAGGTCCGCACTGATTCCAGGTTTGCGGCGTGCCGCAGCGGTGAGTAGTCGGTGGTAATGCCGTTGCCGCCCAGGATGGTCCGGGCCTCGCGGGCGATCCTGATGGCCTCGCGCACGTTGTTCAGCTTGCCCAGCGAGATCTGTTCGGGCCGGATAGTCCCCGCGTCCTTGAGCCGGCCCAGGTGCAGGGCCAGCAGGGTGCCCTTCTGGATCTCCACCAGCATGTTCACCAGCTTTTCCTGCGTGAGCTGGTAGCCGGCCAGCGGTTTGCCGAATTGCAGCCGCTCCTGCGAGTACGCCAGCGCAGCCTCATAGGAGTCCCGGGCCGCACCCATGGCACCCCACGCGATGCCATACCGGGCCTCGTTCAGGCAGGTGAACGGGCCGCGGAGCCCCCGCGCTGCCGGGAGCAGGGCCTCGGGACCCAGCCGGACGTCGTCGAACACCACGTCGCACTGGATGGAGGCGCGCATGGACAGCTTCTGCCGGATGGGCGTGGCCGTCACGCCGGGGGTGCCGGCCGGCACCAGGAAACCGTGCACGCCGTCGTCCGTCATGGCCCACACCACCATGACGCCGGCCACGGAGGCCAGCCCGATCCAGCGCTTGGTGCCGTTGAGCACCCAGCCGGCGTCGTCCCCGCTGCCGTCCCGGACCGCGGAGGTGGCCATGGAGGCGGGGTCTGATCCGGCCGTGGGCTCGGTCAGGGCGAAGCACCCGATGACCTCGCCGGCGGCCATCCGGGGCAGCCACTCCTGCTTCTGCTCCTCGGAGCCCCAGGTGTGGATGGCGGTCATGGCCAGCGAACCCTGGACGGACACGAAGGTGCGGATGCCTGAATCCCCGGCTTCCAGTTCCATCGCCGCGAGGCCGTACTCGACGGCGGACCGCCCCGGGCAGCCGTAGCCCTCCAGGTGCATCCCGAGGACGCCCAGCTCACCCAGTTCCGTCGCCAGTTCAAGGGGAAAGACGGCGTCCTCGTACCAGCGGGCGATGTCCGGTTTGATCCGCTGGTGGGTGAAGTCGCGGACCTTCTGCCGGAGCTCCAGTTCCTCCGCGGACAGCAGGGAGTCGAGGTCCAGGACGTCGGAGGGGCCCGCGGGCACGGCTTCACGCTCTTCACCGCGCATCTCTTCAGCAGTCATTTTTTACCTGTCATTTCTTTACCAGGAAGTAGCCGCGGGTGGCGGGCAGGAACCGGCAGAGGGCGGCGAGCACCACGCCGAGCGCCAGCAGCACCACACCGCTCACGAAGGCACCGCCGATGCCGAAGATCTGGGTGTCGCCGTAGGCCGGGTCCCACATCTGGACGGCCGAGATGAAGAACGCCGCGGTCAGCAGCAGCGCGCCCGTGAGCGGGAGGATGCCGCGGAACCAGAGGTTGCGGGCCGAGTCCCGGAGCGTTCCGCGGAAGTACCAGAAGCAGGCGAAGCCGGTCAGGGCGTAGTAGAACGCGATGAACAGGCTGATGGCGCTGATGGAGTCCGCCAGCAGGTTTTCACTGAGGAAGCTCATGGCCACGTAATAGGCGGCCGCGGCGGCACCCATCACCTTGGTGGAGAAACCCGGGGTCTGGTTGCGCGGGTGCACCTCGCCGAACTTCGCCGGCAGGGCGCCGTGGACGCCCATGGACAGGGTGCCGCGGGCGGTCGGGAGGATGGTGGTCTGCGTGGAGGACAGGACGGAGGCGAGGACCGCGACGACGATCAGCCAGCCCCACGGCCCCAGCACCACATCCTTCATGGCCAGGAACACGTCGTCCTGGTTTGCCTCGTTGCCCAGGCCGATGCCCTCGGACCCCACGGTGGCGTACATCATCACCAGCAGCGCCACCGAAACATAGATGGCCACCAGCACGAAAGCGGAGATGACCGCGCCCCGGCCGGGCGTCGTGGACGGGTCCTCGGTTTCCTCGTTGACCGCCAGGCAGGTGTCCCAGCCCCAGTAGATGAACAGGGCAAGGAGGGCGCCGTGCACCACGGCGCCGGGGTCGGCAAAAGCACCCACCGGGTTGAACCAGTCGAAGTCGAAAGCCTGGCCCTCGGGCGCCCCGCCCACGATCCGCATGACGATGGCCAGCGCAAAGATGCCCAGCGCAATGTACTGGACATACGTGAGGACGCGCTGGACGTGCTCGCCCAGCCGGATCCCGCGGTAGTTCACCAGGGTCATCAGCACGATGAACAGCAGGCCGGTTCCGGTGACCAGCAGCTTGTTTTGTGCCAGTGACCCGTCACCCACCAGCAGCCAGAGGTACTGGCCCGCCACCTGCGCCAGGTTGGCCAGGACCACGATCCCGGCCAGCGCCACACCCCAGCCGCCCAGCCAGCCGGCCCACGGACCGAAGGCCTGCCGGGACCAGGTGAACGTGGTTCCGCAGTCAGGAATGGCGCTGTTGAGCTCGCGGAAGGCGTAGGCGATGAAGAGGACCGGGATGAAGCCCAGCAGCAGGATCAGGGGAGTGTAGTTGCCGTTGACGGCAACAATCAGGCCCAGGGTGGCAGCCAGCGAGTACACCGGGGCGGTGGATGCGAGCCCCAGCATCACGGAGTCGCCCAGGTCCAGGATCCCGGCCCGCAGACCCTTGGCCGGCACCGGGGTGCCGGCCCCGCCGCCCTGGCTTCCCGCCGTCGAAGTGTCCGTGCTCATAAGGTGATTCCTGCCTTGGTGGAGCCGGCCACCGCCGAAAGCGGGGCCGGCGCGTCAATGGTGTTGGGCACAAAGCGGCAGAAATAGTCCGTGACCGGCCCGTCCGATTCGCGGATGCCGCAGCCCACGGACTCGCCGTCCACCACCCACAGGCCCAGGACCGGACGGTTGCCGTCGAAGTCCGGGAGCGGGTGGTACTGCTGGTAGCACCAGCCCTCCCGGCCGTACCCGCCTGGCTGCTCCAGCTTGAGGCCGTCCGCGTGGATGCGGATGTTGTCGCCTTCGCGGCCATGCAGGGGCTTGGCCACCCATTCCTTCAACGGACCCGGGTCCGTGAGGTACGCCGGCAGCAGGTTGGGGTGGTCGGGGTAGAGGTGCCACAGTGCGGCGAGCAGTGCCTTGTTGGAGAGCAGCATTTTCCAGGCCGGTTCCACCCAGCGCGGGTTGTGGGCCCGCTCCAGGAGGCGGGGGCCGAACTCCTCCTTCATCATCAGCTCCCAGGGGTAGAGCTTGAAGATGGTGCTGATCATGAAGTTGTCCAGGTCCACGAAGCGGTTCAGGTTGGGATCCCACCCGATATCGGACATGTTGATGCCGATGGTGGTCCATCCGGCCTGGCTGGCGACGTCACGCATGTAGGCGGCGGTCATCCAGTCCTCCCCGGATTCCTCAACCTCCGAATGGGCAACGTGCAACGTGCTCATGCCCGTGCGGTACTGGAACTTCTTCCACTGCCGGATCAGGGCCTCGTGAATGCCGTTCCACTGGTCCTTTTCCGGGTGGACGTCCTGCAGCCAGAACCATTGGGCCACAGCGGCCTCGATGAGCCCGGTGGGGGTGTCCGCGTTGTATTCGAGCATCTTGGCGGGGCCGCCCTGGCCGTCATAGATAAAGTCGAACCGGCCATACACGTCCACGTCGGCGGCCTGCAGGGATTCCGCGGCGAGCTCCAGGGCCTGGGGTCCGATGCCGATGCTGCCCATGGCGCCCGTGGCCAGGAACTTCGCCGCTTCCAGGCACACCCGGTGCATGTCCTCGGCGGCGAGCTCGAGGGTTTCCACCTCGTCCATGGTGAACTCGTAGTACGCCGATTCGTTCCAGTACTCGATCCTGCGCCCGTCATCCATGGTGGTGGTGGAAAAGACGAGGCCCTGCTCTTCGATCTTCTGCTTCCAGCCCGGCCGGGGCTCAGACAACAACCGTTTCATCCGTCAGCCTCCCGAGACCTTGCCGCCGCCGCCGCTTGAACCGCTCTTGGCGCTTGAACCGAACCCGCCGCGGCTGACCGTGCCGCCCTTGCTGCTGTAACCCGCGGACGCCTTGGCGCCAGTGGGGACGCTGCGCGTGTAGTTTGGCGCGGTGGACCTGTTCTGGCCGATGGGCGGAACGCTCGCCCCGCGGGAATAGAAGTACCAGGCGTAGATGCCGCCGCTCCGCCCGGCGGAACTGTCACAGCTGCTGTCCGCCACGCGCTCGCCGGTTTCGTCGTTGAAACAGACCTGTGCGTACTCAGGGTCATCCTCATTGCTGGCCACCACCGCCGTGATGGTGCCGGCCAGGAGCGCGGTCACGCCGAGGCCCACCACCACGGTGCGTCGCTGGGAGCGCTTCTTGCGGGCCGCGGCCTGGTTGAGCTGCTTCTCCCGCTCGCGTGCAAACGGATCGACGGAGGTGACCGGTTCATTGAGGAGCTCGGGACGCAGGTCCGGCTTGGGGACCTGCCAGGGCGGTGGCTTGGCGGTGCTGCCGGCGCCAGTGCTGCCGTCGGGTGCCGGCCCGGTCTCCGGATCCTCTTTTGGGTCTTTCTGGTTCGAGTCCACGGCGTCCCCCTCAAATTCGTCACGCGAGATGTGGGCACAGCACTGCACCCCCAATGCAAGTCTCGAATCAGCGTAGTCCCTGCCGGTGCCGCCTGACAGCAGGAACGCACTGCGGCAACGGGGAGAAGTGCCCATTGCGGGGACTTGCAGGCGCGTCCCGCGGAAACCCTAGACTGATGCCATGGAACCAGGTTCAGTGCTTGCCGTCTGCCGCGTCCACAAGCTCCTGGGAGACCAGGGCAGCGTGGGTGTCACGGCCATCGACAAGCGCCCGGCCGATGGTCCGGTCAAAGTGCACAAGCTGGGCCTGCGCGGGGACATCCAGGCCAACAGGGCACACCACGGCGGGGAGGACCAGGCCGTCTACGCCTATTCCCAGGCCGACGCAGACTTCTGGTCCGGCGCTTTGGGGCGGGAGCTGCCGCCGGGCATCTTCGGTGAGAACCTGCGGGTTTCCGGAATCGAGGCCACCCACGCGGTGATCGGGGAGCGCTGGACGGTGGGCTCCGGCGTCGAACTCGAAGTCACGTCGCCGCGCACCCCCTGCGCCACGTTCCAGCGGCGGATGAAGGAAACCCAGTGGGTGAAGCGGTTCACCGACGAGGGGCGGGTGGGGACTTACCTGCGGGTGGTCCGCACCGGCAGCATCCAGGCCGGGGACACCATTGAACGGACGTTCGTCCCGAGCCACGGCGTCACCATAGGCCAGTGGTTCAGTGAGCCGGATGCGGGGATCATTGCGGCCCTCCGCGGAGCAGAGGCCGACGGCGAGATCCGGCTCCAGGATGAGTACCACACCAAGTTCGAGGTACTGCTGCGGCGGCTGGGACGGTAGGACCGCCCCGCCGCACGGCTGCGGGGCGCGGGGCGGTGTGCGCAAGCTCACCGCCGTCGTCGGCCGTTCAATTTCCGGTCTCCGGCATCCGTGCCCTACACTTGAAACATCCCCCACTCCGGAAATCCCTTTTTCCTGCCCAATTCTTGAGGCAGGACTGGCAAGTGTTGGGGCCCGCGCAAGCGATGCGGGCATTTTCATAGGGAGAGCCGGCTAAAGAAAACGCTGTACAGACTGCTGGGATAGCAGCCAAGAGATGCAGCGCGAAGTCCTGCCACGGGATTGCGAAAGCGCCGGACTTCTGTGACCGGCCGGTCAACGTTTGCCCGGCATCATCGGCACGTGTACTGCGGCTCCGCTCACCTCGGGTAGTGCCGCCTGGCCCCCTATGGATGAGGAATATCTCTCTATGCCCGAAAATCAGAACGAAACCACCGCAGCGGCAACCGCTGAAACCGCTACCGTCGAATTCACTGAGGCCGCTGCGCCCGCAGCCGAGCCCGCTGCCACCGAAGCTGCCGCAACGGCCGACGTTGCTCCCGCTGCCAAGGCCGCGGATGATGACGAAAACACCGTCAAGTTCGTTGACCTCGGCATCGACGCCCGCGTCCTTGCCGCCCTGCAGGATGTCGGGTACGAAAAGCCGTCCCCCATCCAGGCGGCCACCATCCCGCTGCTGCTTGAAGGCCGCGACGTGGTGGGCCTGGCGCAGACCGGTACCGGCAAGACGGCAGCATTCGCAGTGCCGGCACTGTCCCGCCTGGCCGAACTCCACGACCTCAACGGCCCCTCCCGCAAGACCCAGGCGCTGGTCCTGGCCCCCACCCGCGAGCTGGCCCTCCAGGTTGCCGAGGCCTTCACCTCCTACGCCAAGCACATCGACGACTTCACCGTCCTGCCCGTCTACGGCGGCTCCGCCTACGGCCCCCAGCTCGCCGGCCTGCGCCGCGGCGCCCAGGTGGTCGTCGGTACCCCCGGCCGCGTGATCGACCACATCGCCAAGGGTTCCCTTGACCTGTCCGAACTCCAGTACCTGGTGCTGGACGAGGCTGACGAGATGCTGCGCATGGGCTTCGCCGATGACGTGGAACAGATCTTCCAGCAGACCCCCGAGGGCCGCCAGGTTGCCCTGTTCTCCGCCACCATGCCCGGCCAGATCCGCCGCATGTCCAAGCAGTACCTGAACAACCCGGCCGAGGTGCAGGTCAAGTCCAAGACCACCACCGGCGCCAACACCCGCCAGCGCTACCTGCAGGTCATGGGCCCGCACAAGCTGGACGCCATGACCCGCATCCTCGAGGTGGAAGAGTTCGACGGCGTCATCGCCTTCGTCCGCACCAAGATGGCCACCGAGGACCTGGCTGACAAGCTGCGCGCCCGCGGCTTCCAGGCTGCCGCCATCAACGGCGACATCCCGCAGCAGCAGCGCGAGCGCACCGTCGACGCGCTGAAGGAAGGCCGGATCGACATCCTGGTGGCCACCGACGTCGCAGCCCGCGGGCTCGACGTGGAGCGCATCAGCCACGTCATCAACTACGACATCCCGCACGACACTGAGTCGTACGTGCACCGCATCGGCCGTACGGGCCGTGCCGGCCGTTCCGGTGAAGCCATCCTTTTCATGACGCCGCGCGAGAAGTACCTGCTGCGTTCCATCGAGAAGGCCACGCGCCAGCCGGTGGAGCAGATGCACCTGCCCACCGCCGAGACCGTCAACACGCTGCGCCTGGGCAAGTTCGCCGAGCGCATCACGGAGACCCTTGCGTCCGAGGATGTTGCCGCCTTCCGTGACCTCATCGCTTCCTACGAAGAAGAGCACAACGTTCCCGCTGCCGAGATTGCCGCAGCCCTGGCGGTCATGGCGCAGGGCGGCCAGCCGCTCCTGGTGAAGGAACTGCCTGCCGCTCCCGAGTTCCAGAAGCGTGAGCGGTCCAAGGACGGCTTCGGCTCCCGTGGCCCGACCCGGACGCTGACCGAAGGCAACGCCACCTACCGCATCGCCGTGGGACGCCGCCAGCGGGTCATGCCCGGCTCGATCGTGGGCGCCATCGCCAATGAGGGCGGCATCTCCTCTTCGCAGATCGGCGGCATCGACATCCGCTCGGACCACTCCCTGGTGGAACTGCCAGCGGACCTGAGCCAGGACCAGCTGCGCGCCCTGTCCCGCACCCGGATCGGCGGCGAGCTGATCCACCTCGAGCTGGACAACGGCCGCAAGCCCTCCGGCGACCGCGGCGCCTACCAGGGAAACCGCGGCGGTGACCGCGGTGGCAACTTCAAGGGCAACGGTGGGTTCAAGAAGGAATTCCGCAAAAACGACGGCGAGCGGACCTCCGCTGACCGTGGCGGCCGTTCGTACAGCGACCGTTCGGAGCGTTCCTTCAGCGACCGCGGTGACTCCCGCTTCGCCAGCCACGGCGACGGCTCCCGCAAGCCCCGCAGCGGCGGCGACAGCGGCCACCGCGACTTCAACCGCAAGGGCAAGTGGTAAACACTCCCGCGCGTTGAGAGATTGACGACGGCGATGGGCCGGCTTTCGAGCCGGCCCATCGGCATTTAAGCGGAAGTCGAATGTGGGGCTGGACACATTCCAGCCCCGGCATGTAAGTAACGTGCCTTAAAAAGGCGCTTCCCGGCGTCGGCCGCTCCGCTGTCCATGCCCGTTCAGCCGCGGAATTCCGCGGAAAATGCGGCGTGCGCGGTGCCGGCGGCGGGTGCAATTCCCAGTCCGGGGAGGGGCTGGACGCCGATTTGTTGGTGCGTAAATCTTCCGGTAGAGTATTTACTCGTTGCCCCCCTAGCTCAGTGGTAGAGCGCGTTCTTGGTAAGAACGAGGTCACCGGATCGATTCCGGTGGGGGGCTCTGAATGAGGGCCTGCGTCAAGGCGGTTTGACCGGCTTGACGCAGGTTTTTCTCATTCGTGGCGGTGTAGCTCAGTTGGTTAGAGCGCACGACTCATAATCGTGAGGTCGGGAGATCGAGCCTCCCCACCGCTACAGGCTAAGCCCCCTGGATCGAAAGATCCCGGGGGCTTTCCTGTTTCCAGGATCCGCAGTAGCTTGGCAGCAACTGCGGATGGGGGATTCGGTGGACTTTCCGGCGGCGGTGATGGAGCCGTTCCGATGGCTCGTGTCCGTCATCATGGTGGCTTTCCACGACGGCCTCAGCGCGGCGGGAATGCCGCCGGGGGACGGCTGGACATGGACGCTGTCCATCATCGGGCTGGTGCTGGTGATCCGCGCCGCGCTGGTTCCAGTATTCCTGGCCCAGGTCCGGGCCCAGCGCCGGATGCGGCTCCTGCAGCCGGACCTGAAGGAGCTCCAGGACAGGTACAAGGGCAGGACGGACCAGGCGTCGCGGCAGGCCATGGCCCAGGAACAGATGGCCCTGTACAGGAAGCATGGCACCAACCCGTTCTCGGCATGCCTGCCGCTGCTGATCCAGGCGCCGTTCTTCCTGGCCCTCTTCCAGGTGCTGTCCGGAATCTCCAGCGCCGTGCGGCAGGACCAGGGCATTGGCGCGCTGGGCAGCGAGCAGGTGGTCCAGTTCGATTCCTCCAGCATTTTTGGAGCTCCGCTGTCCGCCTCGCTGCTGCACGGTGGTGGTGACCCCACTGCGGTGGCGGTGCCCGCCGTCGCCATGATCCTGGTGATGATTGCCTGCCAGTTCCTTACCCAGAAACTTGTGGCGGCACGGACCATGGCCGGGCAGGACCCTGACAGCCCGCTGATGCGCCAGCAGCGGATCCTCCTGTATGTCCTGCCGTTGATCTTTGGCGTGGGCGGGATCTTTTTCCCCATCGGCGTCCTGGTTTACTGGACGGTCTCCAACCTTTGGACGCTGGGCCAGCAATCCCTGGTGTCGCGCCGGCCGTGAGCGAGGGGTCAGCGGCCGGACAATGCCTGCGCCTGCTCCTTGAGGAAGTCGCTGACGGACTTCGGCTTGATCCCACGCTGGCGGAGGGGCGCGTCATCCCAGGTGGCCACGTTCAGGTCGGAGGTCAGGCCCGCTCCCAGCGCGGAGGCCAGGCCATCCCTGCGATGCGAGAGCGCCTTCACCGCGAGCCGGGCGACGGGGCGCGGCATGTGCTGCACTTTCATCTTGTGGTGCATCAGTTTCCCGGCGAGGGCAGCGGCCTCGTTCTTCGACACAGGTTCGGGGCCGCCAAACTCGACCAACCGGGGCGGATCCGGCTCCACCGCCAGAGCGCACAGGAGCGCCGCCACGTCATCCGTCGCCACCCACCGCGCCTTGGTGTTGCCGTGCCCTATAACCGACACTTTGCCGGCCGCCATGTCGAAGCGGCTGATGGGGGAGAAGTGGATTTCCTGGAAGGCGTCGGACCGCACGATGACCGTTTGCATGGCAGAAACCGACAGGCGCCTTTCCATTGCGTGCTTGGCGTGCCGCAGTGGTGTCTCGACAGCGGTTTCGATGCCCGTGAAGGACAGATAGACGAAGCGGCGGACGCCGGCGGCCTCCGCAGCGTCGATGAGGTGGCCCATGCCCACCTCGTCAACGTCGCGCAGACTGGCCTGGCTGCTGCCCTGCAACCGTCGGCTTATCGCCGTCGCCGTGGCAATCACCGTTTCGACGCCCTGGCACGCGGGAGGCAGCGTGGCAGGTTCAGTGAGGTCTCCGCGCACAACTTCCGCGCCGATCGCACGGAGCTGTGAATCGTCGGTGGTGCGCCGGACCAGGCAGCGGACATCCTGCCCTGATCCACGCAGCAGCCGGGCCACCCGGCCGCCCAGGTCACCCGTGGCGCCGACCAGGAGGATCATGGCCGTGTTCCTTCCATTCCTGCTCCGGTGACGGCCTGGACCGCGGCATTCACGTCCGCCGGGTCCCTTTCGACGGGCTCCAGGTAGAACCTCACGGCCGCGATCCGGTCGTTGCGGAGGCTGAAGATGGCGACGCCGGCCTGCTCGACAGTGCCGCCGTCCAGGCGGGTGCCCTGCGATCCCCATTCGACCCATACGTTCCCGCCGGTGCCGGTTGCCGAGTCCAGCACTGTCACGGTCATGTCCGGGATCCCTGCGAACAGTGCGGACCAGTTCTTCCGCACCTGCGCGCTTCCGGTGAAGCTGCGGGCGGGGTGGTTGGGGGTGATATTGACGTAGTCGTCGGCGAACTCAGCCACCATGGCATCGAGGTCGCGCCGCTGTGCCGCGGAAAACATTCGGCGAACAGGGCCGTCGGGGAGGCGGTCCACGCCGTTTGGCGTGCCCATTGAAAGACTCCTTGGTGCCTCGCCCCGCGAGGCTGTGACCTGTTAGATTGAATTCAATACAGTGAACTGTATTGATTGGAGTTTAAGACCGCATGCAGAGCCCAGTCAATGCCTCCGGCAAACGCCCCGCACAGCGCAGTTATGACGCGCGGCGGCGCCGGCAGCTCGCCGCGGAGTCGCTGCACAGCGTCCGTTCGCACGCCAGGGAGCTGTTCCTTGCACAGGGATTTGGCGCGACGACCATTGCGGAGATTGCGCGGGCTGCCGGAGTCTCGGGAGAGTCGGTCTACAAGAACTTCGGCAGCAAGGCGGGGCTGGTCCGCGCCATCTACGAGGAGAGCCTCCTCGGTGCCGGCGGTCCGCCGGCGGAGCAGAGGTCTGATCTGGCCCAGACGACGGAAACGGATCCGGTACGGCTAATGGAGCGGTTCGGCCGGTTCGCCACGGAGATCAGTCCCATCGGCGCCCCGGTCTACCTCCTCATCAGGGACGCGGCGGCCAGCGGGGACGCTTCCATGGCGGCACTGCTGCGTGACGTGGACGATGCCCGCTACCGCCGGATGCTGCACAATGCCCGGCAGCTGGTGGGCAGGGGACTCCTCAAGCCCGGACTCACCACGGCCGAGGCTGCCGACGTCATGTTCACCTCCACCGCCGCCGAACTCTACGAGACCCTGGTGGTCAAGCGGGGATGGTCCGCCGAACGCTACGGCACGTTCATCGCCAGGACCCTGGCAGCGAACCTGCTCTGACCCGGCCCGGGCGCCTACTGGCCGCAAACCTCCGGCGGGGCCTGTTCCGCGCAGGATTCGACCGGCAGAATGGGCCCATGGCGCAGCTGATCTACTCCGCAATCATGTCCATTGACGGTTACACGGCAGACAAGGACGGCAACTTCAACTGGTCCGCACCGGATGAGGAAGTCCACGCCTTCATCAATGACATGGAACGGGACGTCGGCACGTACCTCCTGGGCCGCCGGATCTATGAGGTGATGTCGGTCTGGGAAACCATGGATACCCAGGATGAGCCGCCGGTCATCCAGGACTACGCGCGCATCTGGCAGGGGGCGGACAAGGTGGTCTACTCCACTACGCTGGACACCCCCAGTACCTCGAAGACCCGCCTCGAGCGGCAGTTCCTCCCGGAAACCGTGCGGGACCTGAAAGAGGACAGCGGCCGGGACATCAGCATCGGCGGCCCCACCCTCGCGGCGCACGCCCTCAAAGCCGGGCTGGTGGACGAGTGCCGGCTGTTCGTCAACCCGGTGGCCGTTGGCGGCGGCCTGCGCTTCCTGCCGGACGGGCTGCAGGCACGGCTGGAGTTGCTCGAAGAGCGCCGGTTCGGCAACGGGGTGGTGTACCTGCGCTACCGTGCCCGCTGAACCGCTGCCGTCCCGGCCCGTGGCTGGACCGCGAAGAGGGTGAACACCAGGGCCACCAGGGCCGTGCCCACCAGCAGGAGCAGCCCGATCGAATAGCTGCGCGTCACGGCGTCGTAAGTGGCGCCCATCACCAGCGGGGGAAAGTAGCCGCCCAGGCCGCCCGCGGCACTGACGATGCCGCTGATGCTGCCCACCTTTCCTGCCGGGGACAGCACACCCACCCACGCGAACACCCCGCCCGTTCCCAGCCCCAGCGCGGCAGCCATGGCAACGAACGTGGCACCCGCGGGAACCTCGCCGTCGGGCCGCAGGTTCACCACCCAGCCCAGGACGGCGACGGCGCCAAGGGCCACGAGCACCACGGGCTTGGGACCAAGCTTGTCCGCCAGCACCCCGCCCACGGGCCGTGCAAGGACGGCGGCCAGGGCAAACCCGGCCGTCCGGGCCCCGGCGCCGGCGGGGTCGAAGCTGTACACGTCCCGCAGATAGGTGGGCAGGTAGGTGGCGAACGAGACGAAGCCGCCGAAGACCACCGCGTACAGGAAGCACATCTTCCACGTCACGGCCGTCCTGGCCGCGTCCAGGAGCTTGGGCAGCACCGGCGCATGGTTGGGGGCCCAGCCCGGTGATTCCTTCATGAGGAACCAGACCAGCCCCGCCATCACGGCCAGGACCCCGGAGATCAGCAGGTGCGTGGGGAAGTATCCGATCCCGGCCACCAGCCGGGGATTCAGGAAAGCCGCCAGCGCCGTCCCGCCCATGCCTGCGCCAAAGACACCGGTGGCGAAGCCCCTCCGTGCGGGTTCGTACCAGGCGCTGACGAACGGGATCCCGACGGCGAACACCGTCCCGGCCACGCCGAGCAGCAGCCCGGCCCCCAGCACCAGGGCAAAGGAACTGATGAGGCCTCCCACGGAGACCAGGAGGATGGGAGGGATGGCGGCCAGCAGGACAAAGGTGAACATCGGCCTGCCGCCGTACTTGTCCGTGAGCGTGCCCACCACGATCCGTCCCAGCGATCCGACGAACACCGGCATGGCCACCAGGATCCCGGTGGTTGCGGGCGTCAGGGACAGGTCCTGGGTGTAGAAGGCGCCCAGCGTGGCCACCGAGTTCCACGCCCAGAACCCTGCCACGGACGCCGCCGTGGCCAGCGCCAGGTTCAGTGCCCTGCCGGTGACTGGCGTTGAGGTTGTTCCGGCCACTGCTCGCTCCTCACCACGTCATTCAAACGCACCGCCGGTCAGCGGTTGCGGGTGTCCCTGTCCGGCGTGCCCACGGCGGACCAGCCCCTGCCCTTGGTCTCCCTGTCCCGCGACCGGTAGACGATGTAGGGGCGGAACAGGTAGTGCAGGGGCGCGGTAAAGGCATGCACCAGCCGCGTGAACGGCCAGATGACGAAGAGCGCCATCCCCACCAGGGTGTGCAGGTGGAAAGAGAACGGCGCGGCCGCCATCGCCGCGATGTCCGGCTGGAAGATAAACAGCGACCGGAACCACGGCGCCACGGTTTCCCGGTAGTTGTGCCCGTGTTCGCCCTCGAAAACGCTGGCCAGCGTGGTCCACAGGCCGAACACGATGGCAGCGGTCAGCACCACGTACATGGTCTTGTCATTTTTGGTGGTGGCCATGAAGACGGGCCCGGTGGTGCGCCGGCGGTAGATCAGGAGGGCGATCCCGCCCAGCGTCGCGACCCCGGCAATACCGCCCACCAGCAGGGCATTGAAGTGGTAGAACTCCTGGCTCATGCCCACCGCCTGGGTCCAGGCCATGGGAATCACCAGGCCGAAGAAGTGCCCGGCGATGACGGCCAGCAGCCCGAAGTGGAACAGCGGGGACGCGATCCGCAGAAGCCGGGATTCATACAGCTGGGAGGACCTGGTGGTCCAGCCGAACTGGTCGTACCGGTAGCGCCACACCAGGCCGCCTACCAGCACCACCGCCATAACGTACGGCAGGACGCCCCACAGGACGGTGTCCCAGCTGTTAACCACGACGGCGGCCCCCGGCCCCGTCTCCAGCGCCGCCCCGAGTGCCCGCATGGTCAGCCCCTCCTGACGGGCAGCAGCCGCGGGTCATAGGGATCGAGCCCCACGCTTTCGGTGGGTGGTCCGTATCCGGCCATGCGCATCACTTCCTGCTCGTCCTGGGGTGACTTTCCCGGCAGCGTGGCGCAGATGGCCGCCAGGATCCGGCCGTGCGGCAGGTTGTCACGCAACAGCCCGAGCCTGAGCATTTCGAGGCTGGCCCGGTAGCGTTGCAGCAGTTCCCGCCCGGCGTCCCCATCGACCCGGGCGGCGAATTCCAGCACCATGGGCAAGTAATCGGGCAGTTCCCCGTCCAGGTCCACCAGCGCGCCGCTGCGCCGGTAGGCCTCCTTGAAGAATCCCAGCACCTCGCCGCGGCGGCGGGTGTCCCCGTCCGTCCAGTAGCTCAAGTGCAGGGCGTGCCGCCTGCCCAGGTCGAATTCGCGGACGTACTGGGCCTGCAGTTCCATGGGCGGGGTGGCTTCCAGGAGGTCCAGCACCGGCGCGAACTCCGGCAGGGCGCCGGGAAATTCGGACAGCGCCGCCCGGACCAAAGGGACCCGCTCCACCAGTTCCCCATCCGGATAGGACAGGCACCAGGCCGCGGCAAGGTAGACCACCTGGTCGCGGCGGTTCACGGTTGGCCGGTCCAAGGCTGGCCGCTTCATGACCCATCCTCGGCGGCAGCCAGGGTGTCCGGCTCCGGGCCCCTGTCCGGGTAGGGCTTGTCCGGGAACAGTCCGGGCGGGGCGCCGCGGCCATCCCAGTTCAGCAGGTTCACCCTCCCGCGCAGGTCTGTTCCGGCCGCGATGGTGTCCGAGCTCTGCCGGTCCCGCAGGGCGTTGAACGTATCCACGGCCACCGGAACGGGCCTGCCGCTCGCCTCGCCAAACGGTGCCGAATCCTGCATGCCCGGTCCGCCGTCGAAGTCCAGCGAACAGCCCAGCTCCTCCAGGTCGTGCGCCTGCTCCAGGTGGGCTGTGGGGATGACATATCGTTCGCTGTATTTGGCGATGGCCATCAGCCGGTACATGTCGTACATGCTTTGCCCGTCCATGCCCACGGACTCCGGGATGGACTCGTCCGGATCCCCGCCCATGCTGATGCCGCGCATGAAGGAGCGCATGGCCGCGAGCTTCCGCAGGACGGCGGTGACCCGTTCCGTGTCCCCGGCGGTGAAGAGCTCGGCGAGGTACTCCACGGGAATCCGCAGGGCATCGATGGCGCCGAACAGGTTGCCCGTGTCCTCGCCGTCGTGGCCCTGGTCGCGCAGCAGGTCCACCACGGGGGAAAGCGGCGGCACGTACCAGACCATCGGCATCGTGCGGTACTCCGGGTGCAGCGGCAGGGCCACTTTGTAGACCTTGGCCAGGGCGTAGACGGGGGAGCGGCGTGCCGCGTCAAGCCAGTCCTCCGGGATGCCCTGCGCGCGGGCGTCGGCCTGGACGCGGCGATCGTGGGGGTCCAGCAGCACGTCCATCTGGGCGTCGTAGAGGTCCTGCGGGTCGGTGACGGACGCTGCCGCGGTGACGGCATCGGCGTCGTACAAAAACAATCCCAGGTAGCGCAGCCGGCCCACGCACGTCTCGGAGCAGACGGTCGGCAGGCCAACCTCCACCCGGGGGTAGCAGAACGTGCACTTCTCGGCTTTGCCGGTCTTGTGGTTGAAGTAGATCTTCTTGTAGGGGCAGCCGGTGACGCACTGCCGCCAGCCGCGGCACCGGTCCTGGTCCACCAGCACGATCCCGTCCTCCACCCGCTTGTAGATCGCGCCGGACGGGCAGGACGCCATGCAGGACGGATTCAGGCAGTGCTCGCAGATCCGGGGCAGGTAGAACATGAAGGTCTGCTCGTAGGCGAACTTGATCTTGTCCTCGGACTCCCGCCGGACCTTTTCCACGATCGGGTCCAGGTGCCCGTGGTCCTGCGAGCCGCCCAGGTTGTCGTCCCAGTTGGCGGACCAGGTGATCTTGGTGTCCTCCCCGGTAATGAGCGACTTGGGCCGGGCAACGGGGAAGTCGTCGCCCAGGGGTGCGTCCACCAGGGTCTTGTAGTCGTAGGTCCACGGCTCGTAGTAGTCCTTGAGCTCGGGCTGGACTGGGCTGGCGAAGATGCCGAACAGCTTCTTCACCCTGCCGCCGGCTTTGAGGACCAGCCTGCCGCGCCGGTTCAGGGACCAGCCGCCGTACCAGCGGTCCTGGTCCTCGTAGCGGCGGGGGTAACCCTGCCCGGGCCGGGTTTCCACGTTGTTGAACCAAACGTATTCGGTGCCGGCACGGTTGGTCCAGGCCTGCTTGCAGGTCACGGAGCACGTGTGGCACCCGATGCACTTGTCCAGGTTCATCACCATGCCCATTTGGGCCATTACACGCATCAGTACTGCACCTCCTGGGAGCGGCGGCGCACGGTGGCCACCATGTCGCGCTGGTTTCCGGTGGGGCCGAGGTAGTTGAACGCGTAGGCCAGCTGCGCGTAGCCGCCGGCCAGGTGCGAGGGTTTCACCAGCAGCCGGGTCACGGAATTGTGGATGCCGCCGCGCCGGCCGGTCGCTTCCGATTTCGGTACGTCGATGGTGCGCTCCTGGGCGTGGTGGACGTAGACCACCCCGGCCGGCATGCGGTGGCTGACAATCGCCCGTGCCACCAGTACCCCGTTGACGTTGGTGCACTCCACCCAGTCGTTGTCCCGGACCTTGATGGCATCCGCGTCGGCTGGGCTCATCCAGACCGTCGGCCCGCCGCGGGACAAGGACAGCATCAGCAGGTTGTCCTGGTATTCGGAGTGGATGGACCACTTGGAGTGGGGGGTCAGGTACCTGACCGTCACCTCCATGGCGCCGTCGGAGCCGAGCCGTGGTTCGCCGAACAGCCGGTGCATGTCCAGCGGCGGCCGGTAGATGGGCAGGGCCTCGCCGATGTCGGTCATCCAGTCGTGGTCCAGGAAGAAATGCATCCTGCCGGTGAGGGTATGGAAGGGTTTGAGCCGTTCGATGTTGATGGTGAACGGGGCGTACCGCCGGCCGCCGGTCTCCGAGCCGGACCACTCCGGGGATGTGATCACCGGGACCGGACCTGCCTGGGTCTGGGCGAAGGTGATGAACTTTTCCTCGGAGCCCTCCGCCAGGTCGGCCAGTTTCCTGCCGGTGCGGACCTCCAGATCCTTGAAGCCCTGGACGGACAGCAGGCCGTTGGTGGTGCCGGAGAACGCCAGGATTGCTTCGGCCATCTTCGCGTCGGTGTCCATGGCTGGCCGGCCGTCCGCCGCCCCGCCCAGCATCACGCCGTTGGCGTGGCTGAGCCGGGCCAACGGTTCGGCCATTTTGTAGGTGACGTTCTTGACGGTGAAGCCGAGTTTGTCGGCCAGGGGTCCGACGGCGGCGAGCTTGTCCGCGATGGCCGTGTAGTCCCGTTCCACGACCGAAAAGACGGGCATGTTCTGCCCCGGCACCGCAGGGATGTCCGGGTCCCGCCAGTCGCGGACCCGGCCGCCGGGCTGGGCGAGCTGGCCCGGGGTGTCGTGCTGCAGCGGGACGCTGACGAGGTCGCGGCGGACGCCGAGGTGGGTCCTGGCAAGCCGGGAGAATTCCCGGGCCAGCAGGTGGAAGGTGTCAAAGTCCGTCTTGGTTTCCCAGGGCGGGTCGATGGCGGGGCTGAACGCGTGCACGAACGGGTGCATGTCCGTGGAGGAAAGGTCATGTTTTTCGTACCAGGTGGCGGCGGGAAACACGACGTCGGACAGCAGCGTGGTGGACGTCATCCGGAAGTCGGCGGAGACCAGGAGGTCCAGCTTTCCCTCCGGCGCTTCCTGGTGCCAGGCCACGTCGCGGGGCTTGAGTTCCTCTGCACTGTCCCCGCCCAGGACGTTGTTGTGGGTTCCCAGCAGGTTGCGGAGGAAATACTCGTTGCCCTTGGCCGAGGAGCCGAACAGGTTGGACCGCCACAGCACCAGGGTCCGCGGCCAGTTGGCCGGGGCATCCACATCCTCGATTGCCGGGTTGAGGGAGCGGTTCTTCAGCGATTCGGCAATGTAGGAGGGTGTGTCCGCGGCGTTCCCGGCGGCCACGGCGGCCTCCGCCTCGTCAGCTATGTCCAGGGGGTTGCGGTCGAACTGGGGGTAGAACGGCATCCAGCCGAGCCGTGCGGACTGGGCGATCGCGTCCGCCGTGTGCATGCCGTCCAGCTTGCCGGTGGAGAGGGGAGACTTGAGGGCGTCGGCGGAGTACCCATCCTGCCGCCACTGGTCCGTGTGCATGTACCAGTAGCTGGTGCCGGTCATGGTCCGCGGCGGCCGAGACCAGTCCAGGGCGTTGGCCAGGGACACCCAGCCGGTGATGGGCCGGGTCTTTTCCTGGCCCACGTAATGGGCCCAGCCCCCGCCGTTGCGGCCCATACAGCCGGTGAGCATCACCAGGGCCAGCACCGCCCGGTACGTGGTGTCGCCGTGGAACCACTGGCAGATGCCTGCCCCCATGATGATCATGGAGCGGCCTTGTGACTCCTCGGCATTGCGGGCGAACTCGCGTGCCACCCGGATGCAGGCCTGGGCCGGGACGCTGGTGATCTCCTCCTGCCACGCCGGGGTGTACGGGGTGGCGGCGTCGTCGTAGCCGGCCGCCCACTCGCCGGGCAGGCCTTCCCTGCCCACGCCGTACTGGGCCAGCATGAGGTCGAACACGGTGGTCACCAGGTGGCCGCCCACCTCCATGACCGGGACACCCCTGCGCAGGATGCTGCCTTCGCCGCCGGCGTCCTCGAAGCAGGGGAGCAGGATTTCGGCGCTCTCCCCGGACACCTCGCGGAGGGACAACGCCGGTTCGATCCCCTCAAGGTCCAGGTTCCACTTGCCTTCCCCGCTGCCCGAGTACCGGAACCCCATGGATCCGTTGGGCACCGCCGCCCGCCCCGCGGCCCTGTCGAACAGGACGGTGCGGAACGCAGCGTCCTCGGCCGTGGACTCCCCGGGGACGTCAAGGGCGGTGAGGAACTTCGACGGCGTGAGGGCGCCGTCGTCGGTTTTCTCCAGCCTGACCAGGAAGGGAAGGTCCGTGTACTGCTTCACGTAGTCGGTGAAGAACGGCACCTGCCGGTCCACGAAGAATTCCTTGAGCATGACGTGGCCCATGGCCATGGCCAGGGCGGCGTCCGTTCCGGCCTGCGCCGGAAGCCATTCGTCGGCGAATTTTGTGTTGTCCGCATAGTCCGGGCTTACCGTGACCACCTTGGTGCCGCGGTACCGGACCTCGGTCATCCAGTGCGCATCCGGCGTGCGCGTCACCGGAACGTTGGAGCCCCACATCATGAGGTAGCGGGCGTCCCACCAGTCTCCGGATTCGGGAACATCGGTCTGATCCCCAAAGACCTGCGGGCTGGCGACGGGAAGATCGGCGTACCAGTCGTAGAAGGACGTCATCACCCCGCCGATCAGCTGGATGAAGCGCGTACCCACCGCATGGGACACCATGGACATGGCCGGGATGGGTGAAAAGCCCGCGCAGCGGTCCGGGCCGTACGTTTTGATGGTGTTCACGTGGGCTGCGGCGGCAATCTCGATGGCTTCCTGCCAGGACACGCGCACCAGGCCGCCCTTGCCGCGGGCCTGTTGGTAGCGGCGCCGCTTTGCCGGGTCCGCAGCGATCTCCGCAAAGGCCAGTACGGGATCGCCCAGCCGGTCTTTGGCCTCCCGGTACATCTCCACCAGGACGCCCCGCGCATACGGAAAGCGCACCCGGGTGGGGGAGTAGGTGTACCAGGAAAAGGCCGCCCCGCGGGGACAGCCTCTGGGTTCGTATTCCGGCCGGTCGGCCCCCACGGACGGGTAGTCCGTCTGCTGCGATTCCCAGGTGATGATGCCGTCCTTGACGTACACCTTCCATGAACAGGAGCCGGTGCAGTTCACCCCGTGCGTGGAGCGGACCACCTTGTCGTGGCTCCAGCGGTCGCGGTAGAAGATGTCGCCCTTGCGGCCGCCTTCCCGGAACACCGCCCGGCCGTCCTCTGTCTGGTCCCACCTCGTGAAGAAACGGCCCAGCTTTAACATTGCTTCTGATGCGGGTCCATCCAACCCCGCATGGGGTCCGGCAGCCATGCCCCCAAGCTAGGTGGGTGCCGGAAACCCCCAACAGGGCATAAAGGCCCTGTTCAAGGCCAAATGGCTCTGCATGAAGGCGGCGTGCAGGCAGAATGGGTGCATGACACGCATCGCCATCATCGGCGGCCACGGCAAAGTGGCCCTCCTCCTGTCCGCCCTTCTCACCGGCGAGGGCCACTCCGTCACCTCGTTCATCCGGAATCCGGACCACGCCGACGACGTCGCCGGCACCGGGGCCACGCCGTTGGTCCTGGACGTGGAAAATTCGACGACGGCCGCCATTGCCGATGCCCTTGCCGGGCATGACGCCGTGGTCTGGTCGGCGGGGGCCGGCGGCGGCGACCCCGAACGCACCTACGCGGTGGACCGGGACGCCGCCATCCGCTCCATGGATGCCGCGGCCCAGGCCGGCGTGGACCGGTACATCATGGTCTCCTACTTCGGTGCCGGCAAGGACCACGGGGTGCCGGAGGACAACAGTTTCTTTGCCTACGCGGAAGCCAAGGCGGCAGCGGACGAGTACCTGCGCGGCACCGGCCTGGCGTGGACCATCCTTGGGCCCGGCGCGCTGACGGACAAGCCCGGAACCGGGCTGATCGACGTCGACCCCTCACCGGAAGGGGACCGGGACACCTCCCGTGCCAATACGGCCATCGTGGCAGCGGCAGTACTGGACCTTCCCCAGACTGCCGGCCGGACCATTGAGTTCCGCGACGGCACCCTTCCCGTGGCGGCGGCACTGGAACCCCGCGCGTAGCCGGCGGCGAAGAGGCTTATGGACCAGCTCGCACTCATCATTGGACTGCTGCTGGCCACGGTGGTGGCCGTGGGCCTGGGGGACAGGCTCCGGCTGCCATACCCGGTCCTGATGCTCCTCCTGGCGGCGGCGCTGACGTTCATTCCCGGCTTCCCCGACCTGGAGATTGAACCGGCCCTGATCCTGCCCATCTTCCTTCCGCCGCTCCTGTTCGCCACCGCCCAGCGGAGCTCGTGGGCGGTGTTCCGTGTCCGGTGGCGGACGCTGATCCTGCTCGCCGTGGCGCTGGTAGTCATCAGCACGGCGGTGGTGGCCGGTGCGGCATGGCTGATGATTCCCGGCATCGGGGTCCCCGCAGCCATCGCCCTCGGTGCCATGGTGGCGCCACCGGACCCTGTGGCCGTGGAATCCGTGGCCGGCCGGGTGCACATGCCGCGCCGCCTCATCACCGTCCTCCAGAGCGAGGGGTTGTTCAACGACGCCGCGGCCATCGTCATCTTCCAGGCAGCCGTGGCAGCCGCCGTGGGCGGCACCAAGGTGGGGCCCGACGTCGTCCTGCAGTTCCTGATGGGTGCGGCACTTGCCGTCCTGGTGGGCATTGCCATGGGCTGGCTGATCGCGCTGGTCACCCGGCTGGTCACGTCCATGGTGGCCCGGAGCGCAGTGACCCTGGTGGTGCCCTTCGCCGCCTACATCCTCGCCGAGGAGGTGCACGCTTCCGGCGTTATCGCCGTGGTGGTCACGGCCCTTGAAATGCAGCGCCATGCACGCCCGCAGGACGCGGCGGAGCGTGTCACCCGGAACGCCTTCTGGGATGTGGTGGAGTTGCTGGTTACGGGGCTGGCGTTCGGCCTGGTGGGGCTGGAAATCAGGCATGTCATCCGCGACGAGGGGGCGGAGATCTTCGGCATGATCGGGGTGGCCGCTGTGGTCTGCGTCCTGGTGTTCGCGGTCCGGTTCCTGTGGCTGGCCGTCCTGGCACTGGGTGCCCGGAAACGGAAGAACGTCCTGCAGCCCACGTCCCTGAAGGAAGTCCTCATCCTGACCTGGTGCGGCATGCGCGGTCTGGCAACCCTGGCATTGGCCCTGGCGCTGCCGCTGACCTTGGCGGACGGCACGCCGTTCCCGGGGCGGGACTATCTGCTGGTCATTGCCTGCGCGGTGCTGCTGGCCACGTTGGTCCTTCCCGGCCTGACGCTGCCGTGGCTGATGCGTGTCCTCAAGGCCTCCGAGGACGGAACGGCGGAACGTGACGCTGTCCGGCTGCTCGCCGCACGCGCCCAGGCCGCGGCCGTCGCAGCCTTGAAGCAGCACGACCTGATGACGGACCTGCCGCCGGAGAAGGTAACGCTGGTCAAGGACCGGATGCGCCGCCTGCACGCTGAACTGACGGACGGCAGCCTGCGGAACGAACCTCTGGCGGAAAAGCGCCAGCGGGGACGCGAACTGGCCATCGCGGTCCAGACCATCGCGCTGGATGCGGCGCGGCAGGAAGTGGTAGCGGCGCGGAACGAGCCGGACATGGACCCCGAGGTGGCGGACCGGGTGCTCCGTCAGCTGGACCTGCGCACCATGGTCATGCCGGAGTAGCGGCCGCAGCCAGCACCAGGTCCAGGGAGTTCCCTTCTACGTAGTCCAGGGCGCGGCGCACCGCGCCTACGGTCACGATGGAATCGCCCAGCGGGGATACCGCCACGCGGGCGGGGGTGGCGGTATACCCGGCCAGGCGCTCGCTGATCGGGGCCAGGAGCACGTGGGCGGAGTCCGCCACACCGCCGCCGATCACCACCAGTTCCGGGTTGAGCATGGTGGCCACGGTGCCCACCACCCGCGCCATCCTGTCCGCCAGCCGGTCCAGGATCTCCAACGCCACGGCATCCCCTTGGGCTGCGGCGGCGAAGACCTGTTCTGCCTCCACCCGCCCGGGCTGGAAGGCCCGGAGGGCAGTCGGCGCGGTGGTGGCCAGTGCTTCGGCGGCCCACGTGCGGGCCAGGTGGGCGATGCCGTACGTATCGCCGACGCCTTCCACCAGGTTCAGGTAGGCGAGCTCCCCGGCGCTGCCCCGGGTTCCATGCACCAGCCGGCCGCCCTCCACGATGCCGGAGCCCAGCCGTTCACTGGCCAAAATCACCACGACGTCGTCGATGCCGGCGGCGGCCCCCTGCCACCGGTCACCCAGGGCAGCAAGGTTGGCGTCGTTTTCCAGCAGGACGGTCCATCCGCGGGCTGCTTTGAGTGCCGCCGGCAGTCCCAGGTCGAACAGCCCCCAGAACTTTTGCGTGGCCACCACCTCCCCGCGCCGGTCCACGGGTGCTGCCACACCGGCGCACACGGCCAGAACCTGTCCGGGGTCCGCCGCGGCGGAGCGCAGTGCCTCCATGGCGACGCCGTCGATGAAGGCGATCCGCTCCCGGGAACCGACCTCACCGGCCTGGAAGGGGCGGCTGGACCGGGCCATTGTCCTGCCCCGGAGATCGGAGACCACCACGGTGACCTTCGAATATCCAATATCCATGCCCAGCACCACGCCGGCCCGCTCATTGAGCTCGAAGCGCCGGGCCGGGCGGCCCTTCCGGTACCCGCCGAACTCCCGCTGGTTTTCCAGTTCCAGGAGCCAGCCCCGCCGGACCAGGTCCTCGCAGACGGCGATGGTGGTGGCGCGGGTCAGGCCAGTCGCCGCCATGACTTCGGTGACGGTGACAGCCCCCGAGGCGCGCATGAACTCCAGGACCGCGCCGGCACTGACGCGCCGCAACAGTTGGGGAGTAGCGGGAACCGGTTCAGGCATCCTGTTGACCTTCCTGTCCAAAGCACCAGATAATACTTGGGTAAGTAAATTTAGACTCAATATAAATATAGCCGCACTGAAGAAAAGGGTCAGTCCTTGTCCACCACCGCCACTCTGGCAACCCTGTCCGACTCTGACCGTCTGGCCGACCCCAACTGGTGGCGCCAGGCCTCCGTTTACCAGATCTACCCCCGCAGCTTCGCCGACTCCAACGGCGACGGCATCGGCGACCTGAAGGGCATCACCGCCAAGGTCCCCTACCTGAAGACGCTGGGTATCGACGCCGTGTGGCTCAGCCCGTTCTACCCGTCCGCGCTCGCCGACGGCGGCTACGACGTCGATGACTACCGCGACGTCGACCCCAAGCTGGGCACGCTGGCTGACTTCGACGAGATGGCCAAGGCACTGCACGACGCCGGGATCAAGCTGATCGCGGACATCGTTCCCAACCATTCGTCCGACCGCCACAAGTGGTTCCAGGAAGCGCTGGCATCAGCCAAGGGCTCCCCGGCCCGCGACCGCTACATCTTCCGCGACGGCAAGGGCCCCAACGGCGAGTTCCCGCCGTCGGACTGGGACTCCGTGTTCGGCGGACCGGCCTGGGAGCGCATCACCGAACCCGACGGCACCCCCGGCCAGTGGTACATGCACATCTTCGCCAAGGAGCAGCCGGACCTGAACTGGTCCAACCGGGAAATCCGGGATGACTTCCTCAAGACGCTGCGCTTCTGGTCGGACCGGGGCGTGGACGGCTTCCGCGTTGACGTGGCGCACGCCCTCACCAAAGACCTCACCGAGCCGCTGCTGTCCAAGCTTGAACTGAGCGCCGCCAACACCGGCGTGGACGGATTCGACGACGGAACGCACCCGTTCTGGGACCGCGACGAAGTCCACGAAATCTACGCCGAATGGCGCGAGGTGTTCAACGAGTACAACCCGCCGCGCACCGCCGTCGCTGAAGCATGGGTCCACGCCACCCGCCGGGCCCGCTACGCCAGCCCCCAGGGCCTGGGCCAGGCGTTCAACTTCGACCTCCTTCAGGCTGACTTCGACGCCGCCGAGTACAAGGAAATCATCACCCGGAACCTTGCCGAGGCGGCGGCCACCGGCGCCTCCTCCACCTGGGTGTTCTCCAACCACGACGTGGTGCGCCACGCCACCCGCTACGGCCTGCCGCAGGTGGCCAAGGCAAAGGCCGGTGCCAAGGGCCAGGACGGCAAGGACTGGCTGCTCGCTGGCGGCCCCAAGGACCAGCTGGACGTTGAACTGGGTGAACGCCGTGCCCGCGCCGCCACCTTGCTGATGCTGGCTGTCCCCGGATCCGCGTACCTGTACCAGGGTGAGGAACTGGGCCTGCAGGAAGTGGCCGAGATTCCCGAGTCAGAACGCCAGGACCCATCCTTCTTCCGCAACAAGGGCGTCGAAATCGGCCGCGACGGCTGCCGCGTGCCGCTGCCGTGGAAGGTGGAAGGCACCTCCTTCGGCTTCGGCGATGGCGGAGCGCACCTGCCGCAGCCGGACTGGTTCAGCAAGTATGCCGTCGAGGCCCAGGACGGGACCGAGGGCTCCACGCTGGAGCTTTACCGCAAGGCACTGAAACTGCGCCGCGAACTGCTGACCGACGAGGACCTTGAATGGGTGGAGAACGGCAACCCGGACGTCCTGCACTTCAAGCGCCCCAACGGGTGGCAGTCCGTGACCAACTTCGGGAACACCGCCGTCGACCTTCCCGCCGGTGCGGTCCTGGTCAGCAGCTCCCCGCTGGAGGACGGCAAGCTGCCGGCCAACACCACCGCATGGCTGCGCTGATGCACGTGCCGTGCCCGGTCGGGGCTTCCTGATGCAGGAAGTCATCTACGGATGCATGGGACTGGGCGGCAGCTGGTCTGATGAGCCGCATGGCGCTGACCATGTGGACCAGGCCGCTGCTGCCGTGCAGGCCGCCCTGGACGCGGGCATCACCCTGTTCGACCACGCCGACATTTACCGCAGCGGCAAGTCCGAGGCTGTTTTCGGTGAGGTGCTGGCCGCCGCCCCGGGCCTGCGGGAGCGCATCCGGCTGCAGACCAAATGCGGCATCCGTTTGAACGAGCGTGGCCTGCAGACCCACTACGACCTGAGCCGGGAGGCCATCCTGGAGCGGGTCAACGGGAGCCTCAAACGGTTGCAGGCCGACTACGTGGACATCCTCCTGCTGCACCGCCCGGACCCCCTGGCGGACCCGGCGGAGGTGGCAGCCGCCGTCGGACAGCTCATGGCCGAAGGAAAGGTCCGCCAACTGGGCGTGTCCAACATGTCCGCGGCGCAGATCGAAGTGCTGCAGGACCGGCTGGAGACCTCTGTGGTGGCCAACCAGCTGGAGATGAGCCTGCTCAAGCGGGCGTGGCTGGAAAGCCAGGTCCTGGTTAACCACCCGGAGCACCTGGACTACAGTTTTCCGCACGGCACGCTGGAGTACTGCACGCGCAACAACGTCACCCTGCAGGCGTACGGCTCCCTGGCCAAGGGCGTCTACACCGGCGCCGAGCAGGAGAACCCCACCTCTGCGGAGGCAGCCACCGCGGAACTCGTGGCGCAGCTTGCCGCCCATTACGGCTCGTCCGGCGAAGCCATCCTCCTGGGATGGCTGATGAAGCATCCGGCCGGGATCGCACCGGTCATTGGCACGGTCAATCCGGACCGGATCCGGGCCTGCGGGGATGCCGCCCGCGTGGCCGGGGTGCTGACCCGTGCCGACTGGTACAAGCTGTGGGTGACCGCGCGGGGCAGCAACATCCCCTAGCCCTCCCAGCCTTGCTGCAGCAGGTGCCGTTCCGGAAGCGCCGGAACGGCACCTGCTGCTTCATTTTTGGCTGAAGCGCAGTCACAACGCGTTTAGTTCGTATTGATCCTCACAAGCCGGCCGTTTTCTTCGCCGTGCCGCTTGCAGGCCGGATACTGTAGAAAGCATGACGTCTACCATCGCCGCCGAAACCGTTAGGCCGGAACGCAATATCCCTGCAGAGATCGCCCGTTCCTGGTTGCTGGTCAATGCCATGAAGCCGGAGCTCTTCGACCAGTCGGCCGTGTCCCGGGCCGATTCGATCATCCTGGATATTGAAGACGCGGTGGACCCGTCGCAGAAGGACCAGGCCCGGAACAACGTCATCGACTGGCTGACCGCCGGTGGCAAGGCCTGGGTCCGGATCAACGACGCCACCAGCCCGTTCTGGGCCGATGACCTCGCAGGTCTCCGCGGCACGCCCGGCCTGCTGGGGGTCATGCTCGCCAAGACCGAATCCGCGGACCAGGTGACCGAGAGCTACCACCGCATGGACGGTAAGACGCCCGTGATCCCGCTGGTGGAATCCGCGCTCGGCATCGAGGAAGCCAACCACATCGCCAAGGCCCAGGGCGCGTTCCGCCTGGCCTTCGGCTCCGGTGACTTCCGCCGCGACACGGGCATGGCCGCCACCCCCGAGGCCATGGCCTACCCGCGCGCCAAGCTCGTCGTCGCCAGCCGCGTCGGCAACCTGCCCGGCCCCATCGACGGCCCCACCGTCGGCACCAACCACCCCATCCTGCGCGAGCAGACCGGCATCACCGTGATGATGGGCATGACCGGCAAGCTCTGCCTGGCCATCGACCAGACCCCGGTGATCAACGAGGTCATCAGCCCCACGCCGTCGGACGTCGCCTGGGCCACCGACTTCATGAACGACTTCGAAGCCAACGGCCGCGTGATCCGTGACGGCTCCGACCTGCCCCGCCTGGGCCGCGCCGAGAAGATCATGAAGCTCGCGGTAGCCTTTGGGGTGCAGCCCGCGCTGTAGCGCCACCCATCACTTCAGGAGACCCCGTGACCGATACCCGCTATCTGGTCCACGGGGTCTTTTGGGATGGTCCGCCTGCCTCAACCCCAGCGGACGACGCCGGCGGCCCGGTCCTGCGCCTGCAGTCACCCGAGGGGGACTTCCTGGAGCTCAGCCTCAGGGCTGGCAGCCGGCTCGGCTTCAAGGTGGTGGAACCCGGCCGGTTCTGCCTGGGCCACGTCCAGGTCCAGTCGGCCGGCTCCCGCCGCCACATCCTGTGCGGCTCCGCCGCCCCGGCCCTCCGGGGCAAGCAATGCGAGCGGTGCTTCGTACTGGACGAGCCCCGCCTGATGCACGACTTCCACCGCGGCGGCAGGGTGACCCCCGGCCTGCGGGACTACCTGATGCAGGAACACTGGCTCTACGTGGCCACGTTCGCGGGAGGCACCACCAAGGTGGGAACGGCCTCCGGCCCGCGGAAGTGGAACCGTTTGGCGGAGCAGGGGGCCGCGGTGGCGAGGTATGTTGCCAGGGCGGAGGATGGCCGCGTGGTAAGGGTCCTCGAGGATCTGGTGACAGCCGGTGTCGGCCTGACCCAGCAGGTGCGCTCGGCCGCGAAGGCGGAGGCGCTGCTGCGGCCGCTGCCGCCCAGCGCGGTGGACGAAGTCAATTCCCGCGCCGCCGGTGACGTACGGGCCCTGCTGGCGCGCACCGCCGTCGACGGCTTTCAGGCCGTGGAGGAGCAGTGGCTGCGTCCCGCGCATGCTGATGCCCTGTACGGAAGCGCGTCCCGCCACGCCTATCCGCACGCCCTGGACCAGGGGCAACACGGTTTCAGCATCGCAGCCCTGGGCGGGGCCAACGCGCTGGCCCGGCTGGACGGCACGGACGCCGAGTTCGTGGTGAACCTGTCCCAGCTGGCCGCCCGGACCGTCGTGCTGGGGGAGTACGCCTCAGAGGTGCCGGCAGTGCAGGAAGCGTTGTTCTGAGCCCGGGGCCCCGGGCCGCCCGCCGGGGTGGCCGGGGACTCGGTAGACTTGGACGGTGCTGAACGAATTCTGGGCCACCGCGCCTACCCGCTACAAAGTCCTGGTCTTCAGCGCGATGGGACTGATCGCCTTCGGCATCATCCTGAACCTGGTGGGCAACACCAGCGGCAACCAGGCGCTGGCCATGGCTTCCCTGCCCCTCATCGGGCTGGGGCTGGTCCTTCACGTCGTGGGCATCGTGGTCCGGGGCCAGGCGATCCGCAAAAACCTCAGGCGCTAGCTGCCGCGTTCCGCAGCACGTGGCTGCGGGCATGTTCCACGGCATCCGGGAGCTGGTCGAACAGGTGCTTGTGGTGCCGCAGGGAACGGATCACGCCCACGTTGGTCACCAGGTCAAGGTGGTCCGGTCGCACACCCTTGAGTAAAACGGTGATGCCGCGCAGCTCCAGGGCGGAAATGACCTCCACCAGGGCGTGGGCGCCGGTCGCGTCCAGCATCCGCAGCTGGGACAACCTGATGATGGCCACCTGCACGTCCTTGACTTGGCTGATCTCCTGGAGGATGCGTTCGGCGGCACCAAAGAACATCGCTCCATCCAGCCGGAAGACCGCGATGTGTTCGTCTCCTTCCACTGGCGGACCGGGAATCCCCTCGCGCTGGACCCCGCTCAGCGAAGCGAATTTCCGCAGCGCGAAGAGGGCCGCCGCGGCCAGCCCTATCTGGATGGCAATGATGAGGTCGAAGGCCACCGTGATGACGGCCGTCAGTACGAAGACCGCGGCGTCTGCCCGGGTGGAACGCATGATGGCGGTGATGGTGCGCCGCGAGACCATCCGTACTGCCGTGACCATCAGGACTCCGCCCAGTGCCGCCAGCGGGATGCGGCTGACCATTCCTGACGCCAGGTAAGTGATGCCCAGCAGCACGATGGCGTGCACCGCTGCGGCCAGCCGGGTCCTGGCGCCGGACCGCACGTTGACCGCGGTCCGTGCAATGGCTTCTGTGGCCGGCATTCCGCCGAACAGGCCGGCCGCGATGGAAGCCAGGCCCTGTCCCATCAGCTCACGGTCGGGGCTGTAGGGGCCGGTGGGCCGGCCGTTCGGCCCGGCCATCCCCGCGGCCACGCGCGCCGAGAGCAGTGACTCGATGGCAGCCAGGAAGGCGACAGCCACGGCGGGCATCGCCAGGTTGCCCAGGGAAGCAGGGTCGAGGGCGGGGAAGGACGGAGCCGGAAGGGAATGCGGGAGTATACCAATCCGCGGGACGTCGAGCTGCAGCATTTCGGCAGCGGCGGTCGCCAGGAGTACCGCCAGCAGGCTGGCCGGCAGGGCGCGGAACAACTTCTGCACCAGGACCATCACGACGGCGACTCCCGCCACGAGCGCGAGCGTCAGCACCACCGTCGGGGCGGCGGCCCCTGCTGCCGCCTCCACTGCGCCAAGGAGGGTGTTGTGCCCGGGGGTGCCGGACGTGCCGGTGGCCAGCGGAACCTGCTGCAGGAAGATGATGGCGGCAATGCCCAGCGTGAAGCCTTCCACGACGGGCCAGGGGATGAAGGCCACGGCCCGGCCCAGGCCACTGAAGCCGAGGGCGCAGACCAGCAGGCCCGCCATCAGGGACAAAAGGGCGACGCTGCCGATGCCATGGACCGCCACCACGGGGGCCAGTACCACCACCATGGCGCCAGTGGGTCCAGATACCTGTACCGGGGACCCGCCCATGACAGCCGCCACCAGCCCGGCCACGATCGCCGTGATGAGGCCCGCTTCGGCGCCCACCCCGGAGCTGACGCCGAACGCGAGGGCCAGCGGCAACGCCACAATGCCCACGGTGATCCCTGCCAGCAGGTCGGTGCGCCAGGTGCCGGCAAGGCCGGCGTAATCCTTCCGCGAGGGCAGGAACCGGGTGATGCTCTCCGTGGCCGTGCCACGGGCCGTGACCGGGTTCGCAGTCACTTGGCTGACCCGCCGGCCAGGTGTTCCGCCGGCAGCTGCCGTGCCAGCCGCAGCTGCTCATTGGAGTCGGCCAGGCTGTCCACAAGGAAGGTCCGGGCAATGGCAAGCAGCTGCGAGACCCCTGGGTGGGCAAGCTGGTACGTCACCGCATTGGCGCTGCGTACGGAGGTCACCACCCTGTGCTTCCGCAAGGTGGCAAGGTGCTGGGAGAGGTGCGAGGCCTCCAGTCCGGTTTCTGCCAAAAGGTAACTCACCGGGGCAGACTCCTGCGGCGCCGCGGCCAGCAGCTCAAGGATGCGTATCCTGGCCGGGTGGGCCAGGCCTTTGAATAGGTTCGCTTTGATCTCGTAGAGCGGGGCTTGGGCGGAAGACAGCATCAAAAGTGGCGCTCCTGTGCACGATGGCTGCCCGGCACACCGGACGCAGCGACCTGATGAATTGATGAAATCATCATATCACCGCAGGGGGCGTCTTATGAGGGGCGGGGCAGCGATAGGCTGGAATCCATGACTATCAATCCGGACCTGCAGGGCCGTAGCTACCCTGCCGCAGAGGTGTATGACGTCGGCCGCGAGAAAATCCGTGAGTTCGCCCGCGCCGTGAAGGCGACCCACCCCGCGCACTTTGACGTGGACGCAGCCAAGGCCCTGGGCCACCCCGATCTGGTGGCACCGCCCACCTTCGCCATCATCATCGCCCAGCGCGCCGACGCCCAGCTCATCGAGGACCCGGACGCAGGCATCGACTTCTCCCGCGTGGTCCACGCAGACCAGCGCTTCACCCACCACCGGCCCATCGTCGCCGGGGACCGCCTCGTCGCGGAACTGCATGTCGACGGCGTCCGTGCCATGGGCGGCGGCGCCATGATCACCACGCGTTCGGAGATCTTCGCCCTCGGTTCCGGTGATTCGCGGGAACCCGTCACCACCACCACGTCATCCATCCTGGTCCGCGGAGAGGGACAGTAACCATGAGCCCCAGCTTCAACGAACTCAGCGCCGGCCAGGAAATCGGCAGCCGCACCATCGAGGTCACGCGCACCGACCTGGTCAAGTACGCCGGCGCCTCCGGGGACTTCAACCCCATCCACTGGAACGAGGCCTTCGCCACCGGCGTGGAACTGCCCGGCGTCATCGCGCACGGCATGTTCACCATGGGCTCGGCCGTCCAGTTGGTGACGGACTGGGCAGGCGACCCGGCCGCCGTCGTCGATTTCCAGACCCGCTTCACCAAGCCGGTCCTGGTGACCGACACCACCGGAACCGGCCAGCCCGGGGCCACCATCGAGGTCAGCGGAACCGTCGGAAAGCTCGACGCCGACGCCGGCACCGCGCGCGTCGACCTCACCGTGGTCTCCGCCGGGCAAAAGGTCCTGATGAAGGCCCAGGCCGTCGTCAAGTTGTCTTGAGCTGCACCTTTTGACCACTCCCGCAGGGACCGCAGCGACTGCCGCCCAGGTCTCGTCGTGGCGAAACGCCGTCGTGGTGGCCTACGGCGCCAGTGGCCTTGCCTTTGCCTCCTGGGTGTCCCGGCTGCCCGCTATCCGGGACACGCTGGACCTCACCCCGGGCAACATCGGCGTCATCCTGCTGTGCATGACGCTGGGGTCCTTTGCCTCCGTGTCTGCCTCCGGGCTGATCGTGCTGCGGTTGGGCTCCAAGCGGACCATCCGGACCGGCAGCATCATGGTGGGTGCAGGGCTGCTGACCGCGGGTTTTGGCACAACTGTGCTGGCCAGTCCCGTGGCTACCGCCATTGGCCTGGCCATCATCGGGCTGGGCACCGGCAGCTGGAACACGGCATCCAACGTTGAAGGCGCCGCAGTCGAGCGCGCGGTGGGCAGGCACATCATGCCGCGGCTCCACGGCGCTTTCAGCCTGGGGACGGTGGCAGGCGCCGGGCTGGGTGCCCTCGCCGCCGCGGTGTCCCTGCCCGTGTTCTGGCACCTCGCGGCGGCCGGGGCCGTGGTGGCGGTTTCGGTGGCGACGGCGGCGTCCTGGTTCCGGGCCGACATCACTCCGGTGGCAGGGGAGCGCAGTTACTCCCCGGACACCTTCGAGGATCCCAGCACGGGGCCAATCCCGGTCATAGCTCCCGCAGCCGCCTCCGGTGACGCCCCGCTGGATAACAAGCGGAAGATCGCCCAGGCGTGGCGGGACCGCCGGACCCTGCTCCTGGGTGTCCTGGTGCTGGGCCTCGCCCTGGCCGAAGGCGCGGCAGGGGACTGGGTGGCCCTCGCCCTGGCCGACGGCCACGGGCAAAGCGATGCTGCCGGTGCCGCCGGCTACGGGCTGTTCGTCACGTTCATGACTATCGGGCGTTTTGCCGGGACGGTACTGCTGGACAGATTCGGCAGGGTTCCCGTGATGCGCTGGTGCGCTGCACTGGCTGTGCTGGGACTGGGCGTCTTCGTCTTTGCGCCGGTGCCGTGGCTTGCCTACGTGGGGCTCGCACTGTGGGGCCTGGGAGCATCCCTGGGCTTCCCGGTGGGCATGTCCGCCGCAGCCGACGATCCCGCGATGGCTGCCGCCCGGGTGTCCGTGGTGTCCACCATCGGCTATGCCGCGTTCCTGTGCGGGCCGCCGCTGCTGGGGCTGCTGGCCGAGCATGTGGGCATCCTGCATTCGCTGCTGGCCGTAATGGTGATGCTCGCGGTGAGCTTTGTCCTCTCCCCGGTGGCCCGGAAGCTGGCCTGAAGGTACTGCGCGTCACTGCGCCCGCACACTATCTTCAAGTAACGTGGACAGGTGACTTCCACGCTCCTCTCCTCCCTGACCACCTCCGCCGTCGGAGGCCCCGCCGGCAAGTACATCGAGGCCCGTACCGAGGTTGAGATCATCGACGCGGTCCGCTCGGCGGATGCCGCCGGGGAACAGGTCCTGATCGTCAGCGGCGGGTCCAACCTCCTCGTGTCCGACGACGGGTTCCCGGGGACCGTCATCAGGATCGCCTCTGAGGGGTTCACGGTCAACGCCGAGGACTCCTGCGGGGGAGTGGCCGTTGTGGTGCAGGCCGGCCACAACTGGGACAAGCTGGTGGAGCACGCGGTTCGCCACGCCTGGTCCGGAACCGAGGCGCTGTCCGGTATCCCCGGGTCAACCGGTGCCACACCTGTCCAGAACGTGGGGGCCTACGGTGCAGATGTTTCCCAGACCATCGCGGCCGTCCGCACCTGGGACCGTGAGCGCAACGCCGTGCAGACCTTCACCAACTCCGAGCTGAAGTTCGGCTACCGGGACTCCATCCTCAAGCAGACCACGGTCAACGGCTCGCCGCGGTACGTGGTCCTCACCGTCGAGTTCCAGTTACCGCTGGGGCGGATGAGCGCGCCCATCCGTTATGCCGAGCTGGCCCGGGCCCTGGGTGTGGAAGTGGGCCAGCGCGCCTACGCGAACGACGTCCGCCGGGAAGTCCTCCGCCTGCGCGCCTCCAAGGGGATGGTGTGGGACGCAGCTGACCGGGACACCTACTCCACCGGGTCCTTCTTCACCAACCCGATAGTGGCGGCCGACGTCGCGGACAAGCTGCCGGAAAACGCTCCGCGCTACCCGGCCGGGCAGGACGGGATGGTGAAGCTCTCTGCCGCATGGCTGATTGACCAGGCCGGCTTCGGGAAGGGCTTCGGCCTGGAAGACGACGGCGTGGCCGGAGGCCGGGCGTCGCTGTCCACCAAGCACACCCTGGCCATCACCAACCGTGGCTCCGCCAGCGCCGCCGATATGGTGGCTGTCGCGCGGGAGGTGCGGGCCGGCGTCGAACGCCACTTCGGCATTTCGCTGCACCCGGAGCCGCTGCTCATCGGCCTCGAACTCTAGCCGTCCCCGCAGGGCCACGCCCGGCCTAGGATGGGCGCATGGCTGCATTTGGTGCCCTGCGCGACGGCAGGATGGTCGGCCGGCTCCGGCTGGTGTCCCAGCGGCTCGCCGGGATAGAGGGTACCTCTGTGCCGGAGCTGGTCCGGTGGATGACCGCCATGCAGGCGCAGGACCTGCCGGCGGCACTGTGGGCGGTCGGGGTCCGGGTGCCCAACGCGGGGCTTTCCCACGTGCGTGCCGCCATTAGTTCCGGAGCTATTGTCCGGTCCTGGCCCATGCGGGGGACGTTGCACCTCGTGGCTCCGGAGGATCTGCGCTGGATGCTGGACCTCACGGCCGAACGGCTTAGCAGGAGCATCGCGGGCCGTCACCGGCAGCTGGAGATTACGTGGGCGGACGTGGAGAAGGCCCGCGACCTGGCGCTGGAACACATCTCGGCGGAGGGTCCCGTCAGCCGCGCCGCACTGTTCAAGGTGTTCGACGACGGAGGCCAGCCGACCCAGGGCCAGCGGGGGATCCATCTCCTGGGTTCGTTGTGCCGGCACGGCTGGCTGGTGCTGGGGCCACTGGCCGGCAACCAGCAGCTGATCGCGGCGTTTGATGAGTGGATCCCCTCCTCCCGGCGCCTGGAGCGGGAGGAGGCTCTGGTCGAGTTCCTGCTGCGGTACTTCCGGAGCCACGGCCCGGCCACCCTCCGCGACTTCGCCTGGTGGACGCAGCTGCCGCTGACCGAGGTCCGCACGGCGTTTGAGCACGTCCGGTGCGAGCTGGTGGAGCTGGAGTTCGAGGGGACCAGCTACTGGCTGTCCCCGGAGGTGGCGGAGCTCCTGGACTCCGGCGTGCCCGGCGGCCGGTCTGTCCACCTGCTGCCGGGTTTTGATGAGTTTGTCCTGGGCTACACGGACCGCAGCCTCGTCCTGGCGCCGGAGCACTCCGACCTGATCGTGCCCGGCGGGAACGGTGTCTTCAAGAAGACGGTGGTTGCCGCGGGGAAGGTAGTTGGCACGTGGGCTCTGCAGGGCACCGGGCCGGGTGCCGCCGTCGTACCCGAACTCTTCGACGAAGCCCGGCCGCTTGGCCCGGCGGCGCAGGCAGCCCTGGCCAAGGCCGGCCGGCGCTACACGACGTTCCTGGCCACCTGAGCGGCTTCCAGCACCACATAACCGGCCCAGCCCCGCATAACCGGTGGCGCGCAGCAACGGTTGTGCGGGCACGGGCCGCTCGCTCCGGTGTCCCTCCACATAGCGGCGTCGCGTGCTTCCGATACCGGTGTCCGCCGTCGACCCTTAAGCAATGAAGTTCCATGATTTGCAGGCCCTCGTCGACCATCGCTGGCCCGGGCAGGTGGTTGCGTCAACCCACCAATTGTCGGCTGCCGGGCTGGACGACCGTGTGCTGACTGCGGCCGTGAAGAGCGGTGCCGTACTTCGGTTGCGGCGGGGAGCCTACGTCCGGAGCGGGAACTGGCATGCGCTCAAAGAATGGGACCGGGACCAGGCCCGGCTGATGGCCCATTTCGAGTCCACCCACGGCCGGTCCCGGTACAGCCACGTGAGCGCGGCATTGTTGCGGGGGCTTTTTGTCTGGGAAGGCGGTGCCGCCGTGCACGTGACAACCCAGTATGCCAACTCGAAGGCCAGCGCAGGAAGGGACGTCCGGACTCACAGGCTGCCGCTCGCGGAAGCTGAGAAGGCTTCACTGTGGACGCCCGACGGGCGGGAAGTCCTTACCACCAGTGCCGAGCGGACCGTGCTGGACTGCGCACGTATCCTGCCCTTGGAAAAGGCCGCTGTGATCGGTGACCACGCGCTGCGCAAGGGTGCGTCCATCGAGGCCATGCGGCAGCTGCTGAACGACAGTCCAGTGGTCCGCGGCGGCAGGCGCGCCTGGGACCTGCTGGCTGTTCTGGATGCCCGGTCCGAGTCCCCGGGGGAGACCCGGACCAGGCTGATGCTGCATTCTCTTGGCCTGCGCATGTTCGAACCGCAGGTTGGGATCACCACCCGCGAGGGCATTTTCCGGGCGGATTTCGCGGACCCCGACGCCCGGGCGATTATCGAGTTCGACGGCGTCGCCAAGTACACGGACTACAAGCCGGCGGCGGATGTGCTGCTCGCGGAGCGGCGCCGGGAGAACGCATTGCAGGAGCTGGGTTGGGCAGTCTTCCGGATCAATTGGCAGCAGCTGAACCGGCCAGGAGAGCTGCGGCAACGGCTGTACGCATTCCTGGCGCGCCATTCCGGAACGCAAAAGCGGGCCCTGCCCCCAAAACCCCAGCCCGGGCCCACCCGGTTTGGGGGGCACGGGCCC
>NZ_JBWJAR010000004.1:167765-207205 GCF_056389225.1 Pseudarthrobacter sp. rb | reverse complement strand
GCCCGCATAACCGCTGCCGGGCAGCAACGGTTATGCGGGCAAGGGCCGCTCGTGAGGCAGCTGGAAGCTACAGGTTGCCGGTGGCGATGTTGAGCATGCGGCGCAGCGGCTCGGCGGCGCCCCAGAGGAGCTGGTCGCCCACGGTGAAGGCGCTGATGTACTGCGGGCCCATCTCCATCTTGCGGATTCGGCCCACCGGGATGTCCAGGGTGCCGGAAGCGGCCACCGGGGTCAATTCCGCCATGGAGGCTTCCTTGGTGTTGGGAACCACCTTGGCCCACTGGTTGTCCTCGTCCAGTAGCTTCTCGATTTCGGCCACGGAAAGGTCCTCACGGAGCTTCAGCGTCAGGGCCTGTGAGTGGGAGCGCATGGCGCCGATGCGGACGCAGAGGCCGTCCATGATCACGTGGTTTTCGTCGGAGGTGCCCAGGATCTTGTTGGTCTCAACCCCGGCCTTCCACTCTTCCTTGGACTGTCCGTTGCCCAGGTCCGCATCGATCCAGGGGATCAGGGAGCCGGCCAGGGGGACGCCGAACTGGGTGGCGTCGATGTCGGTGCGCTGGTGGGCCAGGACCTTGCGGTCAATGTCCAGGATGGCCGACGCCGGGTCGTCCAGTTCCGTGCTGACCTCGGCGTTGAGCGTGCCGAACTGGCTGAGCAGCTCACGCATGTGCCGGGCGCCGCCGCCGGAGGCTGCCTGGTAGGTCATGGAGGTACCCCACTCCACCAGGCCGTGCTTGAACAGGCCGCCGAGGCCCATGAGCATGCAGGACACGGTGCAGTTGCCGCCGATGAAGTCCTTGGTGCCGTTGACCAGGCCCTTGTCGATGACGTCGCGGTTGATGGGGTCCAGCACGATGATCGAGTCGTCGTTCATGCGGAGGGTTGAGGCGGCGTCGATCCAGAGGCCGTCCCAGCCGCGGCTGCGCAGCTCGCCGTGGACCTGCTTGGTGTAGTCCCCGCCCTGGGCGGTGACGATAATGGGCAGCTTCGCCAAAGTGTCGAGGTCGAACGCGTTCTCGAGCTTGCCGGCACCGTCGGCGAACGACGGCGCGGCACCTCCCGCGTTGGAGGTGGAGAAGAACACCGGGTTGATGTTGGCGAAGTCGCCCTCGTCCTGCATGCGCTGCATCAGGACGGAACCGACCATGCCGCGCCATCCGACCAGGCCGACGGAAGGGGTAGCTGCTGTAGTCATTCGTACAGTTTAGACTTCGCAACCGGCAGGGCGCAGTCGGTTACGTCACGCCGGGCGCCGGGTCCCGTTACTAAGTACGACGGCGTCAGGCAAGTTTTCGCTGCCAGCTGCCGCCACCAGTCCGGCCGGCTTGAGCGGCGGGTAGGAGGCTCAAGGGTTTTCCCGGCCGCCTTCCGAGGCGTGCAGCCTTGCGCTCCTTGAAGTAGTAAGCCCATGACGTCGGCACAATCCAAAGCCCGAAGGCGATGGCGAACACGATTTGGCCCCAATTGGGTTCCTCTGTGCCGTCCAAAAACAGTTTAACGAGGAGCGCAGCCACTACTCCGATGATCACTGTGATCAGGATGATGAGGAAAAGCAAGCCGCCGGCAGAGTTGACGGGCTTGACGGCACTGCCGGTTGAGCCCTTGTAAACGCCGTACTCTTCGGTGGTCAGTCCCTGCTTAGCGGCCTCCAGCTCCACCTGCTGCCGGTAGTAAACCTTCCGGCGGCCCGGTTCTGTTGGTCCAGGAACGGCGTCGTCCATTAATGTCCACTTCCGTTCTTAGTCGTTTGGGTGAGCAGCCGAGCGGTCCCTGGTTGGGCGCCAGGGAGCCCGGACTTCTAGGTCGCGGGCCCGTCCCCAGGAAACGGACGAGTGCTATCAGGGAAGTTTTCGCGGGTGATGGCGATGTGGGACGGATTCGATTCGAACCAGGCGCGCGCCTGGTCATCCGAAAGTGCAAAACGCGGTTTCGGCAACCCTTTCAGCTTGCGCTTCTTGGACGCCCGCAGTTCGCGGTGAAGGCTGCGGACTCCCAGGAGCCATCCTCCTGTGAAGAGGACAGCACCCAGCAGTCCGAAAATGACAACAATTACATTGAGGCTGGCAAGCGCAATGATCAGCATCAGGGGTGCGCCGAGGGCTGGAATGGTCATGAGGGCTGTCACGACAACGAGCCCTGTAGTCGTATGAACCGAGTAGTTTCCCGTTGGCTGGGAGCCGCCAATACCCCATTCGTCCTTTGTATAGGCATGGACTGTGCGGTCCATTCCCGTGGCATAGAAGTAAGGCCGATTCAGTAGTAGTTTCTGTGCGGCAGGATCGATTGCCAGTAGTGCCTCACGCTTCACTAAGGAAAGGTTGGCAGTTATCGGTCGAACTGGCGGGCCGTGGGTTCGGGGATTCCGCGTTCCGCCCGCAGGCGCTTGGCCCTTGAAGCCACTTTCGCCATGTGGATGGCGTATGCGGTGCCTCCAACTCCAGCCGCTGTCAAGAACAGCGCGCTCCACATCGGACCTTGACCCCTGCTTGTGGGTCCCGCCACCAGCAGGACGGAGAACACCGCGACAGCAGCTAAGACAGCCGCCATGACCAGGAAGCCGGCCGCAGACCGTACCTGAGGATGTGAGCTGGCGGTCACCACTCCTAGCTCGTCCTTCGCATAGCTGTACAGGTCACCGCTCACGGTGCGAAACAGGACTCTCTTTTCCCCGCGTGCCAGCGCCTGCTCGTGTTCGGCGCGGACTTGGTCGTCGGGAATAAAGCTATTGCCTGGAATGCCGTTCTGCACTTTAGTCCTGTCGGATTGATCGGATGTGATCCAAGACCTGGCCGTCTGTGAGCCCGGTCATTTCCTGAATGGGTTCGGAGGGTGCATCGATGGCACCATACCCTACCGTCCAGCCCTGCCCGCTGCGCTTGACGAGAAGTTGTTTTTTCGAATCGTCCTGCAGGAGTCGGATGGTGGCGCCCCCGGAAGGGTTGTCCTCTAGGTGCTTACGGACCATGTAGAAACCCGCTTCTGCGGGTGTTTGGTCGGGACGTTGTGCCATTGCAAACCAGCTGAGGTACGCGCGGGGCTGCAGAAGTATCTTGTACTCGGGCGACTCGACGGACAGCACGTTGTCTACGGAATCAGCGGTCAGGAGGTTGATCTGGACGTGCTTGACTGCCTCCGTCAGAGCGCTCGTTACTGCTGCTACCGGCCCGGCGACAGACAGTTCACCATGGGGTTCTGCTGTCGCCGCGCCACGAGCCACTAGGGAGGAGGCACCGGCAGCGAGCAGTGAAGGGTCGTCGAGCTCGTTCGTAAGCCTCAATGCCCTGGCAGATGCCTCTGCTTCAGGGCCACGGCGCAGACTCAGCAGAAGTGTCAGTTCGGCGAAACCAAATCCGATGGCGTCCGGGAACGCTCGTCCGGCAACTGTGCCCCTGGCCGTGCTTGTTTCAGTCACTGATTGTTCTCCTCAGTCCTTAGAAGCCGAAAAAGTCGCCGACTGCGTCGACCCCGTCGCTGATGGCACCGCCAACGGCTTCTGCCCCCTCAACGATCTTATCTTTAGCGTTATCGACCGCCTCGTGGATAACGGGGACGTTGTCGTACAGCGCGAGTGCGCCACTGGCCACCATGCAGGCCGTCCCTACCGGCGGTGGAGCAAAGGACAGGGCACCTAAGACAACTTTCGCGCCGGAATAGGCGCCTGCCTCGTAGTCGCCCTCTTTGATGTTGTTGAAGGCATCCATGGCGTCCAGGCCCACACCCACAACGCCCAGTCCCTTGCCGAAGCCGTCCAGGTACTTGAACGCCTTGGTGGTGTCGGCGAGGTTCAGGACTTCGTGGAATTTGCCTTCAAGCAAATTGTTGGACAGGTTGAAAAACCTGCTGAATTCGTTGGATTCCTCGAACGCCCGCCATGCTGTCGGATCAAAAAAATCGCCGATTCGCGACTTGTGGAGCATGGCACCGATGTCGAAGAGCCCGGCTCGAATGTTCGGGAAAGCCTTCGTGAGGCCGTAGATGTCCCAGCCATCGCGGAACGGGGAATCCGGATCAGTGAGCCAGTCCGGGCCCCACGGATCGTTGCTGCCCTGGCCAGGCACCGGCGGACGGGAGGTGCTGGCGTCGACAGACACACCAGGCTCGCCCGCTCCTCCCGAGCCGCTGGTGCTCGCCTTCTCCTGCTCATCGGCGTTCTTGAGCAGTACTTTCGATTCCTGCTGCAGCCGCGAGACGGTCTGCTGGAGAAGGGTCCGGTGGCTGGTGTTCCAGTCCGAGCGGAACCGCTGGGCGTCCGCGCCCTTCCAGGCCGGGTTGTTGTTGATCTGGCTGCTCAGCTGCGTCGACTGCTGCTGCAGCAGATCCGCCGTCTTGTTGAACTGCTGCGCGAGGGCCCGCAGTTGCTCGACGTCGGCGCCCCACAAAGTTCCTGCCACCAGGATTCCCCCCCAATATTCATCCAGCAGCCCCCAGAGTGCTGCGTGCCCCAGCCTAGGCCGGGACCGGGCCGCCCGCGATGGGGTGGCCTCCCCATGCTGCTGCAGTGAGCGTTAGCCCTGGTTTGACTGCTCCAGTACGGCTGCCTTCCGCGCGCGCAGCGCGAAGAACGCCCCGAAGGTGAACACCTGCGTGACCACCACCAGCACGATGGCTCCGGCGATCTTGTTGCCTCCCAGGATCATGGTCAGTCCCACGATCGCGGACAGCAGCGCCAGCAGGGGCAGCAGCATGTAGCCCAGGACGAACAGGGTTTCCGGTTTCTTCAGCATGTTCCTAGCCCTCGGTCCGTGACCATTTGGTGAATCGGTAGCGTGTGCCGTTGGCGGCCGTGAGCCAGCCGTCCGGCGGGACGGAGGCGGTGGCCTCCCAGCTGGCCCCGAGCTCCGGGGCGAACGTGTCGCCGTCGGCCTTCACATCGATGGTGGTGACCACCGCGACGTTGGCGAGGTCCGTGGACTGGCGGAAGACGTCCCCGCCGCCCAGGATCCAGACTGTTTCGCCGCCGTCGACGAACTGCGACTCAAGGAGCGCGTCATCCAGGGAGGGAACCACGACGGCGCCCTCCGCCTCGGGAGTGTTGGCCCAGCTTTTCTGCCGGGTGATGACGATGTTGGTCCGCCCGGGCAGCGGGCGGTACTTGTCCGGGAACGACAGCCAGGTCTTCCGGCCCATGATGACCGGATGCCCGCTGGTGAGGCGGGTGAAGTGTTTGAGGTCCTCGGGCAGATGCCAGGGCATGTCCCCGTCCTTGCCGATCACACCGTCGGAGGTCTGCGCCCAGACCAGGCCGACGCCGGTGATCGAGGCAGCCAGCTCCTCCGTAAAGGACTGGGGATCAGTGGAGTTTTCGGTGCTCATACGGCGATCGGCGCCTTGATCGTCGGGTGGTGCTGGTAGCCCACCACGTCGAAGTCCTCCAAGGTGTAGTCGAAGATCGAGGCCGGCTTGCGGGTGATCTTCAGCTGCGGGTACTCGTAGGGCTCGCGTTCCAGCTGCTTGAGGACCTGGTCCATGTGGTTCTCGTAGATGTGCACGTCACCGCCGGTCCACACGAATTCGCCGGGCTCAAGGCTCACCTGCTGGGCGACCATGCAGGTGAGCAGCGCATAGGAGGCGATGTTGAAGGGGACGCCCAGGAACATGTCAGCGGAGCGCTGGTAGAGCTGGCAGGAGAGCTTGCCGTTGGCCACGTAAAACTGGAAGAAAGCGTGGCAGGGCGGGAGTGCCATGTCGTTGAGTTCGGAGACGTTCCACGCGGACACGATGTGCCTGCGCGAGTCTGGATTCGACTTCAGGTTCTCGATGAGTTCGGCGATCTGGTCGATGTGGCCGCCGTCCGGGGTGGGCCAGCTGCGCCACTGCACGCCGTAGACAGGGCCAAGGTCGCCGTCCGCGTCCGCCCACTCGTTCCAGATGGTGACGCCCTGGTCCGTCATCCACTTGATGTTGGTCTCGCCGCGCAGGAACCACAGGAGCTCAACCGCCACAGACTTGAAATGGACCCGCTTGGTGGTGATCAGCGGGAAGCTCTTCGAAAGGTCAAAGCGGATCTGGCGACCGAAAACGCTGGTTGTTCCGGTGCCCGTGCGGTCCGATTTATGGGTGCCGGTGGCCAGGACATCGCGCAGGAGGTCTTCATAAGGCGTTGGGATGCTCACCCCCCAAGTCTACTGGCTGAAGATGTCCGGCTGGCGGTGCTACGCCGCTGCGCTGGGCTGTTCCACCGACGGGGATCACGGCGATCACCACGCCCGCGGCTGCGAGGAGGGCCCCCACGGCTGGGGCAGCCTGCCAGAAGATGTCCCACGGTTCCGGACTGAGTGGCGATGCCCGGTACAGCTTTGGTCCGGCGCTCATCAGAAGCACCCCGGCCTGGCCGGCCAGGAACGCCGCCAGCGTCCGGACCACCCGGTGCACGGCGATGGCGCGGAGTGCGGCGTCGAGTCCCGGGACAGCCCCTGGAACGCTGCTGCGCCGGCGGGCAAGCAGCAGGGGAAAGCCCGAAACGAGCACAACCCCGGCAGTGGTCCAAACAGTGACCGGCCATGACTGCTCCACTCCCAGCTCAACCTGCCGCCAGGCAACAAGGAAAACGACAGCCACGAGAACGGTAGCAGCCGCAACCAGGGTGCAGGCCAGGACGGGTGAAACCGGTTGGCGGGGCCAGTGCCGGGGCTCGTCCGCGGTCCCGTAATTCCGGTGGACCAGCAGTTCGCCGAGTGAAACAACGGCCAGGACTGCAGCTGCGGATACCGCCACGAAAAGCGCGGGATGCCCCGTCAGGGCTCCCGGGGCGAAGAATGCAGCGGGTATTGGCACGAACGCTGCCAGCCCCATCGCGGCGCCGACTGATACCGACAGCCGCGTCGCCGGCTGGGCCCGCGCGCTGGCATCCCGGCGGGATATTGGAGCCCCGGGAAACCTGGGCGGTGCCCACAGCAACATCAGTAGCAGCACCGCCAGATTCAACGCACCGGCCGGGTTGAACCAGTTCACGGGGCCAACGGCCGGATCGGGCCGGGCTGCGTGGTTCCCCGCAATGGCCGCCAACCCGGACGCGATTGTCGCCACCGTACGGAGCAGGCGGTTCGTGGTGATGGTCCGCAGGACTCTGTCCGGTCCGGGAGCAAGTCCGTCCACCGGCGCCCTGCGGCTGATCAGCAACAGCACGGCGAGGGTTCCGCCAGCCAGGACGAACAACGCCCCGCCCAGGTACATCGCCAGCTCCACGCCAGGGATCCGGCCTTCTCCGCCGAAGGTGGCGTAGCCGCCCTCACCATCCGGACGTGAGCCATACGGGCGGGGGTCGAAACCGGGCAGGGTGGACGTCCACGCGATCTGGGCGGCGGACAGTAGGAAGATCACCGTCACCGTCCAGGCGAGGGGACGGGAAACCAACCCTCGGAGCCGGGGAGGCTTTCCGCTCTGCAGGACCGGCCGGGGGCGTGCTTTGGGGTAGCTTGCCTGCCCCAGCGCGTGTGCGGTCAGGCAGCCGAGGACCGGCCAAGCGAGGGCCGGGGCGATGTCCACGGGCTCGGTTGATGCCCCGGATAGTGGCAGAATGCCCGCATTCGCAGCAGGAAGCAGGGAGCTTGCCATCCATCCGATGACGCCGATGCACAGCGCATGCCGGGACGCTGCGGCCGTAGTGTCCCGGCCATGGGCGCCGCGGATCAGGAAACGAAGCAGGAGGTACGCGCCGCCGGCGAGCAGGAACGGCCAGAGGAAGGCCATGGGTGGAGCATCTAAAACAACTGTGGTCGTGGCAGCCGGCACGTTATCCCCCCAGAACTGTGCATCGTTCACCCAAGTCAAGGGGGATACCGGCCTGGGGTCAAGCGGAGCGGGTTGCCTTAGTCATCGAAGGGCTTGAACTGCTCCACCGCTACAACCCGTTTCTTACCGCTGTTGGCCACATGGCAGACCACCACCTCGCCCGGGGACAGGAACGGTTCGTGGGCGGGCAGCAGCTTCGCCAGGTGTGATGGCATGTGGGTGGCAAGCTGCTTGAGCACCGTGGGCAGGGCGGGCCGGTGGGTACAGACCACCACAGCCCGTTGCTTGTCGACAAGCGATTCGATGACGGCCGCCGTCTTCTTCGGACTGCGCTGATGCTTGTGCTCGGTCAAGCCCTCCGCGAGCTTCACTTTCGCGCCCGTGGCCCGCGCGTACGGCGCGACGGTTGCAACGCAGCGCAACCAAGGGCTGGTGACCACCCGCATCGGCTTCCATGCCTGCAGGAGCCGGCCCACGGCCTGGGCCTGCCGGGATCCGGTGGCCGCCAGCGGGCGTTCTCCCTCGGCCTTGCTCCAGGATGAGCGCGGCTTGGCCTTGGCATGGCGGAGCACCAGCAGGGGCCACGTGTCCAGTTCCCCGCGTTCGTGCGCGTCGCGCAGGTATTCAAGTGGGCCGACGTCGGACGGGTTGGACAGCAGGCGGGCGGCCTTTTCGGGGGCGCACCACATGACGCTGTCCACCTCCTTGCCGTCAGGAACCACGGTCTCGCCGTTGACCTTGACGGCCCAGTAGTGGACGACCTTGAGGCCTGACGCAACGTGGTAGTGGATGGGAGGCAGGGGTATGCCCAAGGGCGCCTTAAGGCCGATCTCCTCCCACACCTCACGGACGGCGCATTCGGGGATTGTCTCGCCGGCGTCGATCTTTCCCTTGGGCCATGACCAGTCGTCATAGCGGGGCCGGTGGATCAGCAGGACCTCCAGGCCGTCCCTGCCGGCGCGCCAGGGAATGGCGCCCGCAGCAGTTACAGCTATGGGTTCCCCCGGGTGGTCAGTCTGGTCAGCTATGAGTGCATCGCTCGACAACGCGGCGGCCCTTATCGCCGGCTCAGGGTGCGTTGCCGCGGCCGGGACGCCAGCAGCCAGGACTGGACGTCTTCAAGCGGCTTCCCGTCCTCGGAGAGGTGGTGCCGAATCCAGCGGCCCTCGTTGTCGAGATGCCAGCTGGAGGTTTCCGGGTCCATGTAGCGCCGCAGGAGGTCAAGGACGTAGGTGATGTCGTCCGGGCTGCTGAGCTGCACCAGCGCCTCCACCCGTCGGTCCAGGTTCCGGTGCATCATGTCCGCGGAGCCGATGTACACCACGGGGTCCCCGCCGTTGGCAAAGGCGAACACCCGCGAGTGTTCAAGGAACCGGCCCAGGATGGAACGCACCGTGATGTTGTCGCTCAGGCCGGGAACGCCGGGGCGCAGCGAGCAGATGCCGCGGACCACGACGTCCACCTTCACGCCAGCCTGGGAGGCACGGTAAAGGGAGTCGATGATGGCCTCGTCCACCATCGAGTTCACCTTGATCTGCACATGGCCCGGCACGCCTGCCCGGGCATTGCGGATCTCCGTCTCAATCCGGTCGATGAGCCCGGAGCGCACGGAGCGGGGTGCCACCAGCAGGCGCTTGAAGGTTGACTTGGGCGCGTAGCCGGAAAGCTGGTTGAACAGCTTGGAAAGGTCCTCGCCCACCTGGTCGTTGGCAGTCAGCAGGCCCAGGTCCTCGTAGTACCGTGCAGTGCGCGGATGGTAGTTGCCGGTTCCGATGTGGCAGTAGCGTCGCAGCCCGTCCACTTCCTGTCGAACCACCAGCGAAAGCTTGCAGTGCGTTTTCAGGCCCACGATGCCGTACACCACGTGGACGCCGGCCTGTTCCAGTTTGCGGGCCCAGGAGATGTTGGCCTGCTCATCGAACCTCGCCTTGATTTCCACCAGGGCCAGGACCTGCTTGCCGGCCTCGGCAGCGTCGATCAAGGCATCCACAATGGGCGAGTCACCGGAGGTGCGGTACAGGGTCTGCTTGATGGCCTGGACCTTCGGGTCCGCCGCGGCCTGTTCCAGGAAAGCCTGGACTGACGTGGAGAACGAATCGTACGGGTGGTGCAGCAGGATGTCCCGGCGCCGCATGGCGGCGAACACGTTGGCAGCCTTGGATGTCTCGGACTCGTTCAGGTACCGCGACGTGTGCGGGACATGCTTGGGGTAGTGCAGGTCCGCGCGGTCAATGCCGGCGATGACGGACAGGCCCCGCATGTCCAGCGGCGCGGGCACCGAGTACACCTCGGACTCTTCGACCCCCAGTTCACGGATCAGCAGGGCCCGGATGTTGGGGTTGATGTCGTTGGTGACTTCCAGCCTGACCGGCGGGCCGAACCGGCGGCGGAGGAGTTCCTTCTCCAGTGCCTGCAGGAGGTTTTCGGCATCGTCCTCCTCCACCTCCACGTCCTCGTTGCGCGTCACGCGGAAGGTGTGGTGCTCCAGGACCTCCATGCCGGGGAACAGCTTGTCCAGGTGCACGGCGATGACTTCTTCAAGCGCGATGAACCGCGCCACCCGGCCCGGCACGGCACCGGCGCGGGGGCCGTCGATGGAGATCAGCCGCGGCAGCTGGTCCGGGACCTTGACGCGGGCGAAGAGCTCCTTGTCGCTGACCGGGTTCCGGACCACCACGGCAAGGTTCAGTGACAGGCCCGAGATGTAGGGGAACGGGTGCGCCGGATCCACGGCAAGGGGCGTCAGGATGGGGAAGACCTTTTCCGCGAACATGACGCTGAGCTGCTGCTGGGCGGCGTCGTCCAGTTCCCCCCACTGCATGACGTGGATGTGCTCGTAGGCCAGGGCGGGGCGGATCTGCTCGGCGAAGACCTGTGCATGCCGCTGCTGGAGCCGGTGGGCTTCCTCGCTGATCCGCTCCAGCACCTCAACCGGGCTCAGGCCGGCAGGGGAGGGGACGGCGAGTCCGGTAGCGATGCGGCGCTTGAGGCCTGCCACGCGGACCATGAAGAACTCGTCCAGGTTGGAGGCGAAGATGGACAGGAAGCTGACCCGTTCCAGCAGGTGGAGGGTGGGGTCTTCCGCCAGTTCCAGCACCCGGGAATTGAAGGCAAGCCAGCTCAGTTCGCGGTCCAGGAACCGGTCAGGGCGGATGTCGCCTTCCGGCTGCAGGTTCGGTGCGAACTCAGGGATGTCGATCCGGTCCTGGGTGGCCCGTGATGCCGGTACTTCGGAGGAGCCGAAGCGGGCCCGGACAGGCACCGCAACATCCTGGGACGTGGCTGTTCCGGACGGTTCCGGGTTCATGGCTTCTCCTTTAGCTGGCGCTCCAGTGCCGGCGCTTCCGCCCCGCGCGGCTCCATTTCAACCTTACAAGCATTCACCGGCCCCACGGCCTTTGTTTTACGCGGCGCCGGGGATTGGTTCGCGGTCTGCCTACCCGCCGGCGGGGCCGTACATGACGTCCATGTCCCAGCGGGTGAAGCCGAGCCGGCGGTACAGGGCAACGGCCGGGGCGTTGTCCGCATCCACGTAAAGCATCACGCCGTTCAATCCCGCGTCGCGAAGGTGTTTGATGCCGGCAATGGTCAAAGCCTTGCCCAGGCCCATGCCCTGTGCCTCCGGCGTCACGCCCACCACGTAAACCTCGCCGATCGCAGGGTGCTCACCGTGGCGGGGGTGGACCTTGGTCCAGTGGTACCCCAGGAGGCGGCCGTCCCGGCCCTCCGCCAGGAGGAAGCCGGACGGGTCGAACCAGTCCTCCGTCATGCGCGCGTCGAGGTCGGCCCTGGTGAGGCCGCCCTGCTCGGGGTGGTGGGCGAACGCCGCCCGGTTGGCGGCCAGCCACGCCTCCTCATCCTTGCCGGGCACGAAGGCACGGATGGCCACGCCGTCCGGAAGGCCGGCGTCGGGCAGGTCCGCGCCCGCCGTCGTCATCCGCATCTTCCATAACTCGCGCACCGGCGCGTACCCGTAGCGGGCGGCAAGGTCGGCCGCGGCCTCGTGGTTGCCGTGGGACCACGCCTTCAGCCCGTCAAAGCCACGGACCTCCTTGAGCGCGCCCACCAGCCGGTCCGCCACACCCTGGTTCCGGTAGGAGGGATGGACGGCGATTTCCAGGATGCCGGTTCCGTCCTGCTCTTCAACCACGACGGCGAAGCCCGCCAGATCCTGGCCGGTCACCGGGTCGGAGTCCTCGTCCGGCGCGTAGAGGGCCAGTGTCAGCAGGGTGTGCTCCGCCGAATCTCCGGCGCGCATGGTCACCAGGGTTTGCTCCGAAATGGAAGGATTGCCGTCCGATTCCTCAGCCGCGGCCAAAAGGTCGCGGCAGTCTTTCAGCAGTTGCTGGTCAACTCCGCCCCGGACGACATGGACGGGCCACTTCTGCGGATGCGCTGGAGTCATGAGCCAAGGCTATACGCCGGCGGCGGTCCAGGCTCAGGCCTCGGTGAGTTCATCTTCCTGCTGCCGGACCAGGGTGAGGCGGTACCCCACGTTCCTGACGGTGCTGATCAGGTTCTCGTGGTCTGCGCCGAGCTTGGCCCGCAGCCGCCGGACGTGGACATCCACGGTGCGCGTGCCGCCGTAGTAGTCGTAACCCCAAACCTCGGTAAGCAGCTGCTGCCGGGTGAAGACGCGGCCCGGGTGCTGCGCCAGGTACTTCAGGAGTTCGAACTCCTTGAATGTCAGGTTCAGGGGCGCCCCGTTGACCCGGGCCGTGTAGCTTGCCTCATCGATGACGACGCCGGCGGCGCGGATTTCGCTCGGGGTGTCTTCCTGCTCGGGCACGGCCCGGGCGACGGACAGCCGGATGCGGGCCTCCACCTCAGCGGGGCCGGCGGAATCGAGGACGATGTCGTCAACGGCCCAGGCGGAGGACACCGCTGCCATGCCGCCCTCAGTGAGGATCAGCACGAGCGGGGCGCTGAGGCCAGTGGCTTTCAGGAGCTGGGTGAGGGAGCGGGCGCCCACCAGGTCCTTGCGGGCGTCCAGCAGGACAATGTCGCAGGGGTCTGTTTCGAGGAGGGCCGTCGGCTCGGCGGGGAGGATATGGACCCTGTGGTTCAGCAGCTCAAGGGCAGGCAGGATGTCCACCGAAGAACCGGTGCTGTTGGTCAGTAACAGGATGTGCGACATTGTTCCTCCAAGGGCCGTCCGCGCATCGTTGGGCGACTGAACCGGATTCTCACCGGCCGGTACTGGCTTCCTGCAGGAGGTTTTGGTCCGTCAGCATGCCGCCGGCCAGCCACCTCAGCAGGGAGCGTAGCTGAACCTTGAGTATACCCGTCAGCCCCTTTCAGACCACAGATTCGCGACGTGGGCAAGCACGTTTTGCGACATATCCAGTTCACATAAGGCAGGATTGGACCAGGGCGGACCTGCCCTGCCATGAGGGGGCTGACCAGCCTTCCGGCCGATCGCCAGGATGGGAAAACAGCGCAGTGAGTGCACAGACGAAGCACAGGCCGGGCTCCGCATGACGGCGGAACTGCAGGCGCCCGTCCGTTCTCTTGGCTCCTGGACCGTTGGCGTCGTCGGGATAGCCGGCCTCATTGCGATCATCGCCGGGGTCTACGCCTCGCCGGAAGCACTCGTGGCGGTGGGAATCCTGATCGCCGCGGCCGTGGGCATCGGCTGGCCGCACTTCCTGCGCATTCCCGCCAAGAAGACCCTCGCCGCCGTCATCGCCCTGCCGGGCGCAGGCGCCGCAGTGGCGGCGGGCCTGGCGCCCGCCCCCGGATACCTGGACTGGACACCGGCCTTCGTTGCCCTGGGAATGATGGCGGTCTTCGTGGTGCAGCTGATCCGCGGCACCGGGCAGGCGCAGCGGCTGGAGTCCACCCTTGGATGCTGCGCGGGTGTCCTGTTGTCCTGCCTCGGCGCGGGCTGGATTGCCGGCTCCCGGTTCAACGGTGTCCGGGAAATGCTGCTGGTGGCGGCGATCAGCGCGGCAGTGGCCCTGCTGGCAGGGCTTATCCGCTGGCCGGACAGCATCGTCGCCCCGCTGGGAGTGGTGCTTGCCGGACTGGCCGGACCGCTCGCCGGGCTGGTCCTGTCGGACATCGCCGTCCTGCCGGCCGCCGTCTTCGGCGTGGTTGTGGGTGCGGTCCTTGCCAGCTTCCGGCGGCTGGCAACGCTCCGCGGCGCTCCGCTGAACATCCCGGCCGCGCTGGGCATGGGCCTTGCCCCGGTTTCGGCCGTCGGATCCCTCGCGTACTTCATAGACAAACTACTCATCTACTAACGGGTTAGGATGGCACCATGTCCGTACTTGCTTTTGAAATCTTCTTCCTTGTCCTGCTCGGCATTGCGAGCCTGTCCATGGCCTGGTTCGCCGGATTCGTGGTCTACCGCCTCTTCAAGGGCCAGAAGTAGCCACCCCTTTTCCAGGACCGGCCGTATCTGGAGGTAATACCAATGCCCATTGAGATTCCTACAGACCTGACCCCCGAACTCGTCCCCCTTTCCTGGCTCATCGGTGAGTGGGAGGGCCGGGGCCGGCTGGGCAGCGGCGACGAGGATTCCGAACACTTCCTGCAGCACGTCTCCTTCACCCACAACGGCCTGCCGTATCTGCAGTACCGTGCCGAAAGCTGGTTGACCGACGACGAAGGCACGCGCCTGCGGCCGCTCACCGTCGAGACAGGTTTCTGGGCCCTGGAGCGCAAGCAGCTTGATGCCGACGGCGGTCCCGGCCTGGTGCCGGCCGACATCGTGCCGGTGCTGAAGAGTGCCGACGAGGTAGAGGCACTGCGCAACAAGGACGGCGGCTTCGACATCTCCGTGTCCATCTCGCACCCCGGCGGAATCTCGGAGTTGTACTACGGCCAGATCAAGGGTCCCCAGATCCAGCTGACCACCGACATGGTGATGCGCGGCAGCCACTCGAAGGACTACAGCGCGGCCACCCGCATTTTCGGTCTGGTGGACGGCAACCTGTTGTGGCGGTGGGACGTGGCCGCGGGCGGTGAGGCAGGAAAGGGTCTGGAGGCACATGCTTCCGCCTTCCTGCACAGGGTTTCCTGACCAACGAGTTTCCTGACCATAAAGAGGGTCTCCTGACCCACGAAAAGGGGAGCGGCACCGTGGAAGAAAGCACCCGGGAAGCAGCAGGAACGCCGGCCGGTTACAGCGACCTCAAGGCTGTCTTCTTCAACGGCACGCTGAAGAAGTCGCCCCAGACCTCCAACACCGATGGGCTGATCCGCATCAGCCGCCGGATCATGGAAAAGCAGGGCGTCAGCACCACGGTGATCCGCACGGTGGACCACGACATCGCCAGCGGCGTCTACCCGGACATGACCCAGTACGGCTGGGCTACCGACGAGTGGCCGGAGCTTTACCCCGCGGTCCAGGAAGCCGACATTGTTGTGGTGGCCGGACCCATCTGGCTGGGGGACAACTCCTCCCAGACCAAGAAGCTGATCGAACGCCTCTACGCCCACTCCGGGGAGCTCAACGGCAAGGGCCAATGGGCGTTCTACCCGAAAGTCGGCGGCTGCCTGATCACCGGAAACGAAGACGGCATTAAGCACTGCGCCATGAACGTCCTGTACAGCCTGCAGCACATCGGCTTCAGCATCCCCCCGCAGGCCGACGCCGGATGGATCGGGCCGGTGGGGCCCGGACCCAGTTACCTGGATGAAGGCTCGGGCGGCCCGGAGACAGACTTCACCAACCGGAACACCACGTTCATGACGTGGAACCTCCTGCACCTGGCCCGGACCCTGAAGGACGCCGGGGGTTATCCCGCGTACGGAAACCTGCCGGGCGAATGGGCTGCCGGCACACGATTCGATTTCGAAAACCCGGAATACCGCTGACCTCCAAGGACTTCTACTACATATGACTACGCCCAGCCCTTTGTTGTCGCGCCCCGGGGCCGTCGAGGCCGCCGGCCCTGACGCCGGGGTCGCCGCCCACTACGGCGAGCCGCTGCGCGAGCAGCGCGCACTCGCCGCCGGAACAGCCGTCGTCGACCTTTCCCACCGCGGCGTGGTCACCGTCACCGGGCCGGACCGGCTCAGCTGGCTCAATACCCTGTCCTCACAGCAGGTGGCAGCCCTGAAACCGGCCGAGTCCAGCGAACTGCTGCTCCTCAGCGTCCAGGGCCGCATCGATTTCGACGCCCGGGTGGTCGACGACGGCGAAAGCACCTGGCTGATCGTGGAGGCAGCCGAAGCCGCCCCGCTTGCCGAGTACCTCAACCGCATGAAGTTCATGCTGCGGGTGGAGATCGCCGACGTCTCGGGGGACTGGGCCGTTGTGGGCAGCACACGTGCCGTCCCCGAATGGTCCGGCCACCTCGCCTGGCAGGACCCGTGGCCGCACGTCTCCGCCGGCGGATACTCCTACGCCACCGTCTCCGAGGAGAACCATCCCGGGCTTGAGCGCCCTTGGTTCGAGTACCTCATCCCCGCCGCCGGGCTTGAGGACGCCGTCGCCGGGCGCGCGTTGGCCGGCGTGCTCGCCGCCGAGGCCCTCCGGGTCGCTGCGTGGCGGCCCAGGATCGGGGCCGAGACGGACGACAAGACCATCCCGCACGAGCTGGACCTGCTGCGCACCGCCGTGCATCTGGCCAAAGGCTGCTACAAGGGGCAGGAAACCATCGCCCGCGTCCACAACCTTGGCCACCCGCCGCGCCGGCTGGTGTTCCTGCAGTTGGACGGTTCGCAGCACACCCTGCCCGCTGCCGGCAGTCCCGTCTTGGCCGGGGAGCGGAAAGTGGGGACCGTGACATCGGTGGCGCAGCACTACGAAATGGGCCCCGTCGCCCTGGCAGTCATCAAGCGTTCCGTGGCCCCGGATGAAATACTGACGGTCCTGGACGGCGACGAGCCGTATCCGGCCGCCCAGGAACTCATCGTCGCCCCCGACGCCGGCCAGGTCGTGGGCCGCCAGACCGGATTCCTGAGGGGGCCACGCTGATGACCGAGAACACCACGCCCGACCACGCCGGGGCAGAGGCAACGGAGGGGCACGACGACGACGCCCTGGCTTTGGCGCACACGCTCTTCCAGGCTGCCCGTGACGGCAGCGACGAGCTACTGGGTGCCTACCTGGACGCCGGGGTGCCCGCCACCATGACCAACGCCGCCGGTGACTCGCTGCTCATGCTGGCGGCGTACCACGGCCATGCCGGGACCGTGCAGCTGCTTCTGCAGCACGGTGCTGAAGCCAACACCGCCAACGACAGGGGACAGACCCCGCTCGCAGGAGCGGCGTTCAAGGGTTACACGGACGTGGCCCGGGTTCTCCTGGGCGCCGGAGCGGATCCGGACGCCGGTGCGCCGTCGGCACGGGCAGCGGCGCAGATGTTTGCCCGCTCGGAGATCCTGGACCTGCTGGGCTGACTTTTCCGGGTTTCCGCCCGGCACCAAACAAAACTCCAGAAGGATGACAGAGTGGAAAACGTAGAAAAGCCGTGGCCGGCACTGTGGTCCCTGGTGATCGGGTTCTTCATGATCCTGATCGACAGCACCATCGTCTCGGTGGCCAATCCCCGGATCATGGAGGGCCTCCATGCCGACATTAACTCGGTGATCTGGGTGACCAGCGCCTACCTGCTGGCCTACGCCGTTCCACTGCTCATCACGGGCCGCCTCGGTGACAGGTTCGGGCCGAAGCGGCTGTACCTGCTCGGCCTGGTGGTGTTCACCCTGGCCTCGCTCTGGTGCGGCCTGGCCCAAAACGTGGAGACCCTCATCGTGGCGCGCGTGCTGCAGGGCCTCGGCGCCGCGGTCATGACGCCCCAGACCATGGCCGTCATCACCCGCATCTTTCCGCCTGACCGCCGTGGGTCCGCCATGGCCATTTGGGGTGCCACGGCCGGCATGGCCACCCTGGTGGGGCCCATCCTGGGCGGTGTCCTGGTGGACGGCCTGGGCTGGGAGTGGATCTTCTTCATCAACGTGCCCATCGGCGTCGTCGGTTTCATCCTGGCGATGCGCAACGTCCCTGCGCTGAGCACGCACCCGCACCGGTTCGATATCCCCGGTGTCCTGCTGAGCGCCGTCGGGCTCTTCCTGCTGGTCTTTGGCATCCAGGAGGGCGAGACGTACAACTGGGGCACCATTACCGGGCCGATCAGTGTGTGGGGCCTCATCATCGCCGGTCTTGTCATCCTGGCGGCCTTCGTGGCGTGGCAGCGGTTCAACAAGGGCGAGCCGCTGCTTCCCCTTGGACTGTTCCGCGACCGCAACTTCTCCCTCGCCAATCTGGGCATTACCATGGTGGGCTTCACCGTGACGTCCTTCGGCCTGCCCCTGATCTTCTACTACCAGTTGGTCCGTGGTCTGACGCCCACCCAGTCGGCACTGCTGATGGTTCCTATGGCGCTGATCTCAGGCGGCATGGCACCCGTGGTGGGCAAGATCGTCGACCGGGTCAACCCCAAGTACCTTGCCGCCGCCGGGTTGACGCTCATGGCGGTGGCACTGGTGTGGAACGGCCTGCTGATGCAGCCGGACACACCCATCCTGCTGTTCCTGCTTCCCAGCGCAGTCCTGGGCTTTGCCAACGCCGGTATCTGGGCTCCGCTGAGCACCACTGCCACCCGGAACCTTCCGCCGCGCCAGGCCGGTGCCGGCTCCGGCGTTTACAACACCACCCGCCAGTTCGGTGCCGTGCTGGGCAGTGCTGCGATCGCCGTCCTCATCCAGTCGCGGCTGGCGGCCGAACTCCCGTCCCGAGGCCCGGGCGGCCCATCCGGTGAGGGCATGGGCATGGGCGGCGGTACGCTTCCCGAGTTCCTGCACGCAGGGTTTTCGACGGCGATGGCCCAGTCGATCCTCCTCCCGGCCGCAGTGGTGCTGGTTGCGGCAGCCGTTGCGCTGTTCTTTGCCAAGCCGAAGCCGGTCCAGAACTGGGGAGGCCCAGGGCAGGGCCAGGAGTCACCGAAGGTGGACGCTGGTCTGGATTCCGCCGGCTGAGAGCCCCAGTTTCCGGGCGAGGGCAAGGCATCCGGTGTTGCTGACGTCTGCACGCCATTGCAGCGTCAGCCCGGCCGCCAGTGCCTCGTGGGCGGCGATGGATCCGGCCAGGGCTCCGAGACCTTGCCGTCGCCACTCAGGATCCACCAGGACCCCCATGTTGCCGAGCAGGCCTTCCCACTCGCCATAAGCGCCGCAGGCAAGGGGGACCCGCCTGCCATCGATTTCATGGACGATCGTGTAGCGGTTCTCGAGGTCGGAAAGACCCACCTCGTTGACGTCGTCCGGCGGGCACCTGCCCTCCAGCTCGATCGCCTCCGGATTACCGTGCGAGACGGTCAGTTCCTCGGAGGGCTGCTGGAGGGGCAGGTCGTCGGCGAAGAACAGGGCCGCGGCACCGAGTCCGTGGCCGCCCTGCTGCCTGGTCAGTTTCAGGAGGGTGACGTGCTGGGCCATTTCCTCGTCGGGAATTTCCGCCGCGGCGTCGATGACGCTCCGTGGTCCCACCAGGGCGGAACTTCCGAACAGCCGCACAAACTCGACAGTCCGGGCCGATTCATCGGCCCGGACAATCCGTTCACCCGATGCCAGGGCGTCACCGAACGCGTCGTCGTCAAGGCCCAGCCGGCGTGCCCACGCCAACTGGATGATGGCCGCTGAGCCGGGATCGAGTGTCATGGTCCCAGCCTAGGGCGGCCTGCAGGCTTAGCCGAACAGGACCGCGGCTTCGTCGTAGCGGTTTTGCGGGACGGTCTTGAGCTGGCCCAGGGCTTCCTCGAAGGCGACATGCTGGATGTCCGTGCCCTTCAGGGCCACCATGGTGCCCCAGTAGCCTTCGACCACGGAGTCGATGGCGGCCATGCCCAGCCGGGTGGCCAGGACCCGGTCAAAGGCCGAGGGGACGCCGCCGCGCTGGATGTGCCCCAGGATGGTGGCACGGGTTTCGATGCCGGTCCGGGCTTCGAGTTCGGGCGCCAGCTGGTCTGCGATGCCGCCCAGGCGGGGACGGCCGAACGTGTCCAGGCCGCGCTCGGAGTGCGGGCTTTCCATGTGCTCCGGAACGAACCCTTCAGCCACCACCACCAAGGGCGCGCGGCCGCGGGCGTGGGCTTCATTGACCCATTCGGTGATCTGCTCGATGCTGACCTTCTGCTCCGGGATCAGGATGGCGTGCGCCCCGGCAGCCATCCCGGCGTGCAGTGCAATCCAGCCCACGTGCCGGCCCATCACTTCCGCGATCATGCAGCGGTGGTGGGATTCACCCGTAGTGCGGAGCCGGTCGATGGCCTCGGTGGCGATCTGGACGGCGGTATCGAAACCGAAGGTGTAGTCGGTGGCGTCGAGGTCGTTGTCCACGGTCTTGGGGACGCCCACGATCTTGAGTCCGGCGTCGGTCAGGCGCTTGGCCGCGGCCAGGGTTCCCTCCCCGCCGATGGCAATGATGGCGTCGATGCCCAGCCGGTCCATGTGGGCCTTGATGGCCTCGGGACCGCCGCCGTTTTCGAACGGGTTGGTGCGGGAGGTGCCCAAAATGGTGCCACCCTGTTTGGCGATGCCGCGGACCATGGTGCGGGGGATGTCGATGATGTCCCCTTCCACCACGCCCCGCCAGCCATCACGGAATCCGACGAACTCCTGGCCGTGGACCGCAATGCCTTTGAGCACTGCGCCTCGGATCACGGCGTTCAATCCGGGGCAGTCGCCACCGCTGGTGAGGATTCCAATTTTCATGTTCGGCTCAAATCCTGGGGAGAAGGTTTACAGGCAGAGCGCCACGCTGAGCTCACCTAGAAGTGTAGTGGGGGGTGTGGGGTACGACACAAACCGGTTACATGGGGGCCGGCTCCGCTCCGGACGCGGGGACACGAAAAAGGCCCCTGCCCCGTGATCATTCTCGGGGGCAGGGGCCGTGGTCCTGGAGGTCAGGGCCGGTTCAGCGACCGGCGGTCCAGGAACGTCTGGAGCGGAATCTCGTTGCGCTGGTCCGGAAGGACGACCCACGCCAGGACGTAGAAGATGAAGGCCGGGCCCGGAAGCAGGGCGAAGAGCAGGAAGGCGATACGGACGAACGCCACGTCCACATTGAGTTTGGCAGCGATGCCGCCACAAACCCCGCCAAGCCACCGCTCGGGGCCGCGCTTCAGGCCGAAGCCCCTGACAATGCTGAAGAACTTATCCATGGTTCAAGACTTCCCTGTAGTTGGTTCGTTGTCACGTTTCCGGGCTGAGAGCAGGCCGCCCACCACCAGGGCCACGCCCGCGCCGATCATGAGGCCGATTAGGACGTAGGTGCCGTTCAGCGTCACGATGCCAAGCTGCGCCACGATGATCAGCGCGGCCAGTGCCAGGACGATCAGTCCCCACACCACCGTCCCCACCCTGGCCGGTGCCGGTCCGGCAGTGTCCTGGCCTGCCGTCGTCGGAATGTTGCTGTTGTCCATGTCAGTTGCCTTCCTGGATCGTGACGTTGCTGAAGGTGCCGTCGATCTGCACCACCAGGTGGTTGCCCGGACGGTCCGTGTTGTAGCTGCTTTCGCGGGTGGTGGTGCCGCCGCGCTGGCCGCTTCCTTCGTTCAGGTTGCCCATGGTCATGTCCGCCTTGATGTCAACGGGGAGGTTCTGCGGGATCACCACGGTCACGTTGCTGGCAGTGATGTCCAGGGGAACCACGACGTCGGACGTCAGGGGGGCGGTTGGGGAGAGTCCCGTGAGGTCCACGGTTCCCCGGCCGGCGGTGATGTCGATGCCGCCGCGCGCTTCCTCGATGCTGGCCGGGTTCCAGTCAACTTGCTGGAACCGCATCCGGCCGTCGTCCAGGGTGTTGTAGATGCCTCCGGTAACCAGCGCGATCACCGCGAAGAGGCTCAGGATGCCGGACGTGCGGCCGCGGAAGCCCGCCACCAGGATGCCCAGGCCAAGGACCGCCGCCGCGCTGGCCCACACGATGGCGTTCCCCGAGCCGCCCAGGTTGATGATGTCCGCCGCGTCCAGTGCCTTGAGTCCGCCGCCCACCAGCAGGGCAGACCCCGTGGCGATGGCCACTGCGGGGGCGCCGGGACCGGATGGGCGGGGCTTTGGCGGCCGCGGCGGGACCCACGGGGTGGGGTACCCGGCGTCACCGGGTCTGCCGTTGCCGGGGCCGCCCGGGGAGGCGCCGGCGCCTCCAACTCCGCCGGCCCCAACTCCGCCCGCCCCAACCCTGGCGCCGCCAACGCCGCCGGGGGCGGCCGGGACGCTTCCGGCAGGACTGTAGCTGCCGCGGCCGTAGGAGCCGGTGGGCGCTGAACCGGTGGGGCCGCTGCCGTGGGTGGGTGCTGCAGTTGGGCCAGGACCGGGAACGGTGCCGGCGGTGAACGTTGAGGTGTGGGCCGTGCCGTCCATCGGGTAGGTCCCGCCGGAGGCGGCCGTGCCGTGCCCGGCCATGGTGGGGTGGGCCTTGTTGCGCTGGGAGAGGTAGTAGATCAGGTAGATGGCGCCGCCTACCCAGAAGAGGGTCCACAGCAGGCCGCTCAGGCCGTTGTGGCTCCAGCCCCAGAAGCCTCCGCCCAGCCCGGTGAGGCCCAGGACCGTGGCGATCAGGGAACCCGTCATGCCGCTGGACCAGCGGCCGGCCCCTGCTTCGTGGACGTGAATCCTGCCGTCCGGTTCCGGAAGGAAGGCCCAGGCCAGGCCGTACAGCAGTACCCCGATGCCCGCCAGAAGGGTCAGGACGATAAAGGCGCCGCGGATGATAATCGGGTCAACGCCAAGCCGGTGGGCGATGCCGCTGCAGACGCCGCCGATCCAGCGGTCGTTTCCCCGGTAGATACCGTTGCTGCGGATCCAGCCGAAGAAGTCGGTGGACGGCGCCGGGGCGGGGCTGCCTTGGAACGCGTAGCGCTGGGATTCGTCCGCAGGCGGTACCGTGGCGGGGTCCGGAGGCGTTGGGGCGGAGGACGGCAGGGGCTCGGTGGGCTGCTCGCTGTTCGCGCCGGGCTGCCCGTCGGGGAGGGGCTCGGCAGGGTGTTCGTCGTCAGGGGAGGGGGTCTGCGAGTTCATACCTCGATCCTCCCGTTCAGACCGGTTGGCGCTCTATTGGGGGAAACCCTGAACCGTCCCTGAGCTGTCCCCGGGAAGCGGCCGATTGCGGTCCGGGCAACCCTGATCCGTGTTTGGATTGACCCATGACATCCCTTCCGGCGCGGCCGCCCCTGGCACGGAGCAGCGACCGTGTGATCGCGGGGGTGTGCTCCGGCCTCGCCGCGCACCTGGGCTGGCCGGTGAAGAACGTGCGCCTGGGCATGGTCCTGGCGTCTTTCGCTGGAGGGGCGGGCCTGGTCTTCTATGCCTGGCTCTGGATCATGGTGCCCACGGCGGACGAGGCCGCCCGCCGCAACGCCCGCCGCCCGGCGTCGCCCATTGCCCCGGCGGTGAGCGAGCCCCAAGGAAAAGCGGCCGACGCCGGAACCCCGGCGGGTGCAGCCGGTCCCCTTACTGAAGGTGAGGGCGCGCTCCCGGTGCCACCCTGGTTCCGGGCGCGTGGAATGCGGTATGGCAAGGAAATCCTGTTGGGCTGCGGGCTCCTGCTGGTGGCGGGCATCATGATTGCCCAGTTGCTGGGCGTGGATGTGTCCCTCGGAACGCTGATCCCGGCTGCTGCTGTGCTGGGCGGTGCCTCGATCGCGTGGATGCAGCTGGACGAGACCCGGCGCGCCGGCCTGGTGGACAAGACCAAGGCGGACCAGGCCGGAGGCTGGGGCCGGCTCGCTGCCGGTCTGGCGCTGGTGGTGGCCGGGGTCCTGGTGATGGTGTCCGGCTCGGGTTCCTGGGAACAGACCTGGCTCGCCTTGCTCGCGTCGGTGGCCGTCCTCGGCGGCGTGGTGCTGGTCCTGCTGCCCTGGGCCCTGAAGTTCTGGCGTGACCTGGAAGCGGAGCGCGCCGGCCGGATCCGGGAAACGGAACGTGCCGAGATCGCCGCCCACCTCCACGATTCGGTACTGCAGACCCTCGCTTTGATCCAGCGGCGCGCAGGCAACGAGCACGACGTCGTCCGCCTGGCCCGTGCCCAGGAACGCGAGCTGCGCGGCTGGCTGTTCCAGGATCCAGGCCGCGAAAGCGGTCAGCTCTCGGACCGGATCAAGGCTGTTGCCGGGGAGGTGGAGGACCTGCTCGGCAACGCCGTGGAGGTGGTCACCGTCGGTGACGCCGCCATGACCGAGGCGCATGAGGCCCTGGTCCAGGCAAGCCGGGAGGCCATGCTCAACGCCTCACGGCACGGTGGCGGGACGGTCTCGGTCTACCTTGAAGCGTCGGACGGGCAGGCCGAGATTTTCATCAAGGACAGGGGATCGGGCTTTGAGCTGCGGGACGTGCCCGCGGACCGGCTCGGTATTCGGGAATCAATCATCGGCAGGATGAAACGGCACGGCGGCTCGGCCGCCATCCTCAGCACCGGCGACGGCACCGAGGTCCGCCTCCGGCTGCCGGCCGCAGCAGAACACGCGGAAGGAAAATCATGAACACAACCCAGGGAACAGGTGCCGGAAGTGCCCGGCCGGCCACCCCCGTGCGGGTGGTCCTTGTGGACGACCACGCCATCTTCCGGTCCGGTCTGAAGGCGGACCTCGACGCCGGCATCCAGGTGGTGGGGGAGGCCGCCACCGTTGAGCAGGCCATCGCCGTGATAGCCCAGCAGCGGCCCGACGTCGTCCTCCTGGACGTGCACCTGCCCGGCGGACTGGGCGGCGGCGGCCGGGAGGTCATCGCAGGCTCCGCTGCGCTCCTGTCCAGCACCCGCTTCCTGGCACTGAGCGTCTCCGACGCCGCGGAGGACGTGGTCGCCGTCATCCGTGCCGGCGCCCGCGGCTATGTCACCAAGACCATCTCCGGCACCGAAATTACCGACGCCGTGTTCCGGGTGGCCGGCGGTGATGCCGTCTTCTCGCCCCGCCTGGCCGGTTTTGTCCTGGACGCCTTCGGCACTGCCCCCGCGGACATCGCCGATGATGAACTGGACAAGCTCTCAGCCCGCGAACTGGAGGTCATGCGGCTCATCGCCCGGGGCTACAGCTACAAGGAAGTGGCCAAGGAACTCTTCATCAGCATCAAGACCGTGGAGACCCATGTCTCGGCGGTGCTGCGGAAGCTCCAGCTCTCCAGCCGCCACGAACTCACCAAGTGGGCCGCGGAGCGGCGCCTCCTCTAGACGCCCCATCAGATCCTGCCGTTCAATCTCCAACGCCCCATCACCTTTCGGGCCTTAAACCGGAACGCCCCATCACTTGGTGATGGGGCGTTCCGGTTTTTCCTGCGAAAGGTGAGGGGGCGTTACTGGGCCTTGCCCAGGAAGTCCTGCAGGCGCTGGACACCCGTAGCGAGGTCCTCGTCCCCCAGGGCGTAGGAGAGGCGCAGGAAGCCGGAGGGGCCGAACGCCTCGCCCGGAACCACTGCCACCTCAACCTCGTCGAGGATCAGCGAGGCCAGCTCTGCGGAGGTCTGCGGTGTGGCGGTGCCGGACGCGGTGGGGAATTCCTTACCCAGCAGCGCACGGACGTCCGCGTATACGTAAAAGGCGCCCTTCGGCGTCGGGCATTCCACGCCGTCAATGGCATTCAGCCCCGCGACGATGGCCTTGCGGCGGCGGTCGAACGCCACCTTCATCTCATCGACGGCGGTCAGTGGGCCGGACACGGCAGCGAGGGCGGCAATCTGCATGATGTTGGACACGTTGGACGTGGCGTGCGACTGGAGGTTGGTGGCCGCCTTGATGACGTCTGCCGGGCCGATCATCCAGCCCACCCGCCAGCCGGTCATGGCGTACGTCTTGGCGACGCCGTTGAGGATGACCACCTTGTCGCCCAGTTCCGGGGCAGCGGTGGCGATGGACGTGAACGGGACACCGTCGTAGGTGAGGTGCTCGTAGATTTCGTCCGTGACCACCCACAGGCCCTTGGCCGCGGCCCACTTGCCGATCTCCGCCACCTGCCCGGGGGAGTACACGGCACCAGTGGGGTTCGACGGCGAGACGAACAGCAGGATCTTGGTCCGGTCCGTCACGGCTGCTTCGAGCTGTTCAACGGTCACCAGGTAGTCCTGTTCGGGCCCGGCGAAGACCTCTACGGGGACGCCGCCGGCCAGCCGGATGGCCTCAGGGTAGGTGGTCCAGAACGGGGCAGGCACAATGACCTCGTCGCCCGGATCCACCAGGGTGGCGAAGGTGTTGTAGACGGCCTGCTTGCCGCCGTTGGTGACCAGCACCTGTGAGGGATCCACCGTGTAGCCGGAGTCGCGCAGCGTCTTCTCTGCGATTGCCTTCTTCAGTTCGGGCAGGCCGCCGGCAGGGGAGTAGCGGTGGAACCTGGGCTGGGCGGCAGCCTCGATGGCCGCCTGGACGATGTAGTCCGGGGTGGGGAAATCGGGTTCGCCCGCACCGAAACCAATAACCGGCCGGCCAGCTGCCTTCAGCGCCTTGGCCTTGGCGTCAACGGCCAGGGTTGCGGATTCGGCAATTGCGGAGATGCGTTGGGAAACGCGGGCGGAAGACATTGGCAGGTCCGTTCTTCGCTTGCAGCCCGGAGGCTGGAATGTGGGATTCGACGAGTTCTACTCTATGCTGTTCACCGGACCCTCCGGGGTGCCGGTTTTGATTTATGACTGCCCCGCGCAGCACGTTTCAAGCCGGACTGCGGATGGGCCGGAACGGGCTGGTTTTACCTACGCGAAGTTCTTGCGTAGACTGGTTCACCGGTGTTGAAACACAGATGATGGCGTGCGCCCCAGTCCAAACTGGTGTTGGGCCATCAAAGAGTGGAATTCATCCCATAGGGTAGTGGCGCAATTGGTAGCGCAGCGGTCTCCAAAACCGCAGGTTGCAGGTTCGAGTCCTGTCTGCCCTGCGCAAGCTGCTCCGGGCGAAAGCCCGGAGCAGGCGCAGCAACCATGGTTCTGATCAGGGCCGGGTAATCCACCATTGCAAAGATGAGCGAGGACCAGGTGACCGAAACAGCTGCCAGCAGCTCCAAGGGCCGCCCAGCTAAGAAGGAAGCCAAGGCAAACTTCTTCGCCCGCATTGCACTCTTTGTCCGCCAGATCATTGGCGAACTGAAGAAGGTTGTTGCCCCCACCCGCAAGGAACTGATCAACTACACGCTCGTGGTGCTGGTGTTCGTGGCCATCATGATGGTCATCGTCAGCCTGCTGGACATTGGTTTCGGAACCGCTGTCAGCTGGATCTTCGGCGGCACCGGCTCCAAGGACAGCTAAGGCTGCACGGTCCGCAGGCCGCGTGTTTCGCCCGGGTAACCGGAAGGAATCGCCGGCGTGCGGAATTGAGCCATTTAAATAGGCATGTTAGGCAATGAGGAAGCAGGAGACCAAGTGTCTGAGCAGGAGCTCGAGGTAACCGAGACTGGGCTGGAAGAATCCCCGGACGTCACGGCAGAAGCCGGTGAAGAGTCCGAGGTTGAGTCCTCCGCGCCCGAATCCGACGACGCAGCCTCCGACGCAGCAGTTGCTGACGCCGACGAAGCCGACGCTTCCGACGCCGACGGTGACGACGAGCCCGCAGACGCTCTTGCCGCCGCTGCCGCCACCGCAGCCGCTGATCCGGCCGAGGAGTTCAAGGCCAAGCTGCGCCGCCAGGAGGGTGACTGGTACGTCATCCACTCCTACGCCGGTTACGAGAACCGCGTGAAGGCCAACCTTGAAACCCGCATCCAGACCCTGGACATGGAAGATTACATCTTCGAAATCCAGGTGCCCATGGAAGAAGTCGTGGAGATCAAGAACGCACAGCGCAAGGTGATCAACCGCGTCCGCATCCCCGGCTACGTCCTGGTCCGCATGGACCTGACCGACGCCTCCTGGGGCGCCGTCCGCCACACTCCCGGCGTTACCGGCTTCGTGGGCAACGCCCACAACCCGGTCCCGCTGCGCCTGGACGAGGTCTTCTCCATGCTCGCTCCCGTCTTCGAGGAAGAGCAGGCCGAGAAGGGCAAGCCGGTCAACAAGCAGAACCAGGTTCCCGTGGCCGTCGACTTCGAGGTCGGCGAGTCCGTCATCGTCAAGGAAGGTCCGTTCGAGACCCTCCCCGCCACGATCTCGGAGATCAAGCCCGAGTCCCAGACCCTCGTGGTGCTGGTCTCCATCTTCGAGCGCGAAACGCCGGTCACCCTGGCGTTCAACCAGGTCACCAAGATCTGAGAATCCTAGAATTCGTCCCGGTGCCGCCCGCTTAGCGGCGCCGGAACGGCCGGCCGCCTTGCCATGGCGGCCAAAAACCTGAGGCACGCTCCTGTGCCCCAGGACGTTATTGAGAGAAGGACCCTACATTGGCTCCCAAGAAGAAGGTCACCGGCCTCATCAAGCTGCAGATCCAGGCAGGTGCCGCCAACCCGGCCCCGCCGATCGGTCCTGCGCTTGGCCAGCACGGTGTCAACATCATGGAATTCTGCAAGGCGTACAACGCTGCGACGGAAGCCCAGCGCGGAAACGTCATCCCCGTGGAAATCACGGTCTACGAGGACCGTTCCTTCACGTTCATCACCAAGACCCCGCCGGCTGCAGAGCTCATCAAGAAGGCTGCAGGCGTTGCCAAGGGTTCATCCACCCCGCACACCGTCAAGGTTGCCAAGCTGACCCAGGCCCAGGTCAACGAGATCGCCTCCACCAAGATGGAAGACCTCAACGCCACCAGCCTCGAAGGCGCAGCGAAGATCATCGCCGGCACCGCCCGCTCCATGGGCATTACCGTCGAGGGCTAACAGCCCTTACCGCTGTCCAGCGTCGGGGTAATTGACGACGACGGGCGGCACCGCCGGGACACCGGCACCAAAAAAATTGAAATGTTGGCCATCCGGGCCGGATAACGAACCGGATCACCGACTGTGGCAGGGCCCAGCGCGGTCCGCAGACCACAACTGCACAAGGAGAAATAAGCAGCATGGCAAAGCGCAGCAAAGCATATGAGGCAGCAGCCGCCAAGATCGACGTGGAGAAGCACTACGCACCGTTCGAGGCAGTAACGCTGGCCAAGGACACCAATCCGTCCAAGTTCGACGCCACTGTTGAGGTCGCTTTCCGCCTCGGCGTCGACCCCCGCAAGGCTGACCAGATGGTCCGCGGCACCGTCAACCTGCCCCACGGCACCGGTAAGACCGCCCGCGTCCTGGTTTTCGCAACGGGTGACAAGGCTGAGGCCGCAATCGCAGCCGGCGCCGACTTCGTTGGTTCCGACGACCTGATCGAAAAGATCGCCGGTGGCTGGACCGACTTCGACGCCGCCGTTGCCACCCCTGACCTCATGGGCAAGGTTGGCCGCCTCGGTAAGGTCCTGGGCCCGCGTAACCTGATGCCGAACCCGAAGACGGGCACCGTGACCCCCGACGTCACCAAGGCCGTCAACGACATCAAGGGTGGAAAGATCGACTTCCGCGTCGACAAGCACTCCAACCTGCACTTCATCATCGGCAAGGTTTCCTTCGACGCCATCAAGCTGGCCGAGAACTACGCAGCAGCACTGGAAGAGGTTCTTCGCCTCAAGCCGTCCGCTGCTAAGGGCCGCTACATCCAGAAGGCTACCGTTGCCACCACGTTCGGCCCCGGCATCTCCGTGGACCCCAACGTCACCAAGGTGCTCACCGAGGCATAGTCCCTCACTGAAGTTCCTGCTTCCGGAGTGATTCCGGAGCAATCGGAGACCGTTCCGGCGCTCATGCGCCGGGGCGGTCTTCTTTTTGCCTCCATACCGGCGGGCAGTGCCTAAGCTGGCGGCATGGACCAGCCCAAGCGAACCCAGCCCGCGTCTTCGCCGCCGTCCGCTGCCCTGGCGGTTGCCGCCGTCGTCATTCCTCCGCGCGGCCAGGACCTCCCTGGCACCGAGCCGTCCCCGGACCTTCTGGCCTGCCAGGCCATGAAGGAGGCAGAGTCGCTGACCGTCTGGGGGAGCCTGGACCGCTGCCTTACCCCGGCCGAAGCGCTGGAGTTCTGGCGCGGCAACGAGTACGAGGAACGGCACCTGTTCCTTGCCCGGGCCGGCGGGGAGCCGGTGGGGCTGTGCTCCGTGACGCTGCCCCTGCGCGAGAACCTGGCCACCGCAGGTATCGACGTCCTGGTCGTTCCTGAGCGGCGCCGCAGGGGGCTGGGTCGCGTCCTGCTGGAGCATGCCGAAACCGTGGCACGGACACGCGGCAGGTCATCCTTGGGTTCCTTCCATGAGGTGCCCCTGGACGCCGTACGGCGTGATTCGCCCATGATCCCCGCGAGATCCGGGGTTGGCCAACTGCCGGGGGATGACCCTGCAACTGCCTTTGCCCTGTCCGCCGGGTATGAGCTCGAGCAGGTGGAGCGTTCCAGCCGGCTCATGTTGCCCGTACCGGGTACCCTGCTGGCGCAACTGGAGGCTCAAGCCCTGGCCCGCAGCGGCGACTACATCCTGACGGCCTGGGACGGCCACTGCCCGGAGACGCTCGTAGCCGGCTATGCCGGGTTGCGGGCGCGGATGAGTACGGACGCCCCAACAGCCGGCATGGACTGGGAACGGGAGGACTGGGACGTCCGCCGCGTGCGTGACGATGAACAGGCCCTGGTCCGCAGCGGTGTGCAGATCTCTGTGGCCGCGGCGGTGTACCGCCCCACCGGTGAACTGGTTGCCTACTCCGTCCTGGCCTGGCGCCCCCAGGTCCCGGAGTCGTTGCTCCAGCAGGACACCCTCGTGGCGGCGGGGCACCGCGGCCACCGCCTGGGGATGCTGATCAAGGCGGCCAACCTGCGGCGTGCCCAGGAGAAATGGCCCCCGGCGCGCTCGGTCCTGACATGGAATGCCAGCGAAAACCAGCATATGCTGGCGATAAATACCGCCCTCGGATTCAGGCCCGCCGGCTATGAAGGTGAGTGGCAGAAACGGCTGGGATGATGCCCGCATGGCAATAGACGTGAAGATCGAGCAGCTGTATGTACCCGACTCATTGGACACCCCGGACGCAGCAGACTTCCTCGCCGCCGTGGAGGTGGGCCGCAAGGTCCGGATGCAGACGTGGGGCAGCGACGATCTTGCGTACGGTCCACAGGAGAAGTTGCTTGAGTTCGCGGACCCGTACGAGCGCCAGCTGATCCTCGTGGCCAAGGTGGACGGCGCCATTGTGGGCACGGTTGATATTGCGCTGCCCCTGACCGACCACCTGGACCTGGCCGAGCTCACCCTGGACATCCTGCCCGAGTTCCAGCGGCAGGGGGTGGGGCGCCGCCTGCTTGAGGCTGCCGAACAGCTGGCAAGGGGTGAAGGCCGCACCATGATCCTGGTGGACACCAACCATCCGGGCGCGTCACTGCACGAGTTTGAACGGGCCCAGCTGGTGCCCGGTACCGGGCAGGGATTTGTGCCCCTGGAGAGCCGCGAAGTGGAGTTCGCGCAGAGGACCGGATACACGCTGCAGCACATCGAGCAATTCAGTTCCTGCCTCCTGCCCCTGGACACCAAGCTGGTTGCCGACCTCCAGGCTGAAGCCGAAGAAGCCAACAACGGCCGGTACCGGCTGCACCATTGGACGGACCGTTGCCCGGACCGCTGGCTGGAGGCCGTGGCCGTGCTGGAAAACCAGGCCGGCGCTGACGTCGACCCTTCCCTGGATGCGCCGATTGAACAGGACATGGTGTTCGACGGCGGCATCCTGCGTGAGGCGGAAGACGTCGCCATCGCGCAGGGCAGGAGAACGGTGGTCACCGCAGTCGAGTACATCGCCACCGGGGCGCTGGTGGGCCTGACCACCATCACCGTCCTGGCCCACCGGGCTGACGTGGTGTTCCAGGACGATACCTTGGTCCTGCAGGAACACCGGGGCAACAAGCTCGGGCTGCTGATCAAGGTGGCCAACATGGAGCGGCTCAGCGAGCAGTTCCCGGACGCGCGCATCATTTACACCTGGAATGCGCCGGAGAACCGGTACCTCCTGACGGTCAACAAGCAGCTCGGATTCCAGACGGCCGGTGTGACGGGTATCTGGCAGAAGGAGCTCCCCACGCTGCGCACCAGCACCAGCTAAGCGCCGATTTGGCGGACCGGCAATGCCTCGCGTAAGCTGGGGGTACCAAAGACCGTCGGTTGTTGGAAATCCACTCTCCTGAACATGGCTCAACTCTGCAGTTGTGCGCTGGGGACCACAGTGGCTTTCCGGACGAAGGACCCTCAACGCAGGGCGGCCGGCGCAGGTGAACGAAGCAAAGCTCCACGGCATAAACGTGTTGAGCCAAGCCCCGTGCATCTGCGCGGGGCGTTTTTAGTTTTAGCTCTCTTGAGCGGGGACCGTCGAATACCGGCACTATCCCCGGAAGGAGGGTTATGGCAACGCCTACCAAGGTTTCAGCAGTAGCTGAGATCACTAACGATTTCAAGGAATCGAACGCCGCTGTCCTGACCGAATACCGCGGGCTCACCGTTGCACAGCTCAAGCAGCTGCGTGTTTCTCTCGGCCAGGACACCAAGTTCGCGGTCGTCAAGAACACCCTGACCGCCATTGCAGCCAAGGAAGCCGGCGTCGAAGCATTCGACGGCCAGCTTGCCGGCCCCACTGCAATCGCGTTCATCAAGGGTGACGCAGTTGCCGCTGCCAAGAGCCTGACGGATTTTGCCAAGGCCAACAAGCAGCTGGTCATCAAGACCGGTTACTTCGAGGGCAAGGCGCTGGACGCCAGCGAGGTCGCCGCACTGGCTGCCCTCGAGTCCCGCGAGCTGCAGCTCGCCAAGGTTGCAGGCGTCCTCAAGGCACCTGCCGCCGCAGCTGCACGCATCATCGACGCACTGCGCCTCAAGCTTGAAGAAGAGAACGGTGCACCGGCAGCTGCCGAAGCGCCTGCCGCTGAAGAAGCCCCTGCCGCTGAAGCTGAAGCTCCCGCTGAAGCTCCTGCTGCCGAAGAGAACTAGTTCTCTTTACCCCACCAGACTCCGGTGTCATCCCGGCCGAACGCCGGCGGGACACCACAACAGGAAGGACGCCTACCATGGCGAAGCTCAGCAACGAAGAGCTCATTGAAGCTTTCAAGGAACTGACCATCATCGAGCTCTCCGAGTTCGTCAAGCTCTTCGAAGAGACCTTCGAAGTTACCGCCGCTGCTGTTGCAGTTGCCGGCCCCGCCGGTGGCGGAGCTGCTGAAGAGGTTGAAGAGAAGACCGACTTCGACGTCATCCTCGAATCTGCCGGTGACAAGAAGATCGCAGTCATCAAGGAAGTTCGCGCCATCACCTCCCTCGGCCTCAAGGAAGCCAAGGACCTGGTTGACAGCGCCCCCAAGGCTGTTCTCGAAGGCGCCAACAAGGAAGCTGCCGAGAAGGCCAAGGAGCAGCTCGAGGCTGCAGGCGCCACCGTTACCCTCAAGTAACAACGCCTTTTCCTTCGGAAACCCCGTCCACTCCGGTGGGCGGGGTTTCCTGCTTTAACAAAGGCCTTCCGTTTCAGGAAGGCTCGCTGATGTCCGCCACCACGGCGCCCAGTGCTGCGGTCAGCTCATCGGCATCCACGAAGGCGCTGTAGCCGTGTGCCCCGGCCCCCATGGAGATGCGCCGCCCGGTGATCGTGGCGTCCGCATAGACGGGCCAGGCGGTGGTGCTGCCCAGCGGCGTGATGGTGCCGCGCTCGTAGCCAGTGGCCACCAGTGCGGTTCCTGCGGGTGGCAGCGACAGCTTGTTCACGCCCACCAGGGCGCGGAGCTTGGGCCACGAAATCTGCCGGTCGCCCGGGATGAGCGCGAAAAGGAACGTCCCGTCCTTGTGCTTGACCACCAGGGATTTGACGATGTCCGCCGGTGTGATTCCCATGATGACCGCGGCCTCTTCGAGGCTCTTCGCTGCGGGCCGTTCCACCACGTCAACTGCCAGGCCGCGGGCAGCGGCGTCGGCCAGGAACCGTTCCCGTCCGACGCCGTCCGCTCCGTTTCCGGGTGAGCCCGCCATCAGTCGCGGTACAGCAGGAGGGCCTCGCCCTGCCCGCCCCCGCCGCAGAGGGACACTGCAGCCTTGCCGGTCCCGCGCCGCTTCAGCTCATGGGCGGCGTGGGCGGCCAGCCGGGCACCCGAGGCGCCGATCGGATGACCCAACGCAATGGCGCCGCCGTGGAGGTTGCACTTCTCCAGCGGGTAGTCCAGGTCCTTGAGGGACTGCACGGCCACCGAGCCGAAGGCCTCATTGATCTCGATGAAGTCAAGGTCGGCGGTGCTCCACCCCGCTTTGCCAAGGGCGTTCATGATGGCGTTGGAGGGCTGGGAATGCAGGGAGTTGTCTGGCCCGGCGACCTGTCCCGGCTTCCCGACCACGGCCAGGTATTCGAGCCCGTGCTCCTCCGCATAGCCGCGGGAGGCGAGCACCAGGGCTGCGGCGCCGTCGGACAGGGGAGAGGAGTTGCCCGCGGTAATGGTGCCGTCAGTGACGAATGCAGCGCGCAGTCCGGCCAGCGATTCGATCGAGGTATTGGGGCGGACCCCTTCATCGGTGTCCACCACCAGGGGCTCGCCTTTGCGCTGCTTGACGCTGATAGGTGCGATCTCGCCGTCGAACGTTCCGTTTTTCGCCGCAAGCGCCGCGCGCTGGTGCGATTGGGCGGCGACGTTGTCCTGGGAGGTGCGGTCGATACCCAGCGAGAGGTTCCGTGTCTCGGTGGACAGGCCCATCGACTCCCCGTCAAAGGCATCGGTCAGCCCATCGTGTGCGGCAGCGTCCAGCGCCTGGATGGAGCCGTAGGTCCACCCCTGCCGCGATCCCGGAAGCAGGTGCGGTGCCCGGCTCATCGACTCCTGTCCGCCGGCCACCACCACGGCAGCCTCGCCCGCGCGGATCATCCGGGCGGCGTCGATCACCGCGGTCAGCCCGGAAAGGCACACCTTATTGACGGTCACGGCAGGCACGTTCCACCCGATGCCGGCGCCGATTGCGCTTTGCCGCGCAGGGTTCTGCCCGGCGCCTGCCTGCAGGACCTGGCCCATGATGACGGCCTCCACATCCGCTGCATCGACGCCGCTGGAGCCCAGTGCGGCCTTGATGGCGTGCGCGCCAAGATCCACGGCCGTGAGGCTGGACAGTTGGCCGTTGATCCTGCCCTGCGGGGTCCGTGCGGCCCCGAGGATGACAACGTCATTGCTGAGAGGAGTGTTGTCCATGGTTACCACTTTCAGTCCGGTTTCGGTCTAAGCCACCAAGGCTATCGTGAGCCTGGTCACCCAACTATTCAAACGCCGGGAGCGCCATGCGCATTCCTGGCGCGTCATTCTGCTGGCGGGTTTGGCAGCACGGCACGGCAGGGGAGAGGTACCCATCTGCTGCGTTGTGCACGACGGCGGCCGCTTGCGTAGGGTGGACGGCGAGGCTGTGCAGGGGACGCGCTTTGCAGGGGACACCAGGTCCGGAGCCGGGACGGACGGAGCGACATCGTGAAGAAGACACGTACTGCGGCTGCCATCGCCGCCACGGCCATACTGACGGGCAGTGCGCTGGCGGGTTGCTCGATGTCCACGCCGCGACGGCAGAAACCACCCAGTCCACGCCGGCGCCCTCGGACAACGGTGCGGCAGGCACCAGCCCTGCCCCCTCCATCGGGCCGGGAAGTACCGGTGCGGCCCGGGCAGGGGGAACCAAGGCAGCCTGCGAACTCTTCAACAAACTGGTGGCGGACTACGCTGCCGTTTCCCCCACCGATTCACAGGGCTACGAGGACGTCTACTCACGGGCTCAGGACGCCAAGGACACTGTTTCCGGGGACCTGAGGGGGCTGTTCACCTCGCTGAGCCTGCTGGCCATCGACCACTCGTCGGCGGCGGAAACCGGGGGCAAGCCGTCCCAGGAATCCAAGGACGCGGTAAGGGATGCCGTCTTCGCGAACGCGGGCAGCTGCACGGCCGAGGGCGTTACGCTGCGCCTCTAGGCGGTCCGCGCCCCCGGCTCGGGCCGCCGGAAACTGGGTGCTTGCAATCCGGCGGGATGTGGGGTAGACACGTAGGTTATTTTGCCGTATCGTAGATATTTGCGTCTTCCCTGTTTACCTTCAGCCTTCATATAGCGGTGGGCTTTGCCTGGCAGCTGGCAATCAACGTGCCGTAACCACGGTCACAGCATAGTCAGTTCAGGCCCCGGGTCATATAGCGGAACCGGATGGTAGCGCTGCGGAGTCACTTCGCAGGGTGCACAGCGGGGGAGATCTGAAAACGCCTGAAGGTCTGTGGAAGGATCCCTCTTGGTCGCCTCGAGCACCTCTAATAACGAAACCGCTAACACTGCCGACAGCACTGATGGTGCCACTCGCCGGCTCTCATTCGCAAAGATTCACGAACCCCTTGACGTTCCGAATCTGCTTGCCCTGCAGACGGACAGCTTTGACTGGCTGGTCGGCAATGAGCGCTGGCAGGCACGCGTGGCAAAGGCTGTCGAAGAAAACGATCTCAGCGTCGCCACCACGTCCGGCCTGTCGGACATCTTCGAAGAGATCTCCCCGATCGAGGACTTCCAGGGCACCATGTCCCTGAGCTTCTCCGATCCGGAGTTCGCTGACCCCAAGTACACCATGGCTGAGTGCAAGGACCGGGACGCAACGTACTCGGCTCCGCTGTACGTCAAGGCCGAGTTCATGAACAACAACACGGGCGAAATCAAGCAGCAGACCGTGTTCATGGGTGACTTCCCCCTGATGACCGAGAAGGGCACCTTCGTCGTCAACGGCACCGAGCGTGTCGTCGTCTCCCAGCTGGTCCGTTCGCCGGGCGCCTACTTCGAGCGCGCCGCCGACAAGACCAGCGACAAGGACATCTTCACCGCGAAGATCATCCCGTCCCGCGGTGCATGGTTCGAGCTCGAGATCGACAAGCGCGACCAGGTCGGTGTCCGCCTCGACCGCAAGCGCAAGCAGTCCGTCACGGTCCTGCTGAAGGCCCTGGGCTGGACCGAAGGCCAGATCCTCGAAGAGTTCGGCCAGTACGACTCCATGCGGGCAACCCTGGAGAAGGACGCCACCGAAACCCGCGAAGACGCCCTGCTCGACATCTACCGCAAGCTGCGTCCGGGCGAGCCGCCCACCGTCGAGGCTGCCCAGTCCCTGCTGGACAACCTGTACTTCAACTCCAAGCGCTACGATCTGGCCAAGGTTGGCCGCTACAAGATCAACCGCAAGCTTGGCATCGACCGCTCCCTTGGCGACAAGGAAGCCTCTGTCCTGCACGTTGAAGACATCGTCGCCATGATCAAGTTCCTCGTCGCGCTGCACGCCGGCGAGAAGACCATCAAGGGCACCCGCGATGGCCAGGAAGTGGACCTGCGCGTCGAGATCGACGACATCGACCACTTCGGCAACCGCCGCATCCGCGCCGTTGGCGAGCTCATCGAGAACCAGGTCCGCACCGGCCTGTCCCGCATGGAGCGCGTTGTCCGCGAGCGTATGACCACCCAGGACGTCGAGGCCATCACGCCGCAGACCCTGATCAACATCCGCCCCGTGGTTGCAGCCATCAAGGAGTTCTTCGGAACTTCCCAGCTGTCGCAGTTCATGGACCAGAACAACCCGCTCTCGGGCCTGACCCACAAGCGCCGCCTGTCGGCCCTTGGCCCCGGTGGTCTGTCCCGTGACCGTGCCGGCATGGAAGTCCGTGACGTGCACCCGTCCCACTACGGACGTATGTGCCCCATCGAAACCCCTGAAGGCCCGAACATTGGTCTGATCGGTTCGCTGGCTTCCTACGGCCGCATCAACCCGTTCGGTTTCATCGAGACCCCGTACCGCCTGGTCAAGGACGGCGTCGTTTCCGACGACGTCCAGTACCTGACGGCCGACGACGAAGCCGAGGTCCTGATCGCCCAGGCCAACGCCCCGCTCGACGAGAACAAGAAGTTCGCCGAAGAGACCGTGCTGGTCCGTGCCCGCGGTGGTGGAGGCGAGCCCGTCCTGGTTCCGGCCGAGGACGTCGAGTTCATGGACGTTTCCCCGCGCCAGATGGTGTCCGTGGCTACGGCCCTGATCCCGTTCCTGGAGCACGACGACGCCAACCGCGCACTCATGGGTGCCAACATGCAGCGCCAGGCTGTGCCGCTGGTCCGTTCCGAGGCCCCCTTCGTGGGCACCGGCATGGAGCGCGCCGCCGCCGTCGACGCCGGTGACGTTGTCATCGCCAAGAAGGCCGGTGTGGTCACCGAGGTTTCCGCCGAGCTCGTCATCATGCTCAACGACGACGGCACCGAGACCAACTACCGCATCAACAAGTTCGCCCGCTCCAACCAGGGCAACTGCTACAACCACCGCGTCCTGGTCAATGAAGGCCAGCGCCTGGAAGTTGGCGGCATCATCGCCGACGGCCCGGCAACGGACCAGGGTGAGCTCGCACTGGGCAAGAACCTGCTCGTGGCATTCATGTCATGGGAAGGCCACAACTTCGAGGACGCCATCATCCTCTCGCAGCGCATCGTTGCCGAGGACGTCCTTTCCTCCATCCACATCGAGGAGCACGAGATCGATGCCCGCGACACCAAGCTTGGTGCCGAGGAAATCACCCGTGACATCCCCAACGTGTCCGAGGAAGTCCTGGCCGGCCTGGACGAGCGCGGCATCATCCACATCGGTGCCGAGGTTGAAGCAGGGGACATCCTGGTCGGAAAGGTCACCCCGAAGGGTGAAACCGAACTGACCCCGGAAGAGCGCCTGCTGCGCGCCATCTTCGGTGAGAAGTCCCGCGAAGTCCGCGACACCTCCCTGAAGGTTCCCCACGGCGAGTCCGGAACCGTCATCGGCGTGCGCGTCTTCGACCGCGACAACGACGACGAGCTGCCCCCGGGCGTGAACCAGCTGGTCCGCGTCTACGTGGCCGCCAAGCGCAAGATCACCGACGGCGACAAGCTCGCCGGCCGCCACGGCAACAAGGGTGTTATCTCCAAGATCCTTCCGATCGAGGACATGCCCTTCCTCGCCGACGGCACCCCCGTTGACATCGTCCTGAACCCGCTGGGTGTTCCGGGCCGTATGAACGTGGGCCAGGTGCTCGAAACGCACCTCGGCTGGGTTGCCAAGACCGGTTGGAAGATCGAAGGCGAGCCCGAGTGGGTCAAGCAGCTGCCGAACCTGCCGCGCGAGAGTGGTCCCACCACTGTTGCCACGCCGGTGTTCGACGGTGCCCGCGAAGAGGAAATCACGGGCCTGCTGGATTCCACCAACGTGACCCGCGACGGTGACCGCCTGATCAACTCCTCGGGCAAGACCCGCCTGTTTGACGGCCGCTCCGGCGAGCCGTTCCCGGATCCGATCTCGGTCGGCTACATGTACATCCTGAAGCTCCACCACCTGGTGGACGACAAGATCCACGCACGCTCCACCGGCCCGTACTCCATGATCACGCAGCAGCCGCTGGGTGGTAAGGCACAGTTCGGTGGCCAGCGCTTCGGTGAAATGGAAGTGTGGGCGCTCGAAGCTTATGGCGCCGCCTACACCCTCCAGGAACTCCTCACGATCAAGTCCGATGACATCCACGGTCGTGTGAAGGTCTACGAAGCGATCGTCAAGGGCGAGAACATCCCCGAGCCGGGCGTTCCCGAATCCTTCAAGGTCTTGATCAAGGAAATGCAGTCGCTGTGCCTGAACGTGGAAGTTCTTTCCACGGACGGAACCACAATTGAAATGCGTGACTCTGATGACGCAGTCTTCACGGCTGCGGAAGAACTGGGCATCGATCTGTCTCGCGCAGAGCCCAGCTCCGTAGAAGAGGTTTAGCAGGCGGGCGTGGGGGGGGGGGGGGGGGGGCGGGCGGGGCCCGCCCCCCCCCCCGCCGGCCCCCCCCCCCCACCG
>NZ_JBWJAR010000004.1:0-167755 GCF_056389225.1 Pseudarthrobacter sp. rb | reverse complement strand
TCCCGAGTCGTCTGGTGGGCGGGGGGGGGGGCGGGGGGGGGGGCCCCCCCCCCCCCCCCCACCCCACCTCCCTCATCCCGCACCAAGACTTCAGAATTTAGAGAACAAGAGAGAACAGGGACCATATGTCCAGCGAATCCTCCTTCGGCCTCATGCAGATCGGCCTCGCCACCGCGGAAGACATCCGCGGCTGGTCGTACGGCGAGGTTAAGAAGCCGGAAACCATCAACTACCGCACGCTCAAACCCGAGAAGGACGGCCTCTTCTGCGAGAAGATCTTCGGCCCGTCCCGGGACTGGGAATGCTACTGCGGCAAGTACAAGCGCGTGCGCTTCAAGGGCATCATCTGTGAGCGCTGTGGCGTTGAAGTCACCCGCGCCAAGGTCCGCCGTGAGCGCATGGGCCACATCGAACTGGCCGCCCCCGTTACCCACATCTGGTACTTCAAGGGTGTTCCGTCCCGCCTGGGCTACCTCCTTGACCTGGCGCCGAAGGACCTCGAAAAGGTCATCTACTTCGCTGCCTACATGATCACCAGCGTCGACGAGGCTGCCCGCCACGAGGAACTGCCCAACCTGCAGGTTGAGCACGACATCGAGAAGAAGCAGCTGATCGACAACCGCGACGCCGACATCGCCGCGATCGCCCGCGACCTTGAAGGCGAAATTGCACGCCTTGAGGGCGAAGGCGCCAAGGCTGCCGACAAGAAGAAGGCCCGCGACTCCGCCGACCGCCAGATGGCCAACGTGCGCAAGCGTGCCGACGCCGACATCGAGCGCCTCGAGCAGGTCTGGGACCGCTTCAAGAACCTGAAGGTCGCCGACCTCGAAGGTGACGAAGGCCTGTACCGCGAACTGCGCGACCGCTACGGCATGTACTTCGAAGGCTCCATGGGTGCCGAGGCGATCAAGAAGCGCCTCGAGAACTTCGACATGCAGGCCGAGTCCGACCTGCTGCGCGACGTTATCGCCAACGGCAAGGGCCAGCGCAAGACCCGCGCCCTCAAGCGGCTCAAGGTGGTCAACGCATTCCTGACCACCAACAACAGCCCGCTCGGCATGGTCCTCGACGCCGTCCCGGTGATCCCGCCGGAACTGCGCCCCATGGTCCAGCTGGACGGTGGCCGCTTCGCGACCTCCGACCTCAACGACCTGTACCGCCGCGTGATCAACCGCAACAACCGCCTCAAGCGCCTGCTTGACCTGGGTGCTCCGGAGATCATCGTCAACAACGAGAAGCGCATGCTTCAGGAAGCTGTTGACAGCCTCTTCGACAACGGCCGCCGCGGCCGCCCGGTCACCGGACCTGGCAACCGTCCGCTGAAGTCCCTGAGCGACATGCTCAAGGGCAAGCAGGGCCGTTTCCGCCAGAACCTCCTCGGCAAGCGCGTCGACTACTCGGGCCGTTCGGTCATCGTCGTCGGCCCGCAGCTGAAGCTGCACCAGTGCGGCCTGCCCAAGCAGATGGCCCTGGAGCTCTTCAAGCCGTTCGTGATGAAGCGCCTGGTTGACCTCAACCACGCCCAGAACATCAAGTCGGCAAAGCGGATGGTGGAGCGCTACCGCCCGCAGGTCTGGGACGTGCTCGAAGAGATCATCACCGAACACCCGGTGCTGCTCAACCGTGCACCTACCCTGCACCGCCTGGGCATCCAGGCGTTCGAGCCGCAGCTTGTTGAAGGCAAGGCAATCCAGCTGCACCCGCTGGTTTGTGGCGCGTTCAACGCCGACTTCGACGGCGACCAGATGGCAGTCCACCTGCCGCTGAGCCCCGAGGCGCAGGCTGAGGCCCGCATCCTGATGCTGTCCTCGAACAACATCCTGAAGCCCTCTGACGGACGCCCGGTCACCCTGCCTTCGCAGGATATGATCATCGGCCTGTACCACCTGACCACCAAGCGCAAGGGCTCGGCCGGCGAAGGCAGGATCTTCTCCTCCGTATCGGAAGCCATCATGGCCTTCGATGCACGCGAGCTGCACCTGAACTCGCAGGTCAAGATCCGGCTCGAAGGATTCGTTCCCTACGCCGGCTGGGAAGCCCCGGAAGGCTGGGAGCCCGGTCAGCCGGCGCTCGTCCAGACCTCCCTGGGCCAGGTTGTGTTCAACCAGACCCTGCCCGAGGACTACCCGTGGGTTGAAGCCGTTGCCGACAAGGGCGAACTGTCCCGGATCGTCAACGACCTCGCCGAGCGCTACCCCAAGGTCGTCACCGCGGCAACGCTGGACAACCTGAAGGATGCCGGTTTCTACTGGGCCACCCGTTCGGGCGTCACCGTCGCCATCTCCGACATCGAGGTTCCCGCTGCCAAGCCGGAAATCCTTGCAGGGTACGAGGAGCGCGCCGCCAAGATCCAGGGCCAGTACGACAAGGGCCTGATCGACGACGACGAGCGCCGCCAGGAACTGATCGAGATCTGGAACAAGGCAACCAACGACATCGCCTCGGTGATGCGTGAGAGCCTGTCCCCGATGAACACCATCAACCGCATGGTGTCCTCCGGTGCCCGTGGTAACTGGATGCAGGTCCGCCAGATCGCGGGTATCCGTGGCCTGGTGGCCAACCCGAAGGGTGAGATCATCCCGCGCCCCATCAAGTCCTCCTACCGCGAGGGCCTGTCGGTGCTGGAATACTTCATCGCCACGCACGGTGCCCGTAAGGGCCTGGCCGATACCGCACTGCGTACCGCCAACTCGGGTTACCTGACCCGTCGACTGGTGGACGTCTCGCAGGACGTCATCGTCCGCGAAGAGGACTGCGGCACCGAGCGTGGCCTGGTCACGCCCATCGCCGTCGCCGATTCCAACGGTGAGCTGGTCCTGGACGAGAACGTCGAGAACAGCGCCTACGCACGTACGCTGGCTGTCGACGTCGTGGACTCCGAGGGCAACGTCCTCGCAGCCGCCGGCACCGACTGCGGCGACGTTGTGATCGACGAGCTCTTCAAGGCGGGCATCACCGAGGTCAAGGTCCGCTCCGTACTCACCTGTGAGTCCAGCGTCGGCACCTGCGCCCTGTGCTACGGCCGCTCGCTGGCCACCGGCAAGACCGTGGACATCGGCGAGGCCGTGGGCATTATCGCCGCACAGTCCATCGGTGAGCCCGGTACCCAGCTGACCATGCGTACGTTCCACACCGGTGGTGCTGTTTCCGCCGGTGGTGGCGACGACATCACCCAGGGTCTGCCCCGTATCCAGGAGCTCTTCGAAGCCCGTACTCCGAAGGGTGTTGCCCCGATTGCTGAAGCAGCCGGCCGCATCACCATCGAAGAGTCCGAGCGCCAGATGCGCCTGGTCATCACCCCGGATGACGGAACGGAAGAGATCGCCTACCCGGTCCTCCGCCGTTCACGCCTGCTGATCGAAGACGGCGACCACGTCTCCGTTGGCCAGAAGCTGATCAACGGCCCGGTCGACCCCAAGCAGGTCCTGCGCATCATGGGCCCGCGTGCGGCACAGAAGTTCCTCGTGGACGAAGTGCAGGGCGTGTACCGCAGCCAGGGCATTGGTATCCACGACAAGCACGTCGAGGTTATCGTCCGCCAGATGCTGCGCCGCGTCACGGTCATCGAGTCCGGCGAATCGGACCTGCTGCCCGGCGAGCTCGCCGAGCGCAGCCGCTTCGAGGACGCCAACCGCCGCGTTGTGTCCGAGGGCAAGACTCCGGCTTCCGGACGTCCTGAACTCATGGGCATCACCAAGGCGTCGCTGGCCACCGAGTCCTGGCTGTCGGCAGCTTCCTTCCAGGAGACCACCCGCGTCCTGACGCAGGCGGCCATGGAAGGCAAGAGCGATCCGCTGCTCGGCCTGAAGGAAAACGTCATCATCGGTAAGCTGATCCCGGCCGGCACGGGTCTCCCGCGCTACACCGAGGTCACCGTGGAGCCCACTGAGGAAGCAAAGGCCAACCTGTTCACCGGCCCCAGCGCATTCAGTGACTTCTCGTACGACACCCTGGGCGGTGACGGAGCTCCCGAGTTCCACGCCATCCCGCTGGATGACTACGACCTGGGCAACGACTTCCGCTGATCCGGAAGCTTGACGACGGATGGTCCCGCACGGAAAAGTGGGGGACCATCCCCGTTTAACCCGCCGATTAAGGCATGGAGCCCGTCCATGCTAGACTTGTTACCAATTGTTATTGTGGCAGTGGATGAGTGCGCCGGTATCAGCTGAGAAGCTGGACCAGAGCGACGTTTCCGGTTTGCAGGGTTCTTGTGCAACGTATGCCACATTTTTGCATGCCTAGGGAACTGCAGGAATGTACGTTTCGTGCCGGTGTGCGATCCGACTATTAAGGCTTCGCCTTCGCCCCCATGGAGATTCCCTTCAGGGCCCGGGCGGCGGGGCAACGCAACAGGAGAGTGGCCGGAAACAGCCACTCCGGATAAAACGGAGAACACGAGAGTGCCTACGATTAACCAGCTGGTCCGTAAGGGCCGCACGCCTAAGGTCTCAAAGACCAAGGCTCCCGCGCTTAAGGGCAGCCCCATGCGCCGCGGTGTTTGCACCCGCGTCTACACCACCACCCCGAAGAAGCCGAACTCGGCTCTCCGTAAGGTGGCACGTGTGCGCCTCAACGGCGGCGTGGAAGTTACCGCCTACATCCCCGGTGTCGGCCACAACCTGCAGGAGCACTCCATTGTGCTCGTTCGCGGTGGTCGTGTTAAGGACCTCCCGGGTGTCCGCTACAAGATCGTCCGTGGCGCCCTCGATACCCAGGGTGTGAAGAACCGTAAGCAGGCCCGCAGCCGCTACGGCGCAAAGATGGAGAAGAAGTAATATGCCTCGCAAGGGTCCGGCCCCCAAGCGGCCGCTCGTTTCGGATCCGGTATACGGTTCCCCGCTGGTAACCCAGCTCATCAACAAGGTACTCGTTGACGGCAAGAAGTCCACGGCGGAGCGCATCGTCTACGGTGCACTCGAAGGCGCACGCGCCAAGTCCGGCGGCGACCCCGTTGCAGCCCTGAAGAAGGCCATGGACAACGTCAAGCCTTCCCTCGAGGTCCGCTCCCGCCGTGTCGGTGGCGCCACCTACCAGGTTCCGGTTGAGGTCAAGCCGGGACGCTCCACCGCACTTGCCCTGCGGTGGCTGGTTGGCTACTCCAAGGCCCGCCGCGAGAAGACGATGACCGAGCGCCTCCAGAACGAAATCCTGGACGCGTCGAACGGTCTCGGTGCCGCTGTGAAGCGTCGCGAAGACACCCACAAGATGGCCGAGTCCAACAAGGCCTTCGCACACTACCGCTGGTAATACTCCCCGGGCGCCGCCGGCTCAACCGAGCCGGCGGCGAACGTGTAGTCCATCCCAAAAGGAGACCCCGTGGCACAGGACGTGCTTACCGACCTTAGTAAGGTCCGCAACATCGGCATCATGGCCCACATCGATGCCGGCAAGACCACCACCACCGAGCGCATCCTGTTCTACACGGGTGTGAACCACAAGATCGGCGAAACGCACGACGGCGCTTCGACCACCGACTGGATGGAACAGGAAAAGGAACGCGGCATCACCATCACGTCTGCCGCCGTGACCTGCTTCTGGGAAAACAACCAGATCAACATCATCGACACTCCCGGCCACGTGGACTTCACGGTTGAGGTGGAGCGCTCCCTGCGCGTCCTCGACGGTGCAGTTGCCGTCTTCGATGGCAAGGAAGGCGTTGAGCCGCAGTCCGAGACTGTTTGGCGCCAGGCGGACAAGTACAACGTTCCGCGTATCTGCTTCGTCAACAAGATGGACAAGCTCGGTGCTGATTTCTACTTCACCGTAGACACCATCATCAGCCGCCTCGGTGCCAAGCCGCTGGTCATGCAGCTGCCCATCGGCGCTGAGAACGACTTCATCGGCGTCGTGGACCTGCTCTACATGCGTGCACTGGTGTGGCCCGGCGACGCCAAGGGCGACGTGACCATGGGTGCCAAGTACGAGATCCGCGAGATCCCGGCTGACCTCCAGGAAAAGGCCGAGGAGTACCGCGCGAACCTCGTTGAGACCGTCGCCGAGTCCTCCGAGGAACTCATGGAGAAGTACCTCGAGGGTGAAGAGATCTCGATTGACGAGCTCAAGGCCGGCATCCGCAAGATGACCATCAACTCCGAGCTCTACCCGATCTTCTGCGGCTCCGCGTTCAAGAACCGCGGCGTTCAGCCCATGCTCGACGCGGTTGTGGACTACCTGCCGAACCCGCTTGACGTCCCCCCGATGGTCGGCCACGACCCTCGCGACGAAGAGAAGGAACTGACCCGCAAGCCTTCCGCTGAAGAGCCGTTCTCGGCCCTGGCGTTCAAGATTGCGGCCCACCCCTTCTTCGGCCAGCTCACCTTCATCCGCGTGTACTCCGGTCACGTGGAAGCAGGCGCCCAGGTAGTCAACTCCACCAAGGGCAAGAAGGAGCGCATCGGCAAGCTGTTCCAGATGCACGCCAACAAGGAAATGCCCGTTGAGGGCGCTACCGCCGGCCACATCTACGCAGCCATCGGCCTGAAGGACACCACCACCGGTGACACCCTGTGCGATGCCAGCAACCAGATTGTGCTCGAGTCCATGAGCTTCCCGGAGCCCGTGATCTCGGTTGCCATCGAGCCGAACACCAAGGGTGACCAGGAGAAGCTCTCCACGGCCATCCAGAAGCTCTCCGCTGAGGACCCCACCTTCCAGGTGTCCCTCAACGAAGACACCGGCCAGACCATCATCGCCGGCATGGGCGAGCTCCACCTGGACATCCTGGTGGACCGCATGCGCCGCGAGTTCAAGGTTGAGGCCAACGTGGGCAAGCCCCAGGTTGCTTACCGCGAAACCATCAAGCGCGCCGTCGAACGCCACGACTACACGCACAAGAAGCAGACCGGTGGTTCGGGTCAGTTCGCAAAGATCCAGATTGCCATCGAGCCGCTGGACACCGCCGAGGGTGAGCTGTACGAGTTCGAGAACAAGGTCACTGGTGGCCGCGTTCCCCGCGAGTACATCCCGTCTGTTGACGCGGGCATCCAGGACGCACTGAACGACGGCGTCCTGGCCGGCTACCCGGTTGTTGGCATCAAGGCCACGCTGATCGACGGCGCGTACCACGATGTTGACTCCTCGGAAATGGCGTTCAAGATCGCCGGCCGTATGGCTTTCAAGGAAGCTGCACGCAAGGCGAACCCGGTTCTGCTCGAACCGCTGATGGATGTCGAGGTCCGCACCCCTGAGGAATACATGGGTGAAGTTATCGGTGACCTCAACTCCCGCCGTGGCCAGATGCAGTCCATGGAAGATGCACAGGGCGTCAAGGTCATCCGTGCGCACGTTCCGCTGTCCGGCATGTTCGGCTACATCGGTGACCTGCGCTCGAAGACCCAGGGCCGCGCTGTGTACTCCATGACTTTCAACAGCTACGCCGAGGTCCCGAAGGCAGTTGCCGACGAGATCATCCAGAAGTCCCGCGGCGAGTAGTCCTTCCGGACTTTCGAAGCGAACACCTCGGTGGCGCTGTCTGCCAGCGGACAGCGTGGCCGGTGCAGGTGGCCGGGCCGGCCGGAGTCATCCGGCCGGATTCCGGCCCCTGCACGAACAGGCTCAGGGGATTAGTATTAGTTCCTGAATCTGCAATTTCACCAATCCAAAGCCCCCCAAGTAGACTTGCCTGAGTTCTACCGCGATAAGCGCGGCTGGAGGGCAAGCTATTTGAAAACGTTCTAGGAGGAACCTGTGGCAAAGGCAAAGTTCGAGCGGACTAAGCCGCACGTCAACATCGGCACCATTGGTCACGTTGACCACGGTAAGACGACGCTGACGGCCGCCATTTCCAAGGTGCTGTACGACAAGTACCCGGATCTCAACGAGAAGCGTGACTTCGCGTCGATCGACTCTGCACCCGAAGAGCGTCAGCGCGGTATTACCATCAACATCTCCCACGTGGAGTACCAGACCGAGAAGCGTCACTACGCACACGTTGACGCCCCCGGCCACGCTGACTACATCAAGAACATGATCACCGGTGCTGCCCAGATGGACGGCGCAATCCTCGTGGTTGCCGCTACCGACGGCCCGATGGCTCAGACCCGCGAGCACGTTCTGCTGGCCCGCCAGGTTGGTGTTCCCTACCTGCTGGTCGCACTGAACAAGGCTGACATGGTCGATGACGAGGAACTCCTCGACCTCGTCGAAATGGAAGTTCGTGAGCTCCTCAGCTCGCAGGGCTTCGATGGCGACAACGCTCCGGTTGTCCGCGTTTCAGGCCTGAAGGCCCTGGAAGGCGACCCCGAGTGGGTCAAGTCCGTTGAGGACCTGATGGCTGCGGTCGACGAGTCCGTTCCGGACCCCGTACGTGACCGTGACAAGCCGTTCCTGATGCCGATCGAAGACGTCTTCACCATCACCGGCCGTGGCACCGTTGTTACGGGCCGCGCCGAGCGTGGAACCCTCGCCATCAACTCCGAGGTCGAGATCGTCGGCATCCGCCCGGTCCAGAAGACCACGGTTACCGGTATCGAGATGTTCCACAAGCAGCTCGACGAAGCATGGGCCGGCGAGAACTGTGGCCTGCTGCTCCGCGGTCTGAAGCGCGACGATGTCGAGCGTGGCCAGGTTGTCGTCAAGCCGGGTTCCATCACCCCGCACACCGACTTCGAGGCTAACGTCTACATCCTCTCCAAGGACGAAGGCGGACGTCACAACCCGTTCTACTCCAACTACCGCCCGCAGTTCTACTTCCGTACCACGGACGTAACCGGCGTTATCACCCTGCCCGAGGGCACGGAAATGGTTATGCCTGGCGACAACACTGAGATGACCGTTGCGCTCATCCAGCCCATCGCTATGGAAGAGGGCCTCGGCTTCGCTATCCGCGAAGGCGGCCGCACCGTTGGTTCGGGACGCGTCACCAAGATCATCAAGTAGTACTTGCTGATCAAGGATCCGCCGGGCTCCGGCCCGCGCTGAATCCACAAAGAAAGCCCCGCTGCTCCAAGCAGCGGGGCTTTCTTTTGCCCTTTCGGCAGGACCCTGCGGGTGCTGGGGGAGTGGCCACTGATACTGTTGCAGCACTGAAAGGAGATCATCATGGGCTGGCTTATTTTCCTGATCGTCGCGGTGGCCGTCGTGGGCGGGGTGTTCTGGGTCAAAAGGAATTTCCGGCACGAGATTGACCGGGCCAAGCGGATCAACAGGGCAAACAAGAACCAGTAGGAGGAGTTGCAGGCTCCTTCGCTGGTGCCCCTTATTCCTACTTTTCGGTATACCTAAATTCGCGGTATCCTCGTCTTATTGACGCCCGCAACGACGAGGACACGTGATGGCTGTTTTAACATTGGCCGCGGAATCCGCCACCACCAGAGTGTGGTCCCGCCTCCTGCTGCTCGGGCCCGCGTTCGTGGCCGCCATCGCGTACGTGGACCCGGGGAACGTGGCGGCCAACCTGACCGCCGGCGCTAACTTCGGGTACCTGCTCGTGTGGGTTCTGGTGGCAGCGAATGCCATGGCGGTGCTGATCCAGTACCAGTCAGCCAAGCTGGGTCTGGCCACCGGAATGAGCCTGCCGGAAATCCTCGGCAAACGCCTGGGAACCGGCCGGCGCCGCGCCTACTGGGTGCAGGCTGAGATCGTTGCCGGGGCAACGGATATGGCGGAAGTCATTGGCGGCGCCGTCGCGCTCAACCTTCTGTTCGGCCTGCCCCTGCTGACGGGCGGGTTCATCATCGGCCTGGCGTCCATGCTGCTGCTGGCACTGCAGTCAAACCGGAGCCAGAAGTCCTTTGAGCTTGCCATCCTGACCCTGCTTGGCGTCATCGCCGTCGGGTTTGTTTCAGGCCTGTTCGTCGCGCCGCCGGATGCCGGTGGTGCCCTCGCCGGCCTTGTGCCACGCTTCGAGGGAACCGACACCGTCCTGCTTGCCGCCAGCATGCTCGGGGCGACTGTCATGCCGCACGCGATCTACCTGCACTCGGCCCTGGCCAGGGACCGCCACGGCTTCTCAGAGGATCCGGCGGTCAGGACGCGGTTGATCCGCGCCACCCGCGTGGATGTCGCCGGTGCCCTGCTGCTTGCCGGAATCGTCAATATCGCCATGCTCCTGCTGGCCGCCACCAGCCTTCGCGGAGTTGAGGGGACGGACACCATCGCCGGTGCGCACGCAGCCGTGACGTCGGCACTGGGCCCCGTCATCGGCGTCGCATTCGCCATAGGCCTCCTGGCCTCGGGCCTGGCATCCACGTCGGTGGGGTGCTACGCGGGGGCCACGATCATGGGCGGCCTGCTCAAGGTCAGGATTCCGCTGCTGATCCGCCGCACGCTCACCCTGATCCCGGCTCTGCTGGTCCTGGGCGCCGGCGTTGAACCTACGCTGGCCCTGGTCCTCAGCCAGGTCCTCCTGAGTTTCGGCATTCCGTTCGCGCTGATTCCACTGATCCGCCTCACCGGCAGCCGCAAGGTGATGGGCAACCACGCGGACTCGAAACTGCTTCGGATCGCGGGCTGGACGAGCGCCACGCTCATCGTGGGCCTGAACTGCGTGCTGATTTTCCTCACAGTGCTGGGCGTCCATTGACGTGACCGGCCAGCCACCCGCCGGCTACTCCTGCCGGTGGCCCCGGGCGCGGGACAGCGCCTGGTACCAGTAGAAGGACCGTTTGGGGGTCCGCTCCAGTGAATTGAAGTCCACGTGCACCAGGCCAAAACGCTGCGAGTAGCCGGCGGCCCACTCGAAATTGTCCATCAGTGTCCACACGTAATAGCCGCGAAGGTCAACGCCCTCTGCCATGCCGCCGGGAGCCGTGGCCTCAAGCGCCGTCCCCAGATGCGCAGCCAGATACTCCACGCGGTCCGTGTCCTCCAGCGTCTCTGAAACCCTGTCGGGTTCAGGAAAGCTGGCCCCGCCCTCGGTGATGTACAGCGGCGGGAGGGCCTCCCCGTACCGGTCCCGCATTTCCCGCAGCAGGACCCCCAGGTGCTCCGGGGCAACCGGCCACCCGAAGCCGGTGCTGCCGTATTCCGGATACCCCACTTCGTGGAAGGGCAGCTTGGCCACTTCCTTGTGCATGTCCGCGGGCATGGGTGTGATGCCCGGTCCCAGGGCCACCTTCACCGGGAAGTAGTAGTTGAGCCCGTAGAAGTCCAGGGGCTGGTGGATGGTCTTGAGGTCGGCGTCGGAGATCCTGCCGATGGAGCACAGCCACGGCTTGGCGTACAAGGGCAGTGAGGGGTAGCGGCCCAGCAGGACGGGATCAGCGTAGATCCTGTTCATGAGGAGGTCGTACAGGTGTGCGACGAGCCGGTCGCCGATGTTCCGTGTGGCGGGCCTGACGGGGGAGTGCAGGTTGGTCAGGCCAACACCGCCGGCCACTCCGGCCGCCCGCAGCGCCTGCACGCCGAGCCCGTGCGCCAGAAGCTGGTGGTGGATGGCGGGAAGGGCATCGAACATCAATTTGCGTCCCGGCGCGTGCACCCCCAGGGCGTAGCCGTTGAGGGTGACCGAGACGGGTTCGTTGAGGGTAACCCATTGGTCCACTCGGTCGCCGAACCGCTCACCGGCGGCCCGGGCGTAGTCACCGAACCTATCGGCTGTGTCCCGGTTCAGCCAGCCGCCGCGGTGTTCCAGCGGCAAGGGGGTGTCCCAGTGGTACAGGGTGGCCATGGGGGAAATGCCGGCATCGAGGAGCTGGTCGATCAGGCGGTCGTAGAAGTCCAGGCCTTCGGCATTGAAAGTGCCGCGGCCGTCGGGCTGGATGCGTGGCCAGGAAAGCGAGAACCGGTAGGAGTCAACGCCCAGCTGCTTGAGCAGCGCAACATCCTCCGGCAGGCGGTTGTAGTGGTCGCACGCCACGGCGGGGGAGTGCCCGTCCATGATGGCGCCGGGCTTCTCTGCGAAGGCATCCCACCCGGACGGTCCCCGGCCGCCCGCCTTCAGTGCGCCTTCTATTTGGAACGCCGCAGCTGCGACGCCCAGGGTAAACGACGGCGGCACGCGCCCGGCCAGTTCCGTCACCGATTCAGTGCCTTCCAGGGTCATGCCCCTATCATCCAGCCCGTTCCTTTCCACGGCAATGGGGCGTGAGGGGGACGAAGCGAAGCCAATTCGCATCTGCCAGGCTTTTCCGGCATACTAGATGAGTTGTTCAAGCGCTTCTTCGCGTCCCGATCCGGATAATGCCGGGTGCAGGGTCCAAGCTGAAGACCAAACATAACCCACCCCAATGGAATTGCGGATTTGTATGCGTGTTCAGCGCGACACGCCCGACCGCGGGGGTCGGTTGCGCCGGCAAGGTGAGGAACCCGGATTTATCCGGATTCAGTTTGTGCGGCGGATGGTGGTTACGACCTCAAATGCTTCGGCAGCCATACAACGAGTAAGTGAACAGGGCAGCCCTAAACCGGGGAAGCACAGACTGAAAGAGAGTCAGGCGACATGGCGGGACAAAAAATCCGCATCCGGCTGAAGTCATACGACCACGAGGTCATTGACGTTTCAGCACGGAAGATCGTTGAGACGGTCACGCGCGCAGGCGCAACGGTAGTTGGCCCCGTGCCGCTGCCGACGGAGAAGAACGTGTACTGCGTTATCCGCTCTCCGCACAAGTACAAGGACAGCCGCGAGCACTTTGAAATGCGCACGCACAAGCGTCTTATCGACATCATCGATCCCACGCCGAAGGCTGTTGACTCGCTCATGCGTCTCGACCTGCCGGCTGACGTGAACATCGAAATCAAGCTGTAGGGAGGTGCTGAGAGACTATGACCGCAACCCGCAACGTAAAGGGCCTGCTGGGCACGAAGCTCGGCATGACCCAGGTCTGGGACGAGAACAACAAGCTCATCCCCGTCACTGTGGTCCAGGCAGACTCGAACGTCATCACCCAGCTGCGCAACGCAGACGTTGATGGCTACGTCGCCGTTCAGATCGGCTACGGCCAGATCGATCCCCGCAAGGTCACCAAGCCGCTGGCTGGTCACTTTGAAAAGGCAGGCGTCACGCCTCGCCGCCACGTCGTCGAACTTCGTACCGCAGATGCTGCCGAGTACGAGCTGGGCCAGGAGCTCTCTGTAGAGCTCTTCGAAGCCGGCCAGAAGATCGACGTCGTCGGGACCACCAAGGGTAAGGGCTTCGCCGGTGTTATGAAGCGTCACGGCTTCCACGGCGTTGGCGCTTCCCACGGTGCACACAAGAACCACCGTAAGCCCGGTTCAATCGGTGGCGCATCCACCCCGAGCCGCGTCTTCAAGGGCATGAAAATGGCCGGCCGCATGGGCGCCGTTCGTCACACCACGCTGAACCTCACGGTTCACGCGGTCGACGTCGAGAAGTCGCTGCTCCTTATCAAGGGTGCCGTTCCCGGTGCCCGTGGCCAGGTCGTCTTCGTACGCACCGCCGTGAAGGGAGCCTAGTTCAATGGCTAACACTGTCCAGGTTGACCTGCCTGCAGAGATCTTCGACGTTCAGACCAACGTGCCGCTGCTGCACCAGGTTGTCGTTGCCCAGCTCGCTGCTGCCCGCCAGGGAACCCACAAGACCAAGACCCGCGCTGAAGTTTCCGGTGCAGGACGCAAGCCGTTCAAGCAGAAGGGCACCGGCCGCGCCCGTCAGGGTTCCATCCGTGCTCCTCACATGACCGGCGGTGGCGTTGTCCACGGTCCCACCCCGCGTGACTACAGCCAGCGCACCCCCAAGAAGATGATTGCTGCTGCACTGCGCGGCGCACTGTCTGACCGGGCCCGCAACGGTCGTATCCACGTTGTCGCTGACCTGGTTGAAGGCACCAAGCCCTCCGCCAAGAACGCACTGGCAACGCTCCGCGGTGTTTCCGACCGCAAGAACCTGCTGGTCGTCATCGAGCGCGATAACGACGTTGCTGCACTGTCCGTGCGCAACCTCGCCGGCGTTCACGTTCTGTACGCAGACCAGCTGAACACCTACGACGTTCTCGTCTCTGATGACGTTGTCTTCACCAAGGCTGCCTACGACGCATTCGTTGCCGCTAAGGCAGCTAAGAACGAGGAGGATGCCAAGTGAGTGCAGCCACCATCAAGGATCCCCGCGACGTCGTGCTTGCACCCGTCGTGTCGGAAAAGAGCTACGGCCTGATCGACGAGGGCAAGTACACCTTCCTGGTGGACCCTCGTTCGAACAAGACCGAGATCAAGCTGGCCGTGGAGAAGATTTTCTCCGTCAAGGTCGAATCGATCAACACCATCAACCGTGCCGGTAAGCGCAAGCGCACCAAATTCGGATGGGGTACCCGCAAGAACACCAAGCGTGCGATTGTCACCCTCAAAGAAGGCACCATCGACATCTTCGGCGGTCCGCTCGCGTAGCGGAGACCACTTTAACGAGGAAATAAATTATGGGAATCCGTAAGTACAAGCCGACTACCCCGGGCCGTCGTGGCTCGAGCGTAGCGGACTTCACCGAAATTACGCGGTCGACGCCGGAAAAGTCGTTGGTACGTCCGCTGCCCAAAAAGGGCGGCCGTAACAACTCCGGTAAGATCACCACCCGTCACAAGGGTGGCGGACACAAGCGCCAGTACCGTCTGATCGACTTCCGTCGCCACGACAAGGACGGCGTCAACGCCCGCGTTGCCGAAATCGAGTACGATCCGAACCGCACGGCTCGCATCGCCCTCCTGCACTACGTTGATGGCACCAAGCGTTACATCATCGCTCCCAACAAGCTCTCCCAGGGTGACGTTGTCGAAGCAGGTGCCGGTGCTGACATCAAGCCCGGTAACAACCTGCCGCTGCTCAACATCCCGGTGGGTACTGTCATCCACGCAGTTGAACTGCGTCCCGGTGGCGGCGCCAAGATGGGCCGCTCCGCCGGCGCATCGATCCAGCTTGTTGCCAAGGAAGGCCGCTTCGCCCAGCTGCGCCTGCCTTCCGGCGAAATCCGCAACGTTGACGTGCGCTGCCGCGCAACCGTCGGCGAGGTCGGCAACGCCGAGCAGTCGAACATCAACTGGGGCAAGGCCGGCCGTATGCGGTGGAAGGGCGTCCGCCCGACCGTCCGTGGTGTTGCCATGAACCCGGTTGACCACCCGCACGGTGGTGGTGAGGGTAAGACGTCCGGTGGACGTAACCCCGTCAACCCGAACGGTAAGCGGGAAGGCCGCACCCGCCGCCCCAACAAAGAGAGCGACAAGCTTATTGTGCGTCGCCGTCGTACTGGCAAGAACAAGCGATAGGAGCCTGGACACATGCCACGCAGCCTGAAAAAAGGTCCTTTCGTTGACCAGCACCTCTTTGTGAAGGTAGCCAGGGAAAACGAAAAGGGCACCAAGAACGTCATCAAGACCTGGTCCCGCCGTTCGATGATCATCCCCGACATGCTCGGACACACGATCGCCGTACACGACGGACGCAAGCACATCCCGGTGTTTGTCACTGAGTCGATGGTCGGGCACAAGCTCGGCGAATTCGCTCCCACGCGGACATTCCGCGGCCATGTCAAGGACGACCGTAAGGGCAAGCGCCGCTAGGCGCCTGCGTTTACGTCAAAGACGAGAGAAGGAAAGCAATGGAAGCCAAGGCAATTGCGCGCCACATCCGCGTAACGCCTATGAAGGCCCGGCGCGTCGTCAACCTTGTTCGTGGATTGCAAGCGAATGAGGCTCTGGCAATTCTGAAGTTTGCCCCGCAGGCAGCTTCGGAGCCGGTATTCAAGGTAGTTCAGTCAGCAATCTCCAACGCCCGGGTCCTCGCGGACCGCGACGGCGTGGCGTTTGACGAAGGCGACCTCATCATCAGCGAAGCGTTTGTTGATGAAGGCCCGACCATGAAGCGGTTCCAGCCGCGTGCCCAGGGTCGTGCATTTCAGATCAAGAAGCGCACCAGCCACATCACCGTGGTAGTCGCTACCCCGGAGAAAGAGGAGGCTCGCTAAGTGGGACAGAAAGTAAACCCGCACGGGTTCCGACTCGGCATCACCACCGATCACGTATCGCACTGGTTCGCTGACAGCACCAAGGCCGGCCAGCGGTACAAGGACTTCGTTCGCGAAGACATCCGCATCCGCCAGCTCATGTCCACGGGCATGGAGCGCGCCGGCATCGCCAAGGTCGAGATCGAGCGCACCCGTGACCGCGTCCGCGTGGACATCCACACGGCCCGTCCGGGCATCGTCATCGGCCGCCGTGGAGCAGAAGCAGACCGCATCCGCGGCGAGCTCGAAAAGCTCACCGGCAAGCAGGTCCAGCTGAACATCCTCGAGGTCAAAAACCCCGAGATGGAAGCACAGCTTGTGGCCCAGGGCGTTGCAGAGCAGCTGACTTCCCGCGTGGCATTCCGCCGTGCGATGAAGAAGGCCATGCAGTCCGCGCAGCGTGCAGGTGCCAAGGGCATCCGTATCGCCTGCTCGGGCCGCCTGGGTGGCGCTGAAATGTCCCGCTCGGAGTTCTACCGCGAAGGCCGTGTGCCCCTGCACACCCTCCGCGCGAACATCGACTACGGCTTCTACGAAGCCAAGACCACCTTCGGCCGCATCGGTGTGAAGGTCTGGATCTACAAGGGTGACGTCACCGCCAAGGAACTGGCCGCACAGGCTGCTGCCGCACCGTCCCGCGGTGGCCGTGGCGAGCGTCCCGGCCGCCCGGGTGGCGCTGACCGCGGTGACCGCCGCCGTCGCAACGACCGTCCGGCCGCTGAAGCAGCTCCTGCTGCCGAAGCACCGGCAGTTGAAGCAGCACCTGCTGCTGCAGAAGGAGGACAGGCTTAAATGCTTATCCCACGTCGAGTAAAGCACCGTAAGCAGCACCACCCGGGTCGTTCCGGCGCTGCTACGGGCGGCACCCAGGTCTCCTTCGGTGAGTACGGCATCCAGGCCCTGAGCCCGGCATACGTCACCAACCGTCAGATCGAGTCCGCTCGTATCGCAATGACCCGCCACATCAAGCGTGGCGGTAAGGTCTGGATCAACATCTACCCGGACCGTCCGCTGACCAAGAAGCCTGCCGAAACCCGCATGGGTTCCGGTAAGGGTTCACCGGAATGGTGGGTCGCCAACGTCAAGCCGGGCCGGGTTCTGTTCGAACTCTCCGGTGTCAATGAAGAGGTAGCTCGCGAGGCCCTGCGCCTGGCAATCCACAAGCTGCCGTTGAAGGCACGCATTGTGCGTCGCGAGGGTGGTGAATAGAAATGGCAGTAGGATCCAAGGATCTGGCTCCCGCACAGCTGGACGGTTTCGACAACGAGCGTCTCGTTGAAGAACTCCGCAAGGCCAAGGAAGAGCTGTTCAACCTGCGTTTCCAGTCCGCCACCGGACAGCTGGAGAACCACGGTCGCCTGCGCGCGGTAAAGAAGGACATCGCACGCATCTACACCGTTCTCCGCGAACGCGAGCTGGGCATTCGTGCCGAGGTTGCCGCACCGGTTGTGGAAGCCAAGGAAGAGAAGAAGTCCAAGAAGGCTTCAACCAAGAAGGCCGAAAAGGCTGAAAAGGCTGAGACCGAGGAGGACGCCAAGTGAGTGAAAAGGACCAGAACGTGACCGAAACTGCTACCGAAGCCAAGGCTGGGCAGCGCGGTTACCGCAAGACCCGTCGCGGTTACGTGGTCTCCGACAAGATGGAAAAGACCATCGTTGTCGAGGTTGAGGACCGCGTGAAGCACGCACTGTACGGCAAGGTCATCCGCCGTACCTCCAAGGTCAAGGCACACGACGAAGAGAACACCGCCGGCATCGGCGACCTCGTTGTCATCGCCGAGACCCGTCCGCTGTCCGCCACCAAGAACTGGCGGCTCGTGGAAATCCTCGAAAAGGCCAAGTAGCACCTGCTGCTTCGCTGGAAGCCCCTGCTCCCTTCCGGGAGCGGGGGCTTCCTCGTTTAACCGGGGCGTCACGCCGGACAGCTATTGGCGGCAGCGGACGACGGCGGCGCGTGGCCTGGCGGGGGAGCGGCGCCCTGGGCGGGCGGAAAGGCTGTCCTGCCTGCCGCCGTCGTCCGTCTTGCCGGGCAGGGGACGGTGGTGATATGGGGACCGGCGGAAAACATGCTAGGATATTGAGTTTGTATGGCGCCTTTCGCGTGCCATCATCAACCTCGTAAACAAGCGTGCCACAGCATAGTGCCCCTGTGCGCCCGGGATCCGTCCCGGACCGGGTGGGAGCAACTGCTTCTGGCACGGGCGTTTAGGCCTGGTCTGGCAAAATCCAGGCAGGTCAAGAGACACCCCGATCAACCGTTCCGCAAGGCTCATTCCGTAGCAACATCACGGCCTGAGAACCGGCGCGACGCAAGGAGTAAATAGTGATTCAGCAGGAGTCGCGACTCAAGGTCGCCGACAACACGGGTGCTAAGGAAATCCTTACCATTCGCGTTCTCGGTGGATCCGGCCGTCGCTACGCAGGCATCGGTGACGTCATTGTCGCCACCGTCAAGGATGCAATCCCGGGCGGCAACGTAAAGAAGGGCGATGTGGTCAAGGCCGTCATCGTCCGTACCAAGAAGGAACGCCGCCGTGCGGATGGTTCCTACATCAAGTTTGACGAGAACGCAGCTGTGATCCTGAAGAACGACGGTGACCCCCGCGGTACCCGTATCTTCGGACCGGTTGGTCGTGAACTGCGTGACAAGAAGTTCATGAAGATCGTTTCTCTGGCTCCGGAGGTGCTCTAGCCCATGGCTGCAAAGATCAAGAAGGGTGACCTGGTTCAGGTCATCACTGGCGCCAAGGCTGAGCGCGGCGGCGACCGCGGCAAGCAGGGCAAGGTTCTGCGCGTATTCACCGACACCAACCGCGTGCTGGTCGAGGGTATCAACCGCGTCACCAAGCACACCCGGGTTGGACAGTCGCAGCGCGGCACCAAGACCGGCGGCATCGAGGTTGTAGAAGCCCCGATCCACATCTCCAACGTGGCCCTGGTTGACCCGTCGACCAAGAAGCCGACCCGCGTGGGCTTCCGCCTCGACACCGTGGAGAAGAACGGCGTCCAGAAGACTGTCCGTATCCGCGTGTCCAAGAGCTCCGGGAAGGACATCTAATGACTGAGACTCTCGAGACTCCGGCAACGAAGATCGTTCCTCGTCTGAAGACCAAGTACGCCGAATCCATCAAGGCAACGCTCCAGGATGAATTCAAGTACGAGAACGTGAACCAGGTACCCCGTCTGGTGAAGGTTGTTGTGAACATGGGTGTTGGAGATGCCGCCAAGGACTCCAAGCTGATCGACGGCGCTGTCCGCGACCTCACCCAGATCACCGGCCAGAAGCCGCAGGTTACCAAGGCCCGCAAGTCGATCGCACAGTTCAAGCTGCGCGAAGGCATGCCCATCGGTGCACACGCAACCCTGCGTGGCGACCGCATGTGGGAATTCGTGGACCGCCTGGTCACCCTGGCACTGCCCCGTATCCGCGACTTCCGCGGCCTCAGCGGCAAGCAGTTCGATGGCAACGGCAACTACACCTTCGGTCTGACCGAGCAGGTTATGTTCCACGAAATCGACCAGGACAAGATCGACCGCGTCCGCGGTATGGACATCACGGTTGTCACCACTGCCAAGACCGATGACGAAGGCCGCGCGCTGCTCAAGGCGCTTGGTTTCCCGTTCAAAACCGAAGCTTAATTAACTACGTAAAAGGTCCGGCCGCTCCGCTCCGTCAAGGACGGAACGGCGGAAACCGTTACGAGGAAGGGCATGAGCCCACATGACAATGACAGATCCTGTCGCAGATATGCTTACGCGCCTGCGTAATGCAAACTCGGCATACCACGACTCCGTGTCTATGCCTTACAGCAAGCTCAAGGCACGCGTTGCCGACATCCTCAAGGCCGAAGGTTTCATCGCCGGCTGGAAGGAAGAGGACGCCGAGGTCGGCAAGAAGCTGACCCTGGACCTCAAGTTCGGTCCGAACCGCGAGCGTTCCATCGCCGGTGTACGCCGCATCTCCAAGCCGGGCCTCCGCGTTTACGCGAAGTCCACCAACCTCCCGCACGTGCTCGGTGGCCTGGGTATCGCTATCCTGTCCACCTCTTCCGGCCTCCTGACTGACAAGCAGGCCGGCAAGAAGGGCGTGGGCGGCGAAGTCCTCGCGTACGTCTGGTAACGGGAAAGGAAGAGAATAATGTCACGTATTGGACGTCTCCCCATCACCGTTCCTGCCGGCGTTGAGGTCAAGGTTGACGGCTCTGTCGTCAGCGTCAAGGGTTCCAAGGGGGAGCTGACCCACACTGTGGCCAGCCCCATCGAGGTTGCCCTGGACGAAAACACCCTGACCGTCAGCCGCCCGAACGACGAGCGCGCCTCCCGTTCGCTCCACGGCCTGACCCGCACCCTGATCGCCAACATGATCCAGGGCGTCACCGCAGGCTACGAGAAGAAGCTTGAAATCGTCGGTACCGGTTACCGCGTTCAGGCCAAGGGATCTGACCTTGAGTTCGCTCTTGGCTACAGCCACCCGGTCAACGTTTCGGCTCCGGCCGGCATCACCTTTGCAGTAGAGGGACCGACCAAGCTCTCTGTCTCAGGTATCAACAAGCAGCAGGTCGGCGAGGTTGCTGCCAACATTCGCAAGCTGCGGAAGCCTGACCCGTACAAGGGCAAGGGCATCCGTTACGCCGGCGAAGTCATCCGCCGCAAGGTCGGAAAGGCTGGTAAGTAACCATGGCCATCTCCATTAACAAGAAGCGTACGAACAAGAGCAAGGCTGCTGGTCGCAGCCGCCGCCAGCTTCGTATCCGCAAGCGCATTTCCGGTACGGCTGTCCGCCCCCGCCTGGTGGTCAACCGCTCCGCACGCCACGTATTTGTCCAGGTTGTCGATGACACCATTGGCCAGACCGTAGCAAGCGCGTCCACTCTGGAAGCCGACCTTCGTGCATTCGACGGTGACAAGACTGCCAAGGCCAAGCGCGTCGGCGAGCTCGTTGCCGAACGTGCCAAGGCTGCCGGCGTCGAGGCTGTTGTCTTCGACCGTGGTGGTAACAAGTACCACGGCCGGATTGCCGCCGTCGCTGACGGTGCACGCGAAGGTGGGCTGTCACTGTGACCGAAGCAAACAAGGAAAAGGACACTGTGTCTGCAGATCAGAAGGCGCCCGAAGCGGCAGCTGCTGAGACCACTGCCCCCGCTGCCGACGACCGCCGTGGTGGCGCCCGTCGCGGCGAGCGTGGCGACCGTGGCCAGGGCCGCGGCGACCGCGGTGGCCGTGGCGGCCGCGACGGTGGCCGTGAAGCCGAAAAGAACCAGTTCGTAGAGCGCGTTGTCACCATCAACCGCGTTTCCAAGGTGGTCAAGGGTGGTCGTCGCTTCAGCTTCACCGCTCTGGTCGTCGTTGGTGACGGTAACGGCATGGTCGGCGTGGGCTATGGCAAGGCCAAGGAAGTTCCCGCTGCTATCGCCAAGGGCGTTGAAGAGGCTAAGAAGTCCTTCTTCCGCGTTCCCCGCGTTGGCAACACCATCCCGCACCGCGTTCAGGGTGAAGCCGCTGCCGGCGTCGTAATGCTGCGTCCGGCTTCCGCCGGTACCGGTGTTATCGCCGGTGGTCCGGTCCGTGCAGTACTGGAGTGCGTGGGCATCCACGACATCCTCTCCAAGTCGCTCGGTTCCTCCAACGCCATCAACATCGTTCACGCGACCGTTGATGCCCTGAAGCGCCTCGAAGAGCCGGCAGCAGTGGCAGCACGCCGCGGCCTGCCGCTGGACGAGATCGCTCCGGCAGCGCTGGTGAAGGCCCTCCTGGCTCCGAAGGCAGGTGTTTAGTCTTGGCTAAGAACCTGGTCCCCTCCGACGCTCAGTTGGAAATCACTCAGATCAAGTCCGCCATTGGCGGCAAGCAGAACCAGCGCGACACCCTGCGGTCCCTCGGCCTGAAGCGGATTGGACACACCGTTGTCCGCACCGCCGACGCCGTGACCGTTGGAATGCTCAACACGGTTCCGCACCTGGTAAAGGTAGAGGAGGCGAAGTAAATGGCAGAGAACACTGCTGATAAGGCGCAGGCTGCTGAGAAGCAGAACGCCCTGAAGGTTCACCACCTGCGTCCCGCACCGGGTGCCAAGACCGCCAAGACCCGTGTTGGTCGTGGTGAGGCATCCAAGGGTAAGACCGCCGGCCGTGGTACCAAGGGTACGGCTGCCCGCTACCAGGTGAAGGCTGGCTTTGCCGGCGGCCAGCTGCCGCTGCACATGCGCCTTCCGAAGCTGCGTGGCTTCAAGAACCCGTTCCGGGTTGAGTTCCAGGTTGTAAACCTGGACAAGCTCAACGAGCTGTTCCCGGAAGGTGGCGCAGTCACCGTGGAGAACCTGGTCGAAAAGGGTGCCGTTCGCAAGAACCAGCCCGTCAAGGTGCTGGGCACCGGCGACATCACCGTCAAGGTTGACGTCACCGCCCACGCATTCTCGGCCAGCGCCGCTGAAAAGATTGCTGCAGCAGGCGGAAGCACCACCGCCCTGTAAGGGACGGCGCCAGCTGTAAAACTCCCGGTATCCGCGGGCTTCGGCCCCGGATACCGGGAGTTTTTCGTATCCGCCGGGCGAACGATTCCCGCCATCCGGCGCATGACGGCTGGCCCGGATTGTTCGCTCGGCGCATAGACCCGTTAGACTCGGATGTCGGGATTTATCAAATTCCGTCACCCACCCCTTATTGACACCACAGGAGGACGCTTGCTTAGCGCATTTGGCCGGGCCTTTCGCACGCCTGATCTGCGACGCAAGTTGTTGTTCACGCTGGGAATCATCACCATCTTCCGCTTGGGTGCTTTCATTCCCTCGCCCGGTGTGAACTACCAGAATGTCCAGCAATGCTTGCATAACGGTCAGACCGCCGGCGGGCTGTACCAGCTCGTCAACCTCTTCAGCGGCGGCGCGTTGCTCCAGGTGTCCATCTTCGCCCTGGGCATCATGCCCTACATCACGGCCAGCATCATCGTCCAGCTGCTTCGGGTGGTCATTCCCCGGTTCCAGCAGCTTTACGAAGAGGGCGCGTCGGGGCAGTCGAAGCTGACCCAGTACACCCGTTACCTCACCATCGCGCTGGGCCTGCTCAACGCCACCACCCTGGTGTCCCTGGCCCGCTCAGGGCAGCTGCTTCCCGGGTGCCAGTTGCCGGTGATTCCTGACAGCAGCATCATCACCACCATCCTGATCATCATCACGCTCACGGCCGGCACCGGCCTGATCATGTGGATGGGCGAGCTCGTCACGGAAAAGGGCGTGGGCAACGGCATGTCGCTGCTCATTTTCACGTCCATCGCCGCCCAGTTCCCCACCTCCCTCGGTGCCATCTGGACCTCGCAGGGGCCGGGAACCTTCTTCCTCGTCCTGGTGGTGGGTCTCCTCACCGTGGCCCTGGTGGTCTTCGTCGAGCAGTCACAGCGCCGCATCCCGGTGCAGTACGCCAAGCGGATGATCGGCCGCCGCACCGTGGGCGGCACCAGTACCTACATTCCCATCAAGGTGAACATGGCCGGTGTCATTCCGGTGATCTTCGCTTCCTCCATGCTCTACATTCCCGGGCTGATCGCGCAGTTCAACCAGCCCCGGAACGGCGAGCCAATGCAACCGTGGGTTGAGTGGATCAACAACAACCTGACCCGCGGTGACCACCCGATCTACATGGCGGTTTATTTCGTCCTGATCGTGTTCTTCACCTACTTCTACGTCGCGATTACCTTCAACCCTGAAGAAGTCTCAGACAACATGAAGAAGTACGGCGGCTTCATCCCAGGTATCCGCGCCGGCCGGCCGACCGCTGATTACCTGCAGTACGTGCTCTCACGGATCACCCTGCCTGGCGCCCTCTACCTGGGCTTCGTGGCACTGATCCCGCTGGTGGCACTCGTGCTGATCAACGCAAACCAGAACTTCCCGTTCGGTGGCACCTCGATCCTGATCATGGTGGGCGTTGGGTTGGAGACCGTAAAGCAGATTGATGCGCAGCTACAACAACGTCACTACGAAGGGCTTTTGCGATGACGAGAATGCTGATTATTGGACCTCCCGGTTCCGGAAAAGGAACGCAGGCGGAGCGGATTTCAGAACGCCTCGGCGTTGTGGCCATCTCCACCGGTGACATCTTCCGTGCCAACGTGAAGGGCGAAACTCCGCTCGGCGTCGAGGCCAAGAAGTACATGGACAACGGTGACTTCGTCCCGGACAGCGTGACCAACAAGATGGTCCGTGACCGCCTGAACGAGTCCGATGTCGAGAACGGCTTCCTGCTGGACGGCTACCCGCGCACCACCGCGCAGGTGGACTACCTGGACGAGATCCTCGCCGACGGCGACGAGAAGCTCGACGTGGTCCTGCAGCTGACTGCCGACGACGAGGAGCTGGTACACCGCCTACTGGGCCGGGCCAAGGAAACAGGCCGGAGCGACGACAACGAAGCCGTCATCCGCCACCGTCTGGACCTCTACCACGAGCAGACCGAAGCTGTGGTGGCGAAGTACGCCGACCGCGGCATCCTCACCAAGGTTGACGGGATCGGTCCGATCGACGAAGTTACCAACCGCGTGATGCAGGCCATCAAGGCCGCACAGGCCGCCTGACCCAAGGCGCCCGGTTTTATCGAGGCTCCTCCCGGCATCCGGGAGGAGCCTCAGCCATTTGAAAGGAATCATCATGGCCTTCGGCCAGCCCCGCATCGAATACAAGAACAACGCCCAGATGCGCACCATGCACGAGGCCGGCCTGGTCCTTAGCCGTGCACTGGATGCCGCCGTTGCCGCCGCGGTGCCGGGGGTCACCACCAAGCACCTGGACGATGTCTTCGCCGCCGTGCTCAACGAGGCAGGCGCCAAGTCCAACTTCCTGGGCTACCACGGCTTCCCGGCGACCATCTGCACGTCCGTCAATGAAGAGGTGGTGCACGGCATTCCGGGAAGCCGCGTCCTGCAGGACGGCGACATCATCTCCATCGATGGCGGCGCGATCGTCAACGGCTGGCACTCGGATTCCGCGCGCACGGTGATCGTGGGAACAGCGGACCCCGAGGACCAGCGCCTCTCGGTCGTTACGCAGGCTGCCATGTGGCGGGGGATCGCTGCCCTGGCCGGCGGCTCGCATGTGGGGGACATTGGCGCCGCCATTGACGACTACGTCTCCTCCGTCCCCGGCAAGCCGCTGGGCATCCTGGAGGACTACGTGGGCCACGGCATTGGCTCCGAGATGCACATGGCCCCGGACGTCCTGAACTACCGCACCAACCACCGCGGCCCCAAGATCAAGCCGGGCCTGTGCCTCGCCATCGAACCCATGCTGGTCCGGGGCGGCATCGAGACCGCAGTCCTGGAGGATGACTGGACCGTGGTGACCACCGACGGCAAGCGCTCCTGCCAGTGGGAGCACTCCGTGGCAGTGCACGAGAAGGGCATTTGGGTGCTTTCGGCGCCCGACGGCGGTGCGGAGCACCTGGTTCCCCTTGGCGTCACCCCGGTGCCGATCCCCTAAGGGACGCACTTCCCCCTCTTCGACGCGCATTTTCCTGCGTGACGCACAAAAGCCCTGGCGCGACCCGGATCCGGGTCCCGCCAGGGCTTTTGCGCGTCGACAGTGGTTAGGACTTCAGCTTCGGCTTCACGTCCCGCTCGTAGATACCCTGCAGCGTGGCCTTCAGGTCCGTCATGGTGGACTTGACGTCGCCCTGCTGGGTGAGGATCTTCGCGGCGGCCTTCGCCATCTCCTGGTCAGCACCCGGCAGGAACACGCGGGCGTTGTCCTGGACCTTGGTCACCGCGAGCTGGTCCACTGCGGTCTGGATCTGCGGCGTCTTGGCCAGGACCGCCTTCATATCGGCCGACTTGCGGGTGGGCATGTAGCCGGTGGCGGCAGAGAACTCCGCGGTGCTCTCCGGCTGGGTGACGAAGTCCAGGAACATTCCGGCGGCCAGCTGTTCCTCCTTGGAAATGCCGCTGGGGATGCCCAGGCCTGCGCCGCCCGTGGGGCAGACGTTGGACGTCGCTTTGGGGCCGCCGGGCAGGAAACCAACACCAACGTTGAACTTGGCCGACTTCAGGATGCCCAGCAGCGATCCCGTGGAGGCGATGGTGGCCGAGGTCAGGCCTGCGGAGAAATCGTCGGCCGCTTCCTTGGACGAGACACCCGCCCACTTGTCCTTGTAGATCGAGTCCTGGGCCCACTGCAGCGCCGCGACGGATTCGGCGGAGTCGCAGGTGATGTCCCATTCCTTGGACCAGCCACCGCCCCAGCCCCACAGCATGTTCTGCAGTGTCCAGCCCGCATAGCCGGCCAGTGCGGGGTAGATGTAGGCGTACTGGGCACCGGAGCTTGCCTTCAGCTTGGGTGCCCACTCGCCGAATTCCTGCCAGGTCTTGGGAGCACGGTCGGGGATCCCGGCTGCCGCGAAGTGGTCTTTGTTGTAGTAGAACAGCGGCGTTGACCGGCCGTAGGGCAGCGCCCACTGCTTGCCGTCGTACTTGTAGTCATTGACCAGTGACTGCTGGAAGTCGTCCATCTTCATGTTCAGCTGCTTGGTCAGGCTGTCCACCGGAATGATGCTGCCGTTGGTGTAGTACCGGAACCACCACACGTCCGACAGGACGACAACACCCGGGAGGCCGGACTTGGCCGCCTGCGCGGTCTGGAACTTCTGGGCGATCTCCTCGTAGTTGGCCCCGGCGGTCACCAGGTTGACGGCGATGCCCGGGTTCTTGGCCTGGAATTTCTCGATCAGGCTCTTTTCCACATCCTGCGACTGTCCGGGGTGGCTGGACCAGAAATCGATCTTGGCCGCCGGCTTCACGCCGCTGAAGTCGATATCGGCCGCCTGGGACGTGGCCTGTCCGCCGCCGCTGGTGGAAGGTCCGCCGCATGCGGCCAGGGCAGCGGCAGAAGCGGTGAGCCCTGCCAGGCCCAGGAAGTGCCTCCGGTCCAGATGAAGTGTCATGACATTTCCTTTCGGTTGTTGCCTGCGGAAGGGTGGGAGTACTGGGAGGTTGGGTAGTACGACGGCGGCCGGCGGCTTAGCCGGTCACACTGCCTTGGGTGAGGCCCGCCACGATGTAGCGCTGCAGGGCCGCGAAGATGATCAGGATGGGAACGATGACCAGGACTGCCCCGGCCATGAGGACACCCCAGCCGGCGGCGTTGCTTTCGTTGTTCTGCAGGAGGGTGAGACCCACCGGCAAGGTCATGGTTTCCGGCCGGTCCGTAATGATCAGGGGCCAGATGTAGTCGTTCCACTCGGTCACGATGGTCACGAGGGCCACCGTGGCGATGGAAGGCACGGAGACGGGGACCACGATCTGCCACAGCCGGCGCCAGTGGCCGGCACCGTCCATCTCGGCAGATTCGAGAATGGAGGCGGGCAGGGTACGGAAGTGCTGCCGCAGCAGGAACGTGCCGAAGGCGGTGCCAAGACCGGGCAGGATGATGCCCCACAGGGTGTTCTTCCCGCCGATCCCCGCAATCAGGATGAAGTTGGGCAGGATGGATACCTGCGGCGGCACCATGAGGGCCACCAGGATCAGCAGGAAAATGAAGTTCCGGAACGGGAAGCGGACAAAGACCAGGGCGTAGGCCGTCAGGATGGCCAGGAGCACCTTGATGGTGGCCCCTGACAGGGTGACGATGGTGCTGTTCAGGAAGAACTGCCCGAAGGGGACCGTGGTCATGGCGGTCCGGTAGTTTTCCAGGTTCAGGCTTTCCGGAAGGATCTTGAGGTCGGTGGTGACGATTTCGCCCGACTGCTTGAAGGAGCTGAGTACCATCCACAGCAGGGGAAGGAACACCACCAGCGTGGCGATCAGCAGCGGCAGGTAGCCGCCCACCACGGTCTGGACAAGGTTCCGGCGGGAGAACGGCCGGTCGCGGCGGAGGCCTGGATCCGGCGCGGCGATGGCCGGGGCGGCGGGGTCCGGGCTCACCGGTGATAGGGATGTCACGAGTAATGAACCTTTCGTTCCACGAACCGCAGCTGGAGCACGGTGATCACCAGGAGGATGGCAAACAGGACCACCGAAATGGCCGCTGAGTAGCCGGCCCTGTTGTAGGCCCCGAAGGCCTGGAGGTAGGCCTCGTAGATCAGGGTGCTGGTGCCGGTGCCCAGGGGTGTCATGATCCGGATGAGGTCGAAGGCCTGCAGCGAGCTGAGCATGGTGGTGATCAGAAGGAAGAATGTAGTGGGGGACAGCAGCGGCAGCGAGATGCTGACGAAGCGCCGGAACCCGTTGGCACCGTCGAGGGACGCCGCCTCCATGACCTCCTGCGGAAGCGACTGGAGCCCCGCAAGGTACACCACCGCGCAGTAGCCCAGGTTCTTCCACACGTAAACCAGGATCACCATGACCAGCGACAGCTGGGGATCGTTGATCCACTGCGGGCTCTGCTGCCCGATGCCCCGGAGCAGCCAGGCCAGGACGCCGTAGCCCGGATCGAAAATGAACAACCACACCAGGCCCACGCCGACGCCGGAGAGGACATAGGGGGCAAAGACGGCGGAGCGGGCGAACGTGGTGCCCCGGACCTTTGCATTCAAGGCCAGCGCCACCAGCAGGCCCAGGATCATCGAACCGCCCACCGTCACCAGCGTGAACACTGCGGTGGTGCCCAGGACTTTCGGGGCATCGTTGCTGGTGAAGAAGGTGACGTAGTTGGTGAAGCCCACCACAGTGGCGGTGGGCGAACCGAGGGTCCAGTCCAGCGTGGAGTAGTACATGTTGCTGAACAGCGGGCGGTAGGTGAAGACGGCGATCAGCACCAGGTTGGGCAGCGCCATGGCAAGGAAAACAAAGAAGTCGCGGCGGGTCCTTGCGGTCCACCGCCGTCGTGGAACTTTTGCCGTACGCCCCGGAGGCCTCTTGGGTTTGGTGGCGGGGTGCTGGGCGAGTTGACGGGTCATGCGTGTCTCTCCCGTGTTGGGAGCCTGCTCGTGGCCGGCCCTGGCTTGATCTAGGGACTACTACACCAGACCGTCAGGGGGCTGAAACCCGCATATGCCCTTGTCAGGGGACTGTTATCCAAGGCTTCGTCGCCCGTTAACGCTGTGTTGATTGCAGTCTCGCACAAAGTTCGCCGCTGCGGCAGGGGCGCGCCAGCGGAGGGGACAATAGGGGCATGGGAACCATTACCGATGTCCCGGGCATACGCGTGGGCCAGGTCCAGAAGGACACCGACGGCTGGCTGACGGGCGTGACGGTTGTCCTGCCGCCGCCGGGCACTGTGGGTTCGGTGGATGTCCAGGGCGGTGGACCGGCCACGCACGAAACAGACGCCCTTGATCCCACGACCCTGGTCGGAACTGTGGACGCCCTTGTCCTCACGGGCGGCAGCGCCTACGGGCTGGCGTCAGCTGCGGGCGCCCAGCGCTGGTGCGAGGAAGACGGCCGCGGCTTTGCCGTTCCCGGGGGAGTGGTGCCCATCGTCCCCGCCGCCGCCATCTTCGACCTCGGCAGGGGCGGGAACTTCTCCGCACGGCCGACGCCGGACATGGGCTACGCGGCAACGGCCGCCGCGGCAGCACAAAAGGAAGGGCACGACGTCGGTCGGGGCAACGTAGGTGCCGGCACCGGGGCATTGATCGGCCGGGGGCAATATAAGGGCGGAATAGGCACAGCATCCATCACGCTGGACAGCGGTGTTGTGGTCGGGGCCATCGCAGTCGTGAATGCCCTTGGTCTTCCGTTCGAACCAGCAGTGCACTTCTCCGTGAAGACCACTGATCCGCCGCCACTTAACACCACTCTTGTCGTGGTGGCTACGAATGCCGTTCTTGATGTGGCCGAATGTAAAAGGACTGCCTCTGCTTCCCATGCCGGTATTGCGCGGGCGCTGAACCCTAGCCATACCCTGGCCGACGGGGACACAGTCTTCTGCCTCGCAACCGGTGCGGTGGCACTTGACCGCTCCGACGACGCTGCCCGGCAGGTCAGTCTCATCACGCTCCAAAGCGCGGCAGCCGACGTCGTCCGTTTGGCCATCCTGGACGGTGTGGCCGCAGCTGGTGCGGTGAGCACTCCGGCCGGCGAATATGGTGCGTACCGCACTGCGTAGGCTACTATGGCCGATTTAACTTTTACCGGCCAACAGGGTAGTGTTGCTTGTTGGTTGTCTGGACTGCCACGCCCTTTTGGGCCTGGAGACGGCAATCGATCCAACAAAAACGTTCGTGGTCATGCCCGGTGCTATCCGGCGGGGCTGCGGCAACAACAGTTAGCGGAGGGTATGGCCAAGAAGGACGGGGTCATTGAGATCGAAGGCGTTGTGACCGAGGCGCTGCCTAACGCGATGTTTCGCGTTGAGCTCACCAACAAGCACATCGTTCTGGCACACATCTCTGGAAAGATGCGTCAGCACTACATCCGAATCCTCCCTGAGGACCGTGTAGTGGTGGAGCTGAGCCCGTACGACCTCACCCGTGGTCGTATCGTCTACCGCTACAAGTAAATTGCTGGGCGGCGGCAGTGCAAGCTGACTGCTGCTCCAGTTGACCAAACTGCTACACGCAAAGGAACGCCATGAAGGTCAAGCCGAGCGTCAAGCAGATCTGCGAAAAGTGCAAAGTGATCCGCCGTAATGGCCGGGTCATGGTGATCTGCGAGAACCCGCGCCACAAGCAGCGCCAGGGCTAATTTCCTTCCCTGAAGGAAATCCTGGGTTGCTAACCCACGCAAGTAAATAAAGGCAGCACAAGCTGATCTGGAACATTGAGCTCGAAAGAGTCCGGACAGCTAACCCCCGGTCGGAGGCTGGGGCCGCACGGAACGTGCGGGTGTACTGCCTACGACCTCCGGTTTATCAAGGAGTACTGCCACTATGGCTCGTCTCGCTGGCGTAGACATTCCCCGCGAAAAGCGGCTGGAAATTGCGCTTACTTACATCTACGGCGTGGGCAAGACCCGTGCACACGAAACCCTGGCCGCCACTGGCATCAGCGCTGACGTCCGCGTCAAGGACCTGACTGACGCCCAGCTGGTTGAGCTGCGTGACTACATTGAAGGCAACTACAAGGTTGAGGGTGACCTTCGCCGCGAAGTAGCAGCAGATATCCGCCGCAAGGTTGAAATCGGCAGCTACGAAGGCCTGCGCCACCGCAAGGGCCTGCCCGTACGCGGTCAGCGTACGAAGACCAACGCACGTACCCGCAAGGGCCCGAAGCGTACCGTCGCCGGCAAGAAGAAGGCCCGTTAATATCCCCGCTCGGGATTTACGGACTTTCCCCAATAACTTTCTGTAGGAGAAAAAATGCCCCCGAAGACTCGTGGCGCGGTTCGCAAGCCGCGTAAGAAGGACAAGAAGAATATCGCGCTTGGCCAGGCGCACATCAAGAGCACCTTTAACAACACCATCGTTTCCATCACGGATCCGACCGGCGCTGTTATTTCCTGGGCTTCCTCCGGTGAGGTTGGCTTCAAGGGCTCGCGCAAGTCCACCCCGTTCGCTGCGCAGATGGCTGCCGAAGCCGCTGCCAAGCGTGCGCAGGAGCACGGCATGCGCAAGGTAGACGTTTTCGTCAAGGGACCGGGTTCCGGACGCGAAACCGCCATCCGTTCGCTGCAGGCTGCAGGCCTCGAGGTTGGCTCCATCCAGGACGTCACCCCCGCAGCGCACAACGGCTGCCGCCCGCCGAAGCGCCGCCGCGTCTAATTCTTTTCCGCAGCAGGAGCTTGCCCGGACCAGCGATGGTCCGGGCAAGCCCAGCGCGTTAAGTCTTCAGACCGAATTTCCACCACCTGTGTTGCGTCATATAGCGGATGCTCGCCGAAAGGAAACCTAAGTGCTCATTGCACAGCGCCCCACCCTCTCCGAAGAGGTAGTCTCCGAAAACCGTTCGCGTTTCATCATTGAACCGCTGGAACCGGGCTTCGGCTACACCCTCGGAAACTCCCTCCGCCGTACCCTGCTCTCCTCCATCCCCGGTGCTGCCGTAACCAGCATCCGGATCGATGGTGTGCTGCACGAGTTCACCACGGTTCCGGGTGTCAAGGAAGATGTCACCGAGATCATCCTTAACATCAAGAGCCTGTCGGTTTCCTCCGAGCACGACGAGCCCGTCGTGGCTTACCTGCGCAAGCAGGGCCCCGGAGTCGTCACCGCCGCGGACATCGCTCCGCCGGCCGGCGTCGAATTCCACAACCCGGATCTGCACATTGCCACGCTGAACTCGAAGGGCAAGTTCGAACTCGAACTGACCATCGAGCGCGGCCGCGGCTACGTTTCGGCAGCTCAGAACAAGTCCGGCGATGCAGAGATCGGCCGTATCCCGGTTGACTCCATCTACTCGCCGGTGCTGAAGGTTACTTTCCGCGTGGAAGCAACCCGTGTTGAGCAGCGCACCGACTTCGACAAGCTGATTGTCGACGTCGAGACCAAGCAGGCCATCGCCCCGCGCGACGCCGTTGCTTCCGCAGGCACCACCCTGGTGGAACTGTTCGGTCTGGCCCGTGAGCTGAACACCGCAGCTGAAGGTATCGAGATCGGCCCGTCGCCCACCGACGCTGCCCTGGCAGCCGACATGGCACTTCCGATCGAGGATCTGGACCTCACCGTCCGTTCCTACAACTGCCTCAAGCGTGAGGGCATCCACACCGTGGGTGAACTCGTTGCCCGCTCCGAGGCTGACCTGATGGACATCCGCAACTTCGGTGCCAAGTCCATTGACGAGGTCAAGGCAAAGCTGGTTGAACTGGGCCTGTCCCTCAAAGACTCGCCTCCCGGTTTTGACCTCGCAGCACGCGCCGCAGCAATCGAAGAGGACGACGCCGCCTTCGGCGACGACGAACTCTAAACCAGACCTTGGCCGGCGGGCAGCACCATGGTGTGCCGCCCACGGCTTCCACATGAGGAGAAACAATTATGCCTACCCCCACTAAGGGTCCGCGCCTCGGCGGCGGCCCGGCTCACGAGCGTCTGATGCTCGCGAACCTGGCCTCATCCCTGTTCGAGCACAAGCGGATCACCACCACGGTCACCAAGGCCAAGCGCCTGAAGCCGTACGCAGAGCGCCTGGTGACCTTCGCCAAGCGTGGCGACCTGGCTTCCCGCCGCCGCGTCCTCGGCCTGATCAGCAACAAGGGCGTCGTCCACGAGCTGTTCACCGACATTGCGCAGGCTGTGGAGAACCGCGACGGCGGCTACACCCGCATCACCAAGATCGGCAACCGCAAGGGCGACAACGCTCCCATGGCTGTCATCGAACTGGTCCTCGAGCCGGTTTCCGCCAAGCAGGCCGTCGTAGCCGAGGCTACCCAGGCTGCGGCCAAGGCTGCTCCGGCTGCCGAGGAAGCTCCCGCTGAAGAGGCTCCGGCCGCTGAGGAAGCTGCTGCAACCGAAGAGGCACCCGCCGCTGAAGAAGCTGCAACCGAAGAGGCTCCGGCCGCCGAGGCTGCTGAAGCTCCGGCTGCCGAGGAGAAGGACGCGAAGTAATTCGCTGATTCTCTTCGCATAGACTTAGGTCTGTGAACCACCAAAAACCCGCGGCCCCCGTTCCAGGGGGCGGCGGGTTTTTGCGTATCCGGCTTGATCTTTCGTACGACGGCGGCCCGTTCAGCGGGTGGGCGCTGCAGCCGGGGCTGCGGACCGTCCAGGGCGTCCTGGAGGAAGCGATCGAGCTCCTGGTCCGGCGCCAGGTACGGGTCACCGTCGCGGGGCGCACCGACGCCGGCGTGCACGCCCGCGGCCAGGTGGTCCACCTGGACCTCACCGAAGCCGAGTGGCTGGGGCTGCCGCGCGGGCACGAACTCGATCCCGCCGTCGCCATGTTGCGCCGCCTCCGCGGCGCCCTGAACCGCGCCCTCGGCGACCTGCACGGGGCGGTGGAAGTCCACGACATCTCGCCGGCACCCGCCGGCTTTGACGCCCGCTTCTCGGCGCTGTGGCGGCGGTACAGCTACCGGATCGCGGACGGGCCCGCCCTCTGGGATCCGCTGGAGCGGTACTTCACCCTGTGGCACAAGAACCCGCTGGACGTGGACCTGCTCAACGACGGCGCCTCCCGGCTGCTGGGCCTGCAGAACTTCCTGTCCTTCTGCAAGCCGCGCGAAGGGGCCACCACCATCCGGGAGCTGCAGCGCTTTGAGTTCCGGCGCGGCGAGGACGGCGTCATCGTGGCAACCGTCCAGGCCGACGCGTTCTGCCACAACATGGTGCGCGCGCTGATCGGATCCGCCCTGTATGTGGGGGAGGGCGTGGAGGAACCCGGCTGGCTGTACGAACGGCTGCTGCTGCAGAAGCGGGATGCCAAGTCTGTCCTTGCAGCCCCGCATCCCCTGGTGCTGGAGGAAGTGGCATACCCTTCCGACAGCGAGCTGCTGACCCGCGCCGAACAAACCAGGGCCGTCCGCGAGCACTGACTCCGGCCGCACCCTGATCTCCTAGAACGCCGGAGGCGGGCCCTCCGCGGGGAGCGTCACCGTAAAAGTGCTGCCCTGGCCCTTGCCGCTCTCGCACATGATGCTGCCGCCGTGCCGCTCCACGATCATCCGCGTGATGGAGAGGCCCAGCCCCGCCCCGGGGATGGCCGCCTGTTGGGCGGCTTCCGTCCGGAAGAAGCGGTTGAAAACCTTTGCCGCATCTTCGTGCGACATGCCCATCCCGGTGTCCGTGACGCTCAGCCGCACCCACTGCCTGTCCGCGGTGGCGCTGATGCTGATCCTGCCGCCGCCGGGGGAGTACTTGATGGCGTTGGACACCAGGTTGTCCAGGACCTGCCCGATCCTGAGCGGGTCGGCGTAGGCCCAGAGGGGCGAGGGGACATCGGCGGCGATCTCCACGTGGGACCGCTGTGCCGAGGCGAGAGCCGAACTCAGGCTGGTCTCCACCAGGCTGGCCAGGTCGGTCCGTTTGGGGTGGACATTCAAAGTGGTGGTGGCGGAGGCCGTCAGGTCGGCCACCAGATCCATCAGCCGCTCCGCGTTCCGCTGGACCACCAGGAGCCGCTGTGCCAGGGGCGGCGGCAGCAGGTCCGCCTCATCCAGGACCAGGTCCACGTTGCCAATGATCGAGTTCAGCGGGTTCTTGAACTCGTGCGAGACGTTGGAGATCAGTTCCTGGTTCGCGGCCACGGACTCCACCCAGCCGGTCACGTCGGTGTAGACCACCACCGCCCCGGTGAGCCGGCCATCCTCGCTGACAAGGGGACGTGCTGCCGTGGAGACGGCGTGCTGCTCCGGCCCTTCACCGGCCCAGACCAGGTAGTCGGCGAAGGATTCCCCGGCCATGGCCCGGTTGATGGGCCTGCGGTCCTGTGGAAGCAGGGTGCGACGGTCCTGGCCGAAGATGAGCTGGTGCCCCTGGCCGGGGACGGCCTCGTCAGCGCCTGTGGCGCGGCGGAAGTTGCGCTGGCGGCTGTTGGACACCAGGAAGTGGCCGGAACGGTCGACGGCGGCAATACCGACGTCGGTGGCGTCCAGGACGGTTTCGAGCAGCTTTTCCCGTTCCCGGCTTGCCGCCAGCAGGTCCCGGAGTTCGCGGTCCTTCTCCGCCAGTTCACGCTGCTGCAGCCGCAGGTTGACGCTCGCGAAGCGGATGGCCAGCGAAACAGCAAGCATCATCACGGGGAAGAGGACCACCGTGGTGAGATCCGATGCGTTGACGGAGGGCAGGTGGCCTACGGCTGAGGGGGCCATGATGAAGAACGGTCCCAGGAAGCTGAGCACCAGGCTGCTCCGTGCCAGCATTCCGGACGCGGAGAGCCAGATGACCGGAAAGACCACCAGGACGGCCAGGCCCGGCAGGAGGGGTGCCGCGCCATTGCGCAGGAAGGCGATCGCCACAAAGTCCAGCACCGGGATCAGCAGGTACGGCCTGTGCGGCAACCGCTCCCAGGGCAACAGGAAGCAGGCAAGGAACAGGATGCCGTGGAGGGCCAGGCCTGCGCCGTATAACGGACTGTGCAGGAGGGAGGGCCACGCGAACGGGGTGATCCCCGCAAGGACCAGCACTACGAGGGTCAGGGGGAGCTGGCACAACGCCACCTGGGCGCGGGGCCCCAGCCGGCGGAAGATCCGGCCGGGCCCCCGGTGGAACAATGGCTCAGCCATGTTTCTGACTCGTACCCTTTCGCAACTGGATTTCAGGCCCCGCCCGGGTCTTTGAATTGCTTTCCTTACCCCGGTACTTACCCTTTCCCATCCATAGTGCACATGTCTTGTCATAATAATTGACTTTTCAATTTTTGCGACGAATACGGGTGTGATCAGCAGGGCTTACTAGTAGCGTATAAATGGTTGGAGCGGGAATGGCATTGGCGCTGGGCCAATGGGGGGCCATCTCCGCCTGGCGCAGGGATAGCAATGGACGATCTTGGTGTAGCTGTAGTAATCGAAGATGATGCGGATGTACGCAACCTCCTTGAAGGCGTACTGACCCAGGCGGGCTTCGAAGTTCATACAGCTGTAGATGGGCGGGCCGGGGTTGAGGTGGTCCGCAGCAAGCAGGCTAACGTTGTAACGCTGGATATCGGCCTGCCGGATATTGACGGTTTCGAGGTTTTACGGCGAATCCGGAATTTCAGTAATGCCTATGTGGTGATGCTGACGGGACGGACGGAGGAACCGGACCTGCTCTCGGCACTGAACACAGGCGCGGACGACTACATCGCCAAGCCCTTCAGGCCAAGGGAACTCCGGGCGCGGGTGGCGGCAATGATGCGCAGGCCCCGGCATGAGATAACCGGGGAGGCGCCGGCCAGCTTGGGACAGGCACCCGTTCCTGCCATGCACGGTGACTCCAGCGTATTGCGGCACAACGGCCTCCTGCTGAACCACCGGACACGCACCGTGGAAGTCAAGGGTGAGCCCCTGGGACTGACCCGCAGTGAATTCGACCTGCTGCATGTGCTGCTGAAGGGCGGCGGGGCCGTGTGCACCAGGGCTGACCTGGTGAGGGCGGTGCGGGGCGATTTCTATGACCGGGACACGTACATCAGCGAGGCTGACGAACGGGCGGTGGAGGTCCACGTGGGAAACCTGCGGCGCAAGCTCAAGGAGGACCAGCTGTCACCGCGCTGGCTGCAGACGGTCCGCGGGGTGGGGTACCGGTTGGCTCCCCGCCGCCCCGATGACGCCTAAGGGTCAGCCCTTTCCCAGGATATAGGTCGACTGCAGCTCGGACACCGTCCGTGCCCCGTCCTGGGCCACGCCGGCCATCATGGCCTGGCCTTGGACAAAGTCACCCTTCCGGATCAGGCCTTCGAGGAGTTCCGCGAGCCTGGCCAACCGGAGTCCGCCCACCATGGCGGAGCTGATCTTCAGGCTGATGACGGCATCCAGTGCAGAGGCCTCGTCCTGGCTCTCGACGGCTGTTCCCAGCCGGGCCAGGCGCAGGTCCCACATGGCGGCGTAGTCACGGGCAAAGCGTTGGGCCAGCCCTGATCCGGCCAGTTCGTCCTCAAGCTCCTCCAGCACCGCTGCATCAACGAGCGGCAAGAGCGCAGCCGCTTCCAGTGAAGGGAACGCACCTGCGGCCGGGCCGGGAGCTGCAGGCAACGAGACCCCGGCCGGCGGGGAGTCCGCAGCGGGGCTCTTTCCGCTGGAACCGGGATCCTGACTCTGCATTGTTCAAGGCTACTTCCTGGAAATCCTTCGGCGTCCAATTTCTTATCATTCTGTGTAAACCTTGAGGCAACCTTGCCGTCGCCCTGCGTATCGTTTATTGTGCGCTGAACGTCATCACGGTGTTGATCACGGCCGGTCCCAGGATGGCAATGAAGAGGACCGGGAAGATGAAGAACAACAGTGGGAAAAGGATCATGACCGGCAGCTTCATGGCCTTTTCCTCGGCCCGCTGGCGGCGCTTTACCCGCATAACCTTGGCCTGGACGCGAAGGACCCGGCTGATGGCGATGCCGTACGTGTCGGCCTGGACCACTGCCTGCACGAAGCTGCGCAGTTCAGGGATGCTGGTCCGTTCCGCCAGCGCGATGTAGGACTCGCGTCGGCTGCGTCCCACCTGCATGTCCTGCAGGGTGCGGACCAGTTCCTCGGCCAGCGGGCCCTTGCCGTTCTCACCGGCCCGGGCCATGGCGCCTTCGAAGCCAAGCCCGGCCTCCACGGAGATCAACATCTGGTCCAGCGTGTTGGCCAGTTCAAGCTGCATCGCCTTCTGCCGCTCCTGCCCCTTGCTGTAGAGGAGCAGGTCCGGGATGAAGTAGCCCAGGAACAGGACGAAGATCCCGGCGAGCTTCATCAGCGGGCTGCTTCCGATCCCCGCGAGGTAGCCGCCCATGGCCACGCCGGCCAGGCCGAGGGCGAGTTTGGATCCCAGCACCTTTCCCAGCGGCATGGAGGCGGGCCGGCCGGCGAGGGACAAGAGGCGGTCCAGGAACGCGACGTAGGCCGGGGGAGTGAGGCGCCGGCCCAGGGCTTCAAGCCGTGCGGGCGCTCCGGTGGGTGCAGCTGCGACAGGCGGGGCGCCACGGGAGAGCAGATCGGTGACCGCGACGCGGCCCTGCTTGTCCACGGTGAGGACGGACCAGGCCACGGCCCCCAGGGGGAGGCAGACCAGCAGGACGGAGAGCAGGACGATGAGGTTCATGGGGTCCTCAGAACTTCAGGTCGATGATCTTGCGCATCCACAGCGCACCGATGGTCATCAGGACAAAGGAAGCACCGATCATCACCCAGCCCAGCGGATGGGTGAACATCGAATTCATATAGCTGGGGCTCACTGCCAGCAACATGGCCACGATGCCAAACGGCATGGCGATCAGGATGTAGGCGGAGAACTTGCCCTCCGCTGCCAGGGCCTTGATGTGGCCCTTGATCTCCGCGCGCTCGCGGATGGTCTCGTTGACCTGGTCCAGCACCTCGGCCAGGTTGCCGCCCACCTCGCGGTTGATCTGGATGGCCTGTGAGATCCAGACGAAGTCCTCGTTCTTCATCCTGTCGGCGGTGTCGTTGAGGGCGGCGAGCAGGTCGCGGCCGAGGCTGGTCTCGGTGATCACCCGCCGCATCTCCTCGGACGTTGGCTTCTGCGACTCGTTCGCGGCGGCGTCGATGGCGCGCAGGATGCTGTGGCCCGCGCGCAGGCCGCCGGAGAGCAGCTGCAGCGTGTCGCCCAGCTGGCCGTCGAAGGCGGTGCGCCGCTTGCCGGCCAGGAAGCCGAGGGCCAGTTTGCCCACGAACGGTGCCAGCAGAGCGAGCAGCAGTCCCATGAAGGGGCCCACGGTCACCAGGCCCACCAGCATGCCGACGGAGGCGCCGATCCCCACCAGCAGGAAGAACTCGGCCTGGCTGAGCCTCAGGCCCGCGTTTTCCAGTTCCGCGCGGCAGAACAGCTTGACGTTCCGGCCGGCGAGGAGGCGTTCGAATGACCTGACGCCGGAAAGTGCCAGGCGGGTCAGCGAGGAGGGCGGCTCGGGTTCAAACGGGCGACGGCGGTCCAGCGGCACCGAGGGGGCGCTGGGCAGGAGCACGGCCACGCCCAGCAGGCAGATGGCTGCGAGGAGGATGACGCTTCCGATGGCGATGATCATGGGTGCGTCCCTACTTCACGCCCGGACCCAGCGGGGTGGCGAACACCGCGGGGGACACATGGATGCCGAGGTCTTCGAACCGGTCGATAAAGCGGGGCCGGATGCCGGTGGCCACCGGCCTGCCGAGGAAGCGGCCCTGTGCGTCCACGCCTGCCGAGTAGTCGAACACGAAGGCGTCCTGGAGGGTGACGATGTCGCCTTCCATGCCCTGGACCTCCGTGACGTGGGTGATGCGGCGTGAGCCGTCGCGGAGGCGGGAGATCTGGACGATGAGGTTCACGGCGGAGGCAATCTGTTCCCGGATGGCGCGCAGCGGCAGGTCCATCCCGGCCATGAGCACCAGGGTTTCCAGGCGGGCCACGGCGTCACGGGGCGAGTTGGAGTGCACGGTGGAGAGGGAGCCGTCGTGGCCGGTGTTCATGGCCTGGAGCATGTCCAGCGATTCACCGCCACGGACCTCACCCACCACGATCCGGTCAGGGCGCATGCGGAGGGAGTTGCGGAGGAGCTCGCGGATGGTGACTTCGCCCTTGCCCTCGGTGTTGGGCGGCCGGCTTTCCAGCCGCACCACGTGGTCCTGCTGGATCTGCAGTTCCACGGCGTCCTCGATGGTGACGATCCGTTCGTCATGTGGCAGGAAGGAGGACAGGACGTTAAGGAGCGTGGTCTTGCCCGTGCCCGTGCCGCCGGAGACGATGATGTTCAGTTTGGCTTTGACGCACGCGTTCAGCAGCTCGGCCATTTCCGGCGTCAGCGTGCCGAAGTCGATGAGGTTGCGGACCGTCAGCGGGGTCTTGCTGAACTTTCGGATGGTCAGCGAGGAACCCCCGACGGCCAGTGGCGGGATGACTGCGTTCACGCGCGAGCCGTCCTCCAGGCGGGCATCCACCAAGGGGGAGGATTCGTCGATGCGGCGGCCCACTTTGGACACGATGCGTTCGATGACCTTGCGCAGGTGCTCCTCGGAGCTGAACCGGGATTCGCTAAGCGTGAGCTTTCCCTTGCGCTCCACATAGATCTGGTCCATGCGGTTGACCATGATTTCGGTGACGGCGGGATCGTCGAGGAGGCGCTGGAGGGGCCCGTAACCGAGGACGTCATCGGCAACGTCCTGGACCAAGCGGGTGCGTTCTTCCGGCGTCAGCGGCACCTGCTCGGCGTCCACGATGCGGGTGAGTTCCTTCTTGGCCGTGCTCCGCAGTTCCTGCTCGGTGACGGCGCCATCGTTGAACCGCGTTCCCATCTGCTCGAAAAGCGCAGTGGCCGCCCTGTCCTTCATGGCTGCGAAGACGTCCACCCTGGGTGCCGTGGGCACCAAGGGTGTGCCGGCGTCGTGCGTTGAATGCACGACGGCGGCGTGCGCCGGCTGGTGCCGCTCAGTGCTTTCCGCGGGGGACGGCGAGGGCACGGGGGCCGGGCGGGGCGGCTCCAGCAGCGCGGTCCCGGCCGCCTGGTTGCGCGACTGGACCGCGTTGATGCGTTCGGAGAGTTTCATCAGATGACCACCCTTCGGTGAAGTTTCCGCTGGGCCTGCGTGCGCCATGCCGGGTTGAAGCGCTCCACGAGCTGGCGGAGGCTCTTGACGGCGGGGTCCTTCTTGGATTCCTGCAGGACGGGGATGCCGCGGTTGGTGGACAGGGCCACGGCGCGGGAGCGGGGGACGCTGACGTCCACGGGCGCGCCGATGGTGGACTCGACGTCCCGGACGTTCAGGCCGGATTTGGCGTCGGCCATGTTCAGGACCACGTGGCGGGATTCAGGCATGATGTCCAGCTGGCGGAGGACTTCCAGGCCGGAGCGGAGGCCGCGCAGGCTGGGGATGTCCATGGCGCTGACCCAGACCACGTCGGTGCACTGTTCCATGGCGGCAAGGCCGATTTCCGGCATGCCCGGGGCGGAGTCGATGACCACGTACTGGAACTCCTGGGCCAACTGCTCCAGCAGGTGGCTGACCTGTTCCGGGGTGATGTGGTCCGCGTCCACCGGGTTGGGCGGGGCGCACAGCGCGTAGATGCCGGCCGGGTGGACCGTCAGGAAGGCCTTGAGGACCAGGGAGTCCTGGGCCGCGGCGGGGGTGACGGCGTCAGTGACCGTGTGCTGCGGGTTGAGGTAGAGGCCGGAGGCGACGTCGCCGAACTGCAAGTCCAGGTCCACGATGACCACACTCATGGGCGCGATCTGGCCCAGGCCGATGGCGATGTTGGTGGCCAGGGTGGTCTTGCCGACGCCGCCTTTGGGGGAGAAGACGCCGATGACCAGGCCCTTGCTGTTTGCTTCTGCCTGCTGGGTCTCCGGGCCGCGGTGGCGGGTGGCGAAGGACTGGCAGGCGCGTTCCAGCAGTACCCGGATTTCCGCGGCGTCGGCCTGCGGGCTGAGGATGTCGCGGATGCCGGCGCGCATGGCGTAGAGGAGGTAGTCCGGGTCCACGTCGCTGACCAGGACCAGGCTGAGTCCGGGCAGCTGGACGTCGAAGACCTTGGCGAACCGCAGCGCCTCCTCGTAGGGGACGTCCGGGCCGATGATCAGCACTTCCGGCTGCTCCTGGTTGAGGAGGGCGAACAGCTCCGCAGGGCCCGCCGGGAGGATGTCACTCGCGATGGTCTGCACGGTGCCGCGAAGACCGTGGGCGACGGCGGCGCGCAGCTTCTGGTCGAACTCGGCGCTGGGGGAGAGGAGGACGAAACGGCTCATTTGTACACCGTGTCCTTCCTGGCGATGAAGCCGCCGTTGTCCTGTGCGTCGAGGGGTTCCTTGGTGAGCCAGAGACTTCCGTTGATGGTGGTAAAGATGATTTTGCTAGCGTCAACGTCACTCACTGCCACGGTCACGATGAAGGAGCCCTGGGGAAGAGTGGTGTCCTGCGGGTTGGTGCCGTCGGTGGGCTTGACAGTTGGTTGCGCGGCCCGCTGGACGGCCGTAACCAGGACTTTGCGGAGGGCGAGCTGGGTGGTGGGCTCGGCTGGCTTGCTCTTGTCCGCACCGGCCGGGAAGCTGAATCCCATCGCAACATGATCCCCTGCCTCAAGACGGCCACCGACAACCATCTTCGGTTCCAGCTCGAAAGTAACTTCTTGCAGCCCTGCCGGTACCTTGGCGGCACTGCTGCTCTTGGCGTCCTTGGGGGCTACGAGGCGTTCCGCCAGGAGCTGTTCGCCCGGGACCAGGTCCACGGCGGCCACCATTCCGCCCTTGCCATCGAGTGACGTGAGCGCGGTGGCAGCTACACCGGCGGCGGGAACGTCCTCAATGACGAGCGAGGCCGTCATATCATTCACAGGAGTTCCGGCGGGTATGGCCTTTTGGACGACCAGCACCTTTTTTGGGTTTGTGCTGGCCATCGCCCGTGCATCGGCGCCGTTTGCATAGACGATTATGAGGAGGGCTCCCACAAGTGCCAGGGCTACGGCGGCCGTGCCTGCGAGCATGCGAGACTTCACTTTTTCTCCTGATGGGGGTAGCGCTAGAGGGTAGGACGGACGATGGTGGCGCCATAGGGGTCAACGGGACCCAGCGTGTAGCCGTCGGCGAGGGAAACGTAGGTGACGAACTTGCCGATTATGCCGCGGCAGTTTCCGGTGCACTGGGTAGCCGTGGTAACCCCTGTAGTTGTGGACTTGGTGCTTTGGAATTCATATGGCAGGCCTGTGCCGCCGCTGAACTTCCAGCCGGTGACGTCGAAGGCTGCAAAGGAGACCAGGCTGTAGATCGCTCCCGATCCAGTGCCGGTGATCTTGTTGAAGACGGGGAGCAGCACGATGACCTTTTTGCCCGCTGCGATGTCCGCCCCCCAGCCGTTGAGCGTGGCATCGCAGTTGCCGGGCGCGTTGTTGCCCGGGTCGCTGCCGCCCTCGCTCACCGCCAGGTCAATGGTGCCGCCGCACTTTCCGGTGTCCTGGACCAGCCATCCGTAGCCGCCGGATACCGCCGCTCCTGAGGGGCCGTAATTGCAGGAGGCATTGGCATTCTGGCCATGGTCCTGGAGAAGCTGCAACCCGCCGTCGACATATCCTTTGACCTGGCAGATGGAAAAAGCAAGCGGAAATGCAGTGCGGCCAGCTTTGGGGCTGCCCCAAACAGCCGACGCCTTTGCACCAACCTCTTTGGAGGGAATGCCCAGCACTCCGGCAAAGAAGAGGGAGACCGAATTGTCCGGAGCTCCCTTTTGCTTGGATGCGGTGGTGACCGAAACTGTCCTGGCCGTTGTGTCCAACTGGATGTTGTTGATGTTGCTCATACCGTCCAGCGCGTTTTGGTTCGCCAGGCTGCCGGCGAGCGAGGACGTCGTCGAACACAGGGCGTCTGCTGGGTTGCGCGCGCACTTCTGGGCGACTGCGATTGCGGAAGCGTCCGCGCCGTTTTGGAGTTGGGCGCGTTCCGAGTAGATCACGCCGACGTCGACGGCGATGGCCACGAAGCCAAGGAGGGTCACCAGCAGAATGGCGACGATGACGCTGATAGCGCCGCGCTCGCTGTGCTGTGCGGTCCGTTTGTTCCTGCCTAGCCGCCGCACAGCATTACCCCTTTGCCTGTCATCGGGAACGGGCCGGCGATGCCGGTGATGGTGGACAGCGTGTAGTTGATGGTCAGCGTTACCTGGTTCCCTGTGCTGCACGTGGTGGTGCTGAGCGTGATGTTTGAGACGGGGATGGTGCTGACCGATGCCGCCGCGTTCTGGGCTGCTGTCTTGGCGGCGGCTGGATCGTTGTTGATCGCCATGACGCGCACCCCGTCGCGGGCTGCGTTGGTCAGGGTGATCTGGGCGTTGTACGCCCGGCCAAATTCGATGGTTCCCAGCACAAGCATCAAGAGGAGGGGCAGCAGGATCGCGAATTCGACGGCGGCCGCGCCGCGCTCCGAATCACGTTTCACCTGCTGCACCTCCTCTTGTTTTGCTTGTTTCCGCCGGGCAGAGTGCCGCCGTTTCGATATGGGGTCCGGAACGGCTGGCGGGGGTGTTACGGGGAGGGGATGGCGGTGGAGGTGGGGTGTGCAATGTCCTTGGTGACGCCGCTGAAGAGGGTGCCGAGCTGGCCTCCGAGCGTGCTGACCGCGACGATGATGACGACCGCGATGAGGGCGACCATGATGCCGTATTCAACGGCAGTTGCGCCCTTTTCGCTGCGCAGGCGGATCATGAGGTTGGTGTAGAGAGAAAGCATTTTGACTCCTGAGCGAGACGGATTGGCTGGCCCTGCACCAGCGCTGGATCGAAGGTAGCAACGGCTTGGGCGGTCTTGACCGGAACTTGCAGCATCCTTGGCAAAGCCTTTACGCCGTGTACTTTTCCTGCGCTTTTGCTGGGTTTGTCCTGTGCTGCTGATGGATTTCTGTCAGGGCTGGACACACAAAAGGACCCCCTCGGTTCTGGGTGCCGAGGGGGTCCGGTCTTTGGGCGCCTTGGGTCGCTGCGCTGGGCGCTTCTGTTAGGGAATACCCAGCGCCGTCTTGATCCCGGCGGTGAGGTTGCCAAAGTAGCCGTTGAGCGAGATTCCAAATAGGCCCACACCAGCCACAATCACGATGGCAATGAAACCTACTGTGATCGCATATTCAGTTGCGGTTGCCCCGTCTTCTTCACTCCTAAGCCGCTGTGTGATGCTTCGGGCCAAGGACAAGGTTGTGACCAGGTTCTTCATATCTCCTCCTAGGAGAATGCAGCGATGATGTTCATGACTGCCGGCCCCAAAAGGATGATGAAGAGGGTCGGGAAGATGAAGAAGATGAGCGGGAAGAGGATCTTCACGGGGATCTTCATTGCGTGTTCTTCGGCCCGCTGGCGGCGCTTCATCCGCATTTCGTGGGCTTGAACCTTCAGCACTTTTGCGATGGCGATTCCGTACGCATCCGCCTGCACAATGGCACGTAGGAATGAGCGCAGGTCGGGAACATCAACACGATCCGACATAGCCAGGTAGGCTTCCTTCCTGGAACGCCCCACCTGCATGTCCTGCAGGGTGCGCGTCATTTCGTCCGCGAGGGGGCCGTCCCCATTTTGAGCCGTACGGGCCATCGCAGCCTCAAATCCGAGGCCCGCTTGAACGGAGATCAGCATCTGGTCAAGTGTGTTCGGCAGCTCCTGCCGGATTTTGTCTCTCCGCTTCTCAGCATTAGTGCGTATCAGCAGGTCCGGAGTGAAGTAGCCAAACGCAATAGCGGCAAGGAGGATCGCGAAGCGTGACGGCTCCGGCGAGGCAAAGAAGTAGAACAGGCCGAGGAGTCCGGCTCCGAGGGCCAGCAGCGGTTTTACGGCCAGTAGGCGTTCGAGGGGCCACTCTTTGGGGCGTCCCAGGGCAGCGAGCTGTTTGTCCAGCCAGGTTACATAGCGGACCGGCGTGACTTTGCGGGTGAAGGCGCTGAATTCCAGTGACAGGGTTTGTGGGGCAGCGTTCCTGGCACGCTGCCCCAGATTGGCCTGTATGTTCCGGATCGCAACCCTGTCCGTAGCGGCTACAGACCAAACCAGATAGGACACGGGCAGAATGATGGCAAGTATGGCTCCGAGTGCAATAGGTGACATGTCGCTCTCCTAATACTTTGGCTTGATCAGCCGGCTGAGCCAGAAGCCACCGGCAGTGAGCATTACGGCTGCAGCGCCCAGCATCAGGAACCCTGGGACTGTGCTCGTAAACGTCTTTGCGTATTGACCGTTGATCAGGATCAACGCGAAGAACAAGACCACTGGCAATCCCATGAGAACGGCAGCCGACATCTTTCCTTCGGCGCTTAGGGCCTTGACCTGTCGGCGTATCTGGTTGCGATCGCGGATAGTTTCCCCGACATGGTCAAGCACTTCCGCCAGGTCTCCGCCTACCTCGCGGTGGATTTCGATGGCTTGTGAGATCCACCCAAAGTCTTCACTGCCGGTACGGGTGGACACTTCCGCCATGGATTCCCCAAGATCACGACCGATCCGAGTCTCGTTGACGATCCTGCTCAGTTCTTCCGACATAGGGGCATCGCTTTCCCGTGCTGACGCATCAATAGCCCGTAGAAGGGAGTGGCCGGCCCGCATGCTTCCTGTCAGCATTTGCAAGGTGTCCGGCAGTTGCTCGTCGAACTTGCTCTTGCGCCTTGAGGTGAGTACCGAAAGATAGGCGAGCATTCCGGCGGGAACAACTGCGAACAAAATGATTGCGAAGAAGAGCCCCCCAAGCAGAAAACCGAATACGCTGCCGGCCAGGGCGCCAGCGCCCATCATGAGCAGGAAGTCGGCCGGCTGGGTCTTCAGTCCAGCCCGTTCCAGTTTGTCGCGGTTGACCAGGAAGTCGTTTCTCCCCTTCATACGCTTGTTGATGGCACCGACTGCCGTTTCGGTGAGGAGTGTCAGCCTGGAAGTACTTCTGGGCACATCCGGACGCCGGCGTGATAGCGGGATCGCGTTCCGGGGTTTCAGTACGACGACGAAGGTGACAATGATCGAGGTGAAGATAAGCAGCACTCCCGCGATCAAGACTGTGACCGGGGCTTCTGGAATTTCCATCTATCGACTCCTTGGCACTTGTGCGCCAAAAACGGCAGGTGAAATCTTGATTCCCAGTTCCTCGAATCTGTCAGTGAAGCGGGGCCGGACTCCAGTGGGTACAGGTTTCCCAAGGAATCGGCCGTTCGCGTCAATGCCCGCAGAGTAGTCGAAGACGAAAGCATCTTGAAGCGTGACGATGTCGCCTTCCATGCCCTGCACTTCAGTTATGTGAGTAACTCGGCGAGTACCGTCGCGAAGCCGGGAGATATGCACGATCAGGTTGACCGCTGATGCGATTTGCTCCCGGATCGCCCGGAGGGGCAAGTCCATACCCGCCATCAGGACGAGGGTTTCCAGCCGGGCCACCGCGTCCCGTGGTGAGTTAGCGTGCACGGTCGAGATTGAACCGTCGTGACCGGTGTTCATCGCTTGCAGCATGTCCAAAGATTCGCCCCCTCGGACCTCACCAACCACGATCCGGTCCGGCCTCATGCGGAGGGAGTTGCGGACCAGGTCACGGATGGACACTTCACCTTTGCCCTCAATGTTTGCCGGCCGGCTTTCAAGCCTGACCACGTGGTCCTGCTGGAGTTGCAGTTCCACCGCATCCTCAATGGTCACAATGCGGTCCGTGGCAGGGATAAAAGACGAAAGGACATTCAGCATTGTCGTTTTACCCGTGCCGGTACCGCCGGAGACGATGATGTTCATCCGGGCCAGGACACAGGCCTGGAGCAGTTCGGCCATCTCCGGGGACAGGCTTCCGAAGCTGATCAGTTTTTGTACCGTCAACGCCTCCCGCCCGAACTTTCGAATAGTCAGAGACGCGCCGTTGACAGCCAACGGGGGAATGATGGCGTTTACGCGCGATCCATCAGCCAAGCGGGCATCCACAAGCGGGGAGGATTCGTCGATCCGCCGACCAATCCGGGTGACGATCCGTTCGATGACCCTCCGCAGCGCCTCTTCATTGCTGAACTTAGTGTCAGTGAGGAACAGGTGGCCGTTCCGCTCCACATAAATCTGGTCCGCCCTGTTCACCATAATTTCTGTGACTGACGGGTCATCAAGGTACCGCTGCAGCGGCCCGTGCCCTAGAACGTCGTCGATGATCTCCCGCGTGAGTCGCTGTCGCTCACCCTGTGACAACGGGACCTGTTCTTCATCGACGACTGCCTTCAACTCATCCTTCACAAACTGATGGAGTTCCGCCTCCTCAAGGGACGAGTCAGTGATCCGGGAGCCAAGCCTTTCGTACAGTGCCTGGCTCGCACGCTCCTTAAGGCCTGTAAGCGCTTCGCTCGCAATCCCCCCGGTAACTTCCACTGTCACCGGGGCTTGGGCTTGCTCTGCTGCCTGCGCCTGCTGGATAGCGCCCAGAGTGGAGGCGGCAGATGGGGGCATTGCGACAGCACCGGGATCGGATTCGCCACGCATCTTGGCAAAACGGTTTGAGAGACTCACTGCACTACCGCCCTTCTATGAACCTTCTTGCGTGGTGCTTCCCAGTTAGGTTTGAAACGCTCCACCAGCCGACGCAGCCCTTTCGCCGCTCCATCCCGGCTTCCGTCCTGGAGAAGGGGGACTCCTTTGTTCGTGGAGAACGGTACGGCGCGGGACTTAGGTAAGACGACGTCAACCGGAGCGCCAATGGTGGCCTCCACGTCCTGGACCGTAAGGCCTGTCCGCCGATCGGCCATGTTGAGGACAACGTGCCTGTTATCTGGAAGGAGATCCAGTTCCGAAAGGATTTGGAATCCAGTCCGCAATCCACGAATGCTGGGAACATCCATGCCGCAAACCCAAACAGCATCCGTGGCCTGCTCCAGTGTTGCCAGCACGTGCTCGCCCAGGCCGGGTGCAGTATCGACCACCACATACTGGAATTCGGCCCGCAATTGGCGCAGCAGGTGGCTGATATTTTCGCCGGATATCCGATCCATGTCGATGGGATTGCGGGGCGCACACAGGACGTAAATGTTGCTGGGGTGCAGAGACAGATATGTCTTAAGCACCATGGCGTCCTGGCTCGCGGCACCCACCACTGCTTCCGTGATCGTGAATTCAGGCTCGAGCATCAGGCCGCTCGCGATGTCACCGAACTGGAGATCCAGGTCGACAATTACCACGCTCATCGGCGAAATCTGTCCCAATCCGATCGCCAGGTTGCTTGCAACCGTTGTCTTGCCTACCCCGCCCTTGGGAGACATGACCGCGATAACCCGACCTCCTTCAGCGGCGGGACGCTCGGCAGTGTTGGGGGCCAGACCGCGCCGGCGGCCAGCTGCGGCAAGGCTTGCCCGTTCCACCAGTGCCCGGATCTGGTCCATATCGGCTGACGGGGGAATCAGGTCACGAATGCCGGAACGCATCGCGTTAAGGGCCAGTTCGCCGTCGTCATCGGCTGCCAGGACGATACTGACTTCCGGGTACTGCAGGTCCATCACCGCGGCGAATTTGAGAGCTTCGTCCTGCGGAAGGCCAGGGCCAAGAATCAGCACCTCAGGAGGTTCGCCCGCTTGCTGCTGAAGGATATCGTCGGGGGAATCGGGGAGATAGGCGGCTTGAAAATACTGCAATGAGCCGCTGAGGGGCGCTACAGACGCCCGAACTTTCCGTTCGTAATCGCTGGAGGGCGAGATCAAAATGAAGCGGCTCATTTGAATACCTTTGTCTGATTGACGACACCAGCAGTGCCCTCGGTGGCGTCAGCAGGCTCCTTCGAGAGGTAGACCTTCCCGAATTCAGCCGCATAGACGAGCTTTTCGGTGTCAATGGCGTCCCGGGCAAATGTGATCAGGTAGGAGTCACTTGTTGCTGGCTTGTTCTCGCTGGCGGCGTTGAGGGCACCCGAGGAGCTCCCTTGAGTCGATTGGGCCTGCGTTTGCGCCGCGGCTCCCGAGCTGAACTGGACTGCCGTGACGAGAACCTTGTGGAAGGTGAGCTGGGTTCCGTTGCCGCCCCCCGCGGAGTCGGCCATGGAGATGAAGACACCCACTGTGTCGCCGGCCTGGATCTTGCCGCCCACGACCCTCTCTATACCTAGGCGAAGCGTGATCTCCTGAAGCCCGGCAGGAACAGCAACCCGGGAGGGCCCGAGGTAGGCATTTGCATCAACCAGGCGGCTACTGAGGAGTTGTTCGCCGGGCACCAGCGCCACTGAAGTAACAGTTGATCCCAGGGAACTTAGATCGTGAACTCCGTCGGCTGCGACGGCGCTACGTGGCACTGCTTTGGTGGCGACGTACTGCGCGAGTTGGCTGGCCGGCGTCCCGGCCGGGACGCTCTGCTTTACAACCAGTACGTCCTCTGTTTCGGTGTTCGCCAATGCGCGTCGGTCCGCACCCTGGACGTAATTAAAGAGAAGGACAGTGCCAATGACTGCTACAACCAGTGCGGCTATGCCTCCCAGTAGGCGTGCTTTCATTACTTTCCCCTTAGGTTCTTACTTGATCAGTTGTGGCGGGAGTGTCGTCCCACCATCGGTGTATCCACCGCCGGTGTAGAGCGAAGGGTCAGCAACAAATTTCACGAAGTGACCTTGAATACCGTTTAGCGAGCCGCCGCACTTATCAGCGACAAGTGAAAATGTGCCGGCGCAATGGCCAGGAAAGACGAAACCGTCCAGATGGAAGGCTGCGAAGCCCTCGATGTAGTAGATGCCCCCACTACCGTTCCCAACTAGACCGCTGAAGACCGGAATCAAAACTTCGTGCCCAACGAAGTCGGCCATATTGTCACCCTTTTTTCCGTTGCAATCACTATCCAAATTGGCGCCGGTATCAGTCGTAACGTATGGCAGGTCCGGGTTCGAATTCTTGGGGTTTGGAGGGTATACGGTTGCAGCGCACTTGCCCGCAATTGTGTCAATCCATTCAAAGCCGCCGGGTATCACCTGCCCGGACGCAGAGGAGTCACCTACGCAATTTTTGTCTTTCCCCTTGCTGAACATCGCGATCGTTGTGCCTGAGAAATCGAATTGGCAGGGCGCGAAGGTTAGTGGTAGCGAGGCTGGTCCGACCGAGGGACCCCCGTATGCAGCCGTAGATACAGCGGTGACCGTGACTGGTGCGGCACTAAGTGCGCTGGCGAACATTTTGGCCAGAAAACTTGCGGATCCATCCCTTGTGGAAGTGGTCACCGTTACTCTTCCCTTTACACTTACATCGACCGTTGCGTCACTGGCACCGTCGTTCGAGTTGGCGTTTGCCAAGGGGCCGGCAAGCGACGGCGTGCAAGGTTGGATCTCGCAGCTCTTTGCTACGGCGAGTGCACCTGCGTCCGCGCCATTCTGCAATTGCGCTCGCTCGGCGTAAATTTGGCCAACATCTACCGCCATGGCGCCGGCACCAATCAACACGAGCATCATCAGCGCGACAACTACGCCCGCGGCGCCCCGTTCTTCAGTTCGCCCGATGTCGGCCCGTTTCCACCTCAGCCGCCGCATTGCATTGATCCTCTGCCTTTAAGCACCAGTGAAGGACCAAAAAAACCGGTGAGCCAGGTTCCGGTGTAGGTGACGGTCACTGAAGCATTGGGAGTTGGGGTGGCCGGGGCACACGATGCCGCGGAGTAGTCAAAGGTCAACAAAGCAGTATTTATCGACGGGGCACCGGCCTTTCCTGCGGCTGTTGCTTTTGTGGTGTCATTGGTAATTGCCATCGTCCGTGCTGCCTCACGTGACGCCTGAGTCACCGAGACTTGAATGTTGAAGGCGTTCGAAAACTCCACTATGGCGATAATTAGTGCGATGAGGATCGGTGCCACCAAAGCGAACTCGACCACGACAGCACCCCTTTCGCTGTCTTTCCGTTGTTTCGGGCTGCGTTTCAAGTGGTCCCCCTGGACAGTTGCAGCATTAAGAGGAAAACGGTGTGCCGCGCTGTGTTGCGCGGCACACCTTATGGATGAAATTAGGCCGTCGGTGCCTTGAAGTTGTTCTTGACGGAGTCGCCCAGAGTGGTGAACCAGTCGTTGAGCGCAGTGCCGAAGGCACCAACTCCAACGACGATAACCAATGCAATGAGGCCCACGAGGAGCGAGTACTCGGTCGCGGTGGCGCCCTTTTCAGATGAGAAGCGATCCTTGACGCCGGCGACGAAAGCCATCATCGAGACCATGAGAGAAGTCATTGTATTTCCTTAATTCGGTGAAATTGGATTTAGTGATTTCAACGAATTTCCAGCTGCCCCCATAAATCCTTAGCGGCTGGACTTCGCTAAGAAAAGATTGTCACTGCGGGGTAGATGGCAACAATGCGTAGTGGTACTCGACTTTTTGGAGACGTGCTAAAAGCACGTACTCGAATGAAGCGGGCAGTACTCAGTCGGTGTTTTCAAGTAGGCGTCGGACTACTTGCTAGGGCCGTGGAGGATATGCGGTAGAGGCTTGTCGCCTTACTGGCCGATGAAGATCGTGACCGCCGCGAGAGCGCCGAGCATTGAGGGGCCGTGGGGTACTTCGGTGGCTTTATTCCGGCCTTTTCGAGCGAGCACAAACACTGTGACGATGCCATTCAAGACGAAGCCAATGAGCCCGCCGTAGAGCAGCTGGCTCCAACCTAGGTACCCCAGGTAAAGGCCAACAGGCGCGGCGAGCTTCACGTCGCCCATCCCGATGCCGCCGGGGGAAATGAGTCCCAAAATCAGGTAGGCGGCGAACAAAATAACCGCTCCCAGGGATGCGCGGAGCAGATCATCAGATTGCTTACCAAATAGCCCTGGCAATAAAAGTAATAAAAGACCGCCGACCAGCAGTATCAAAACGAGGGGATTCGGCAGCAAATGGAGCGCTACATCGGTCCTTGCCAGCTGAACGCCCAGTACGGCAAGTAAAAGGAACGCTGGGAGGCTCAATGCGTTGCCGAAATGCGCGGCAAAGGCCGCACATGCGATGCCGGTGAGTGCCGCCGTCGTAATTCTTGCCTGCAGTCCCGGCGTCTCGCCGAACCTCGGAAGAAGCTTCGCAATCAGGAGTTCGGCGATGGGGGAGAGGCTGCCTCCCAGGATCCCGGCGCCAACGACTAGCAGTGCGCTGGTGGGAGCCCCGTTCGCCGCTGACAACACTGCATCCCCCTGCGTTGATTGGGCCGGCGTGGCCCCAGCGGCCTCCGGCTACCCCATTTTGACCCCGAACCACCTGACGCGCTAATCTTGGTAGTCGTTGTGCGTGTCCTATTCCGATGGTGCGTGCCCGCTTGAGGATCCGGTTGCAGGATAACTACTCAACGTGCACATTCGGAACTTCAGGATGACTGGTTACATGGAGCCCTCACCTCTGTTCCGGTAGCGCGCAGACAGTAGGTGCGCGAGCTAGCGACACCTAAACAAGAACGCCAGAACAAGAACGAGGCAAACACCGTGCGTACGTACACCCCGAAGCCCGGCGATATCAACCGCCAGTGGCACGTCATTGACGCCACCGACGTTGTCCTTGGTCGTCTTGCAAGCCAGACCGCAATCCTGCTGCGCGGCAAGCACAAGGCCACTTTCGCATCCCACATGGACATGGGCGACTTTGTCATCATCATCAACGCTGAAAAGGTAGCCCTGACCGGCGCCAAGCTGGAGCAAAAGCGCGCATACCGCCACTCCGGCTACCCGGGCGGCCTGACCTCTGTCAACTACGCGGAACTGCTGGAATCCAACCCGGTCCGCGCCGTTGAGAAGGCCATCAAGGGCATGCTCCCCAAGAACTCCCTCGCTGCCCAGCAGCTCGGCAAGCTGAAGGTGTACCGGGGTGCGGAGCACCCCCACGCCGCCCAGCAGCCCAAGACGTTCGAAATCACCCAGGTCGCCCAGTAGTCCTGGCCACCAAACAACTTATCTATACAAGGAGAATCGTGGCTCAGAACGAAGAGACCACCGAGGTCGTCGAGGCCGAGGAAAACCTGACCAGCTACACCTCTGAGAGCTCAGCTGCTGAAGCTGCTCCCAAGAAGGAGCGTCCGGCCCTGACTGTTGCCGGCGCAGCTGTGGGCCGCCGCAAGGAAGCCGTTGCACGCGTCCGCGTTGTGCCCGGCTCCGGCAAGTGGACCATCAACGGCCGCGAGCTGGCCAACTACTTTCCGAACAAGCTGCACCAGCAGGACGTCAACGAGCCCTTCAAGATCCTCGATCTTGAAGGCGCCTACGACGTTATCGCCCGCATCCACGGTGGCGGCATCTCCGGCCAGGCCGGCGCCCTGCGCCTCGGCATCGCCCGTTCGCTGAACGAGATCGATGTCGAGAACAACCGCCCGACGCTGAAGAAGGCCGGTTACTTGTCCCGTGACGCCCGTGTCATCGAGCGTAAGAAGGCCGGTCTCAAGAAGGCCCGCAAGGCTCAGCAGTACTCCAAGCGCTAAATCCGCTTGTACAGAAGCCCGCCCCACCGTTCGGTGGGGCGGGTTTTTGCATGACGTGCTAAGGCTTGGGAAAAGTAGACGAGCGCCGAACACGGCTGATGACTAGGTGTCCAGGTCACAGTGGAATGCTCCCCGGAGCATGAGTTTCGTTACTGCAGGGATTCGCGGGGTACGAGTCGAAGGCTTCGCAAACGGCAGACGCGCGTCGAGTAGCCATTTACCCAACGTGTCTGACACCTAATGGTGTCGGCATGCCTGTACTTCGTCACGCTACAGTGACACAGAGTCCGAGTGACCGAGTGCGCTTTCGTTTCGCCTCGCGTAGACCGTCGTTAATGGAACTTTTCATGAAAGCCTCCGTGGAAGCGTCCAACGCACGAAGCCGCCAGTTTGAAGTGGCGGCACGAGCCCTGGTCTTCAGAAACTGGACAAATCGTAAAGTTCCGCCCCGTCTGTGATGTACGGCTCATAGTGAGAGCGCACCCATTGGATGATACGGCTTGCTTCCGTATCTGGACCGACGCTGATTGGAACGTTCTGGATGACTACTGAGGCAACCTCTTTCTTTGCTACATACTCCTGGAACTGGCCCAGGGTGGGAAAAGGATCGGTTCCGTTGAAGCCGCCGATTGCCATCACAGGTTTTCCAAGCTCTAGCTGATAGTTAGCCGCTGTTTCTGACCCCACCATCGCGCTTGCCCATTCGGAATTTTCTGTGATTCGGTTGATTTTGTCCGTGACTGATGGGAGAGCTTCATCCCCCATCATGAGGGAGACGAAGCCCCCCGGGACGTCAATGCCAAGTTGGTTTCTAGAGGGATGATCTCCACGGATGCTACCAATGCTGGGGCCTGCCAGTACACCAGCGCCAACATGTGGGTGCGTTATCGTGTTAAAGCACCAAATGACAGGTCCTACGGCAAGAGATAAGACAAGAAATAATGTATTGATTGCTTTTCTTCTGTCGTTTCCTTGGGGAATTATCTGCATTGATATGGCGAAGATACCAAAATAGAGAAGTCCCTGGGCGAGGCCGGGAAGCTCGGCTGAAGAGCCAACGGCGGCAATTATCGCGATGACTAGGCACTGCAGCAATATTGCGGCGAAGAGTAGTCTTTTAGGAAAGCTTTTATGGTTATCTCTAAAATATATGACTGCTATTGCTGCAAGGATGCTGAGTGGCGGTACCATCGTCAAGGAGTAGTAGGGGTGCACAATTCCACCCATGCTGGATAGAACGAGCGCTGAGGTACAAAACCAGATCCCTGCGAACGCGCTGAGCGCGCTGATCTTCCGGTTGATTAGTTTATTCGGCAGGCGCGAAGCGACGATGACAAGGCCCGCTAGCGCAAGAGGGAGGAACCACCCGCACTGTCCTATAAAGCTTGGCTCGAACAATCGCAGCGGGCCGCTTGCGGAACGTTCCTCAGCTCCTTCTATGGGGAGCGCCCCATTTGCTGCCGCCCCGCTTAGCCTGTCCAAACCGTTATAGCCTAAGGCAAGTTCTAGCGCACTATTCCTAATTGACCCACCAATATAGGGACGGATGCCGGGATCAGTCAACTGAACGGCAAGAAGCCACGATCCGCCGATTGCGATGGCCCCGCCTGCGGCAAGAAGAAGGTGAAGAAGCTTCCTGATGGGGTGGGTTGTTGCGAAACCAACATAAGTGATGGCTAGGGCGGGCACTATTAGGCCTATTTGAAGTTGTTTCGTAAGGAAGCCCGCGCCGACAAGGAAACCAGCAACCAATATCCATATCGGTCGGCGTTGGTCAATCGCCTTGACCGTCGTCCAAGCGATTAGGACCATAAGTAGAACCAAGAGTGGGTCTGGGTTGTTGTAGCGAAACATCACCGTGCTTACAGGGGTCACGGCCATGAAAGTTGCTGCCAGCAGTCCGGTAGATGCCCCTGCATACCTGCGGACCAGAACGTACAGGAGGAATACCGTGAGGACTCCCATGAGAGCCTGCGGTAAGAGGATGCTCCAACTGCTGAGGCCGAACAGCCGAACGGAGAGGGCCATGACCCAGATGCTGAGAGGCGGCTTGTCCACGGTAATGGCGTTGGCGGGATCTGAAGAGCCGTAGAAGAAGGCTGTCCAATCCTGTGCTCCGGACATGACGGCCGCAGAGTAATACGCATTTGCCCACCCGTTTAGGTCCAGGCCCCAGCAATACAACAGCCCCGTCAGCAGCAGCAGCGACAGCAGCGCTGGTCGTTCCCACGGAGTCCTGCCTGAATTCAAGAGAGCGAGGACGCGTCCTCTCGCCCTCAGGGCACGCGCCGGATCTGATACCGGTTTGACCCCTATTTGTGTCATGGAGGTACTCACCTGACCGTGTTTCCAGCTGGGAGCAGAGCGCGGCGTGTATTACTTCTGACCCGCTGGGCCCTGAAGACCCAAACCCGCAGCAAAACAAACCTCATCAATGTAGCGAGTACGTTGGCGGCGGTGAGGACCAGAAGCTCCAGGTTTGGGGCGGCATCGGCATGCATCGAGTGAAGCATTGCCAATGACGACGACGTGAGCGTCCATGCCAGGAGGAACACTATGAAGCCCTGGAATTGCTGGGTGAACAGCTTCTCCGGTCCGCTGATGCCAAACGTGAACCGCCTGTTGGCTGCCGTGTTTCCAATGGCGGTCAACAGCAGTGCCAGGAAGTTCGCTTCCTGGGATCCAAAGGGGCCTTGCAAGATGAGGTAGAGCAGCGCGAAAGCCACGGTGGAGGCAATCCCCACAAGACCGAAACGGAGTACTTGACCAAAGAAGCTTGGACGGCCCAGGGGCACGATCGGTCGGCGTCCGAGCTCAGCGTAAAGAGCCTGAACGGGAATCACTCCATTTACCAGGGAGCCGGCTACGCGCACCATCCCTCTGAGATCATCTAGAGCCGTCTGCTTGATGTCCACCCGGCTGTCCGGATCGTCCACCCAGTCGACAGGAATCTCGTGAATGCGAAGCCCTGAACGCTCAGCAATAATCAAAAGCTCCGTGTCAAAAAACCAACCGTTGTCCTCGACATGAGGAAGCAACCGTTTTGCCACGTCGGCTCGAATGGCTTTGAACCCGCACTGGGCGTCGGAAAACCTGACCTGCATCGTGCGCCGCAGCAGGAAATTGTAGGACCTGGAAATAAACTCCCGTTTGGGACCGCGGCTCACCCTGGAACTCTGGCCCAAACGGGTGCCGATGGACATATCAGAATGCCCGGACAGCAGGGGGGCCACCAAAGGTGGAAGCGCTGCCAGATCCGTGGAGAGGTCGACGTCCAGGTAGGCCAGCACTTTTGCATCGGAGGCAGACCAGGCGTCCTTTAGCGCGTACCCGCGTCCTTTGACCTCGAGGCGCCGATACTCGACGTTTGGCAGGTGCTCGCTAAGTCGAGCGGCAATCACCGGTGTCCGGTCAGTGCTTGCATTATCGGCGATGGTGATTTTCCACGTCGACGGCATTTCATTCGTCAGATATTCGGCGAGCCTTGTGATGCTGCGTTCCAGTACCGCTTCTTCGTTGTAGACCGGTACTACAATTTCGAGCGCCAAGCCCCCATAGCTAGGTGTCATGCATGGATCGTAGGGGCCGCCAAATAGGCGTGGCGAGGGTTTCGAGTAAAGACAGGTAGCAAGGAAAAAAACCAAGTAGTCCCAGTAATCTGCCCAGACCGTGAGCAGGTACTCAACAGTAGGGCCAGCCGCGGAACGCCGCCTACGCAGATCTTGGCAGCACCCATCCTCTACACTTGACCGGTGTCTAGATTATTTGGAACTGATGGTGTCCGGGGGCTGGCCAACGGCCTGCTGACAGCAGAGCTGGCCCTGCAGCTGGCCCAGGCGGCCGCCGTCGTGCTTGGTCACGACCGCAACTCCAACGGCTCCCGGCCCCGCGCTGTGCTGGCCCGCGACCCGCGCGCCAGCGGTGAATTCATCGCCGCCGCCGTGGAAGCCGGGCTCTCCAGCTCAGGCATCGACGTCTATGACGCCGGCGTCCTGCCGACTCCTGCCGCCGCCTACCTGGTCGCGGACCTGGACGCCGACTTCGGCGTCATGATCTCCGCGTCCCACAACCCGGCGCCGGACAACGGCATCAAGTTCTTCGCCCGCGGCGGCCAGAAGCTGCCGGACGACGTCGAGGACGCCATCGAGGCCCAGATGACCAAGGAAGCCGTCCGGCCCACCGGGCCCGACGTCGGCCGCATCCAGCGGTTCTCCGACGCCGAGGACCGCTACATCGTCCACCTGCTCCGCACCCTCCCGCACCGTCTGGACGGCCTCACCGTGGTGCTGGACTGCGCCAACGGTGCCGCCAGCGGCTGCTCGCCCCAGCTCTTCAAGGACGCCGGCGCCGACGTCATCGTCATCGGCGCCGATCCTGACGGCCTGAACATCAACGACGGCGTGGGCTCCACCCACCTGGGCCCCCTCAAGGAGGCCGTGGTCAAGTACGGCGCGAATCTGGGCATCGCCCACGACGGCGACGCCGACCGCTGCCTGGCCGTGGATCACGAGGGCAACGAGGTGGACGGCGACCAGATCATGGCCATCCTCGCCATCGCACTCAAGAAGTCCGGCAAGCTCAAGGACGACGTCCTGGTGGCCACCGTCATGAGCAACCTCGGCCTGAAGATCGCTCTTCGCGACGCTGGCATCACCATCGTGGAAACCGCTGTGGGGGACCGTTACGTCCTGGAGGGCATGCGCGACGGCGGCTACAACCTGGGCGGCGAACAGTCCGGACACGTGATCTTCTCCGACCACGCGACCACCGGCGACGGCCTCCTCACCGGGCTTCAGCTGGCCGCCCAGGTGGCGCTGACCGGCAGGCCGCTCAAGGAACTCGCCACTGTCATGACCAAGCTCCCGCAGGTGCTTATCAACGTCAAGGGTGTCGACCGCAGCCGCGTGGGCAGCAGCGACGTACTGGCCCAGGCCGTGGCAGCGGCGGAAGCCGCCCTCGGCGACACCGGCCGGGTCCTGCTCCGTCCCTCCGGCACCGAGCCGGTGGTCCGCGTGATGGTGGAGGCCGCCGACGAAGAGACTGCCCAGTCCATCGGCGAACACCTGGCCCAGGTGGTCCGGACCGAACTCGCATTGGAGCTCGCCTCAAACTAGACGCAGCAAAACAGTGGCCCGCCTCCCCATAGGGAGACGGGCCACTTGCGTTTGGAAAAAACTCAGAGCGCGCGCTCCTTCAACGCATCCCGGATCTCGGTCAGCAGCGCAACCTGCGGGTCCTCGGCAGCATCCTTCTTCACGTCCTTGTTGATCCCCAGCCGACGGTTGCGGCGCTCGATCATCATGTTCATCGGCATCACCACCACAAAGTAGATGGCCGCCGCGATCAGCAGGAAGTTCACGATTGCAGTCAGCAGCACCCCGAATTCGATGGCGTTGCCGTTCAGGTTTACCTTCGCAAAACTGTCGAAATTGGGTGCACCCACCAGGCCGGAGATGAACGGCATCAGCACCTTGTTCACCAGCGCCGTGACCACCGCTCCGAACGCGGTACCCATGACGACGGCCACGGCAAGGTCAACAACGTTGCCCTTCATAATGAAGTTCTTGAATCCACTAAGCATGAGAACCAACCTAGCGCACCGGCATTACAGGTACGCCGGTGCCGCTTCCAGGCCGAAGTATTCCTCGAGCGTCCCGATGCCGCGGTTCAGCATGTCCGTTGCCGCCTCAACCCCCACGTACCGCAGGTGCCAGGGCTCGTAGTAGTACCCCGTGATGGGGTGCAGCATCCACGGGTACCGCACCACGAACCCGAACCGGTGCCCGTTCGCTTTCGCCCAGGTGGCCGCCGGCTGTTCCGCGAAGCACGGCTGGAAGCTGCAGGCACCCCCGCCGTCCCCGATGTCGAACGCCCACCCGGTCTGGTGCTCCGAGTGCCCGGGCCGCGCACTGGCGGTGTCGGCGTCGGCCTGCCCCCGCGCCGCGACGTACCCGTTGTACGTGGTCACCTGCGTGCTGTACGAGCGGTAGCCGCTGGCCAGGACCATCGCCACACCGTCCCGCGCGGCCGCGGCGAACATCGCCTCAGCCGCTGCCGCCGTGGTGCTGTTCAGCAGCGCCGCCTCACCGGCAGCGGAGATGGCGACGGCGGGACGCACCAGGTCAGCCGGCACATAGTCCGCCGGCTTCAGGGGCCGGTGCTTGTTCACGATGACCCAGGGGCTTGCCGGATCATCGAGTGAAAACTGCCGCGCCAAAGCTGCCGATGGCGACGGTGTAGGGGACGGTGCCTCAGGCGGCTGGCCCACTGTGGCCGTTTCCGCCGTCGGGCCCGCTGACGCGGTGGCGGCCGTAGGGGAGGGGGAAGGGGAAGGAACAGCGGACGACGGCGGCGCCGCCTTGGGTGCCTCCGGTGTGCAGGCTGCCAGGACGGTCAGTCCGGCCCCTGCCGCGAGGAAGCGCGTGAAGCTGCGCCGGCTGGAAGAAACGCATTGGTAGCACACCTGTGCTACACCTTCCGGAGCAGCATGCGGCGGATGGAGTGGTCCGCCTCTTTGGTCAGCACCAGCTGGGCCCGGCCGCGGGTGGGCAGCACGTTCTCCTCCAGGTTGGGCTCGTTGATCCGCTTCCAGATGTCCCTGGCGGTGTTCTCTGCCTCTTCGTCGGACAGCGTGGCGTAGCGGTGGAAGTAGGACTCCGGCTGCGCGAACGCGGTGCTGCGCAGCTTCCGGAACCGGTCCACGTACCACTCCTCGATGTAGGAGGTCTTGGCGTCCACGTAGATGGAGAAGTCAAAGAAATCGCTCAGGGCCAGGCCCTGGCGTCCGTCATGCCGGGGGCGGGCAGGGGCCAGCACGTTCAGGCCCTCAACGATCAGCACGTCCGGGCGGCGGACCACCACTTCCTTGCCGGGCACGATGTCGTACGTGACGTGTGAGTACCAGGGCGCGCGCACTTCCTCGGCGCCGCCCTTGATCTCACTCACGAAGCGCAGGAGCGCCCGGCGGTCGTAGGACTCGGGAAAACCCTTCCGGTCCAGCAGCTGCCGGCGCTTGAGCTCGGCCAGGGGGTAGAGGAACCCGTCGGTGGTGATGAGCTCTACGTTGGGGGTGCCCGGCCAGCGGCGAAGCATCTCCCGCAGCACGCGGGCGATGGTGGACTTGCCCACGGCAACCGAACCGGCCACGCCGATCACGAACGGGGTGCGCTGGGTCTGCTCGCCCAGGAACGTGGTGGTGGCCGCGTGCAGTTGCCCGGCAGCCTCCACGTACAGGTGCAGGAGCCGTGAGAGCGGCAGGTAGACATCCCTGACTTCGTTGATGTCCAGGGGGTCGCCGAGCCCGCGAAGGCGCAGCACATCCTCTTCATTAAGGGGCTGTTCCATCTGGGCTGCGAGCCGGGACCAGGTATGCCTGTCCAGCTCCACGAACGGCGAGGCACCCTCCCCGTTCGCTTCATTGCGTTGCGAAGTCACGCTAAAGATTCTGCCCCGCTCCCGGCCCATCGCGAAATGACGCCCCTGCTCAGTGCGGCGGCACCCATCACGGAGACGCCGCACGGAGGCCTCCCGGTTTAGAGCAAGTGGCACGCTGCCGATAGTCTTGTGCCTATGTGTGGAATCGTGGGTTACGTAGGCCGTTCGGTTGACGGTGCAATTAATGGTCACAGTGCGTTGGATGTTGTCCTGGAGGGGCTGCGGCGCCTGGAGTACCGCGGTTATGACTCTGCCGGTGTGGCTGTGGTGTCCCAGGGGGTTATCGAGTCGCGGAAGAAGTCCGGGAAGCTGAGCAACCTGATTGGTGAGCTGGAGGCCCGGCCGTTGCCGGAGACCCTGACGGGTATTGGCCACACGCGGTGGGCGACGCACGGCGGCCCGACGGACCGCAACGCGCACCCGCACCTGGCTGATGGCGGCAAGCTCGCCGTGATCCACAACGGCATCATTGAAAACTTCGCCGAGCTCAAACTTGAGCTGCTGGAGAAGGGTGTGACGTTCCTGTCCGAGACGGACACGGAGGTCGCCGCGGCGCTGCTGGCCGACATCCTGCGCAACCAGCTGGGCGGGGACCCGGCCAACGGTGGCCTGACCCGGGCCATGGAGCTGGCGTGCCAGCGCCTTGAAGGTGCTTTCACGCTGCTGGCCGTGCACGCGGACCAGCCCGACGTCGTCGTGGCCGCCCGACGTAACTCACCGCTGGTGGTGGGCCTGGGCGAGGGGGAGAACTTCCTGGGTTCGGACGTGTCCGGGTTCATCGATTACACCCGCCGCGCGGTGGAGCTGGGCCAGGACCAGATCGTCACGATCACCGCCGACACCGTCACGATCACCGATTTCTTTGGCAACCCGGCCCAGGGCAAGGAATACCACGTGGACTGGGACCCGGCTTCGGCCGAAAAGGGTGGGTTCTCCTCGTTCATGGAGAAGGAAATCCATGACCAGCCCGACGCCGTCGCGCAGACCCTGCTGGGCCGGTCGGATCTGGACGGCAAGCTGACCCTGGATGAGCTGCGGATCGACCCGGAGCTGCTGAAGCAGGTCAACAAGATCATCGTGCTGGCCTGCGGTACCGCCGCGTATGCGGGCATGGTGGCGAAGTACGCGATCGAGAACTGGTGCCGGATCCCCACCGAGGTGGAGCTCGCGCACGAGTTCCGTTATCGGGACCCGATCCTGGACGAGAAGACCCTGGTGGTCTCGATCTCCCAGTCCGGGGAGACCATGGACACCCTGATGGCTGTCCGGTATGCCCGGGAGCAGGGCGCGAAGACCATCTCGATCTGTAACACCAACGGCTCCACCATCCCGCGTGAGTCCGATGCCGTGCTTTACACGCACGCCGGTCCGGAGATCGCGGTGGCCTCGACCAAGGCGTTCCTGGCCCAGATCACGGCCGCGTACCTGCTGGGCCTGTATCTGGCGCAGCTGCGCGGGAACATCTTCTCGGGCCAGATCAAGGACGTCCTGGCGGACCTGAACAAGATCCCCGCGAAGATCCAGACCATCCTGGACAAGGCAGGCCCGCTGCGCGAGCTGGCCCGGTCCATGGCTAACGAGAAGTCCGTGCTGTTCCTGGGCCGGCACGTGGGCTACCCCGTGGCCCTCGAGGGCGCTTTGAAGCTCAAGGAAATCGCGTACATCCACGCCGAAGGCTTCGCCGCCGGTGAGCTCAAGCACGGCCCGATCGCCCTGATCGATGAAGGCCAGCCCGTGTTCGTGGTGGTCCCGTCCCCGCGCGGGCGTGACTCGCTGCACGCCAAGGTGGTCTCCAACATCCAGGAAGTCCGTGCCCGCGGCGCCCGGACCCTGGTCATCGCCGAGGAAGGCGACGAAGCCGTGAAGGCCTACGCCGAGTTCGTCTTCTACGTCCCCGAGACCCCCACCCTGCTGATGCCCCTGCTGACCACCGTTCCGCTGCAGATCTTCGCCGCGGAACTCGCCGCAGCCAAGGGCTACGACGTGGACCAGCCCCGCAACCTCGCCAAGAGCGTCACCGTCGAATAACCGGCGCACTGCAGGACAACGGAAGCCCCGGGCCACCATGGTCCGGGGCTTCAGCGTTAACGCCCTCCGGTCGAAACGGTTTGCGTAACTTTTGACCCGCCTCGGCCACGGAAGTCCCTGAATGTCAGGGTGCGCTCCGCGCGGTCAGCTTGAAAGTCACGCTTTTCCGCTGATGGCGGACAGCCCGAATGACCGGCGCGCGCCCGCGTCCCGCAGGGAGCCTCACCGTAGAATGGCACCCATGATCGTTGGCATTGGGGTAGACGTAGTAGACATCGAGCGGTTCGGCCGCCAGCTGGAACGGACGCCGGGCTTGAGGGACCGCCTGTTCGTGCCTGCGGAACGTGAGCTGAACACCCGCTCCCTGGCTGCCCGGTTCGCCGCCAAGGAAGCGGTGGCCAAGGTCCTTGGCGCGCCCGCCGGCATGAATTGGCAGGACTGCTGGATCGGCCTCGACCGGAATGGGCCCACGGTCCAGGTGAAGGGCACCGTTCTTGCGGTTGCCGAGGCCAAGGGCGTCAAGCGCTGGCACCTGTCCATCAGCCACGACGGCGGCATCGCCACCGCCACGGTGCTGGCCGAGGGCTGACCAGGCCTCCGCCGCATGATCAGCGCCTACACCGGAACGCAGGTCCGGGCCGCCGAGGAACCCCTCCTGGCGGCCGGCCAGGGGGACGTGCTCATGCAGCGCGCCGCACACGGGCTGGCCGCCGCCGTCGTCAATGAACTCAAGTCCCGCGGCAGCCGCCTGAACGGCTCGCGGGTGGTGGTGCTGGCCGGCACGGGCAACAACGGCGGCGACGGCCTGTTCGCCGGCGCCTTCCTGGCCGCCCGGGGAATGCGAACGACGGCGGTGCTCACCGGGGATGCGGCCCATCCGGCCGGACTGGCAGCCTTCGAGCGTGCCGGCGGCCGGGTGCTGCGGCTCTCCGAAGAAGCACTGCCCGGACTGGCGGCCGAAGCCGCCCGCGCCGACGTCGTGATTGATGCGATGCTGGGAACCGGCGCCAAGGGCGGCCTGCGGGGGAGCGCCGCGGACCTGGTCCAGGCCCTCACCGACGCACGCCGCAGCGGCCTTGTGGTGGCCTGCGACCTTCCCAGCGGCGTCGACGCGGACACCGGCGAGGCCGCCGCGCCCGTCCTGCCGGCCGACCTGACTGTCACGTTCGGGGGAGCGAAGAACGGACTGCTGGCCGACCCCGGCGCCGACCACGCAGGCCGCGTGCTGGTTGTGCCCATCGGGATTGAGGAGCACCTGCCGGAACCCTCCCTGCGTCGGCTCGAGGAAGCCGACATGGCCCGGCTCCTGCCGCGCCCCGCCCGGCGCGCCCAGAAGTACTCCCGCGGCGTCCTGGGCGTAGTGGCCGGATCCGAGGACTACCCCGGCGCTGCGGTCCTCGCCTGCCGGGGAGCACTGGCAGCAGGAGTGGGCATGGTCCGGTACCTCGGTCCGCCGTCCGTGGCCGACCTGGTCCGCCGGTCCTGTCCCGAGGTGGTCTGCAGCACCGGAACCGTCGCGGAGAACCGCGTGCAGGCCTGGCTGGTGGGCTCCGGGATGGGCCCGCACGACCACGAACAGCTGACCCGCGCCCGGGACGCTATTGCATCGGACCTTCCCGTTGTGGCCGATGCCGGTGCGCTGCCCGCCCTGCCTGCCATGCTCGCGCCGCACGTGGTGCTGACCCCGCACGCCGGTGAGTTGGCGTCGCTGTTCCAGCGCCTGGGCCACGGGGAGGACAGGGAAGCTGTGGAAGCAGGCACGCTCGCCGCAGTCCGTCAGGCGGCTGTTCGCACCGGGGCCACCGTCCTGCTCAAAGGTGCCACAACCCTCGTTGCCGCTCCCTGGGGCACCACCTTCAGCCAGGCGGACGGCACGGCCTGGCTCGCCACCGCCGGCAGCGGGGACGTCCTGGCCGGCGTCATCGGTGCGCTGCTCGCCCAGGACGGGTCCGACGTCGGCCGCTTCCGGGATCTGGGCATCGTAGGGGACAGTCGGTGGGCTGCCATCGCCGCGCTGGGTGCCGCGTTGCACGGCAGGGCAGGGAGGGCGGCATCGGAGGCAGCGTCCGGCGGGCCGATCGCCGCTGGCGGAATTGCAGATGCCCTACCCGAAACCTGGGGTAAAGTCAGCATGCTTAGTAACTATGAAGCCTGGAAACGTAATAGTCACAGCCAACCACTACGGTAGGCATTAGTTCGCACCAGCAGCAGGGGCGTTCCAATGCCGTCTGCTGCTGACCAATAAATGAGGAGCACGATGGAAGTCTGGCCTGGAACTGCCTACCCGCTGGGAGCTACCTTTGACGGCACCGGCACCAATTTCGCCCTGTTCAGCGAACGGGCGGAGCGGGTCGAACTCTGCCTCCTGGCCGATGACTTGACCGAGACCCGGATCGAGCTGACCGAAGTGGATGGCTACGTGTGGCACTGCTACCTGCCCCACATCCAGCCCGGCCAGAAGTACGGCTACCGGGTGCACGGGCCGTACGACCCCGCCGGCGGCAACCGCTTCAACCCGAACAAGCTGCTGATGGACCCGTACGCCAAGGCTATCCAGGGCCAGATCGACTGGGACCCCGCTCTGTTCTCCTACGAATTCGGCGACCCCGATTCGCAAAATGACGCCGACTCGGCACCGCACACCATGCACGGTGTGGTCATCAACCCGTTCTTCGAATGGGACGGCGACCGCCAGCTGAAGATCCCGTACCACGAATCGGTGATCTACGAAGCCCACGTCAAGGGCCTCACCGAACTCCACCCGGAGATCCCCGAAGAGCAGCGCGGCACCTATGCCGGCGTTTCCCACCCTGCGGTCATCGACCACATGAAGAAGCTCGGCGTCACCGCGATCGAGCTCATGCCCGTGCACCAGTTCGTCAACGACGGCACCCTGGAAGAGAAGGGCCTCAACAACTACTGGGGCTACAACACCATCGGCTTCTTCGCGCCGCAGAACACCTACAGCTCCACGGGCGATGTGGGGCACCAGGTCCAGGAATTCAAGGCCATGGTCCGCGACCTGCACCGCGCCGGCATCGAAGTGATCCTCGACGTCGTCTACAACCACACGGCCGAAGGCAACCACCTGGGCCCCACGCTGTCCTTCAAGGGCATCGACAACCAGGCCTACTACCGCCTGGTGGACAACGACCTCAAGCACTACATGGACTACACCGGCACCGGCAACTCGCTGAACGTGCGCCACCCGCACTCCCTGCAGCTGCTCATGGATTCCCTGCGCTACTGGGTCACCGAGATGCACGTGGACGGCTTCCGCTTCGACCTCGCCTCCACCCTGGCCCGCGAGTTCTACGACGTGGACAAGCTCTCCACCTTCTTCGAACTCATCCAGCAGGACCCGGTAGTCTCCCAGGTCAAACTGATCGCTGAGCCGTGGGACGTTGGCCCCGGCGGCTACCAGGTGGGCAACTTCCCGCCGCAGTGGACGGAATGGAACGGCAAGTACCGCGACACTGTCCGTGACTTCTGGCGCGGCGAACCCTCCACCCTGGGCGAGTTCGCATCCCGCCTGACCGGTTCCGCGGACCTGTACGAGAGCTCCGCCCGGCGGCCGGTGGCCTCCATCAACTTCGTCACCGCCCACGACGGCTTCACCATGCGGGACCTGGTCTCCTACAACGAGAAGCACAACGACGCCAACGGTGAAGGCAACAACGACGGCGAATCCCACAACCGGTCCTGGAACTGCGGGGTGGAGGGAGACACCGACGACGAGAAGGTGCTGACCCTCCGTGCGCGGCAGCAGCGGAACTTCATCGCCACGCTCCTGCTCTCCCAGGGCGTCCCCATGCTGCTCCACGGTGACGAGCTCGGCCGGACGCAGCAGGGCAACAACAACACCTACTGCCAGGACTCCGAGCTCAGCTGGGTGCACTGGGAAGCCATGGACCAGCCGCTGGTGGAGTTCACGGCCTTCGTCAACAAGCTCCGGCACGACCACCCCACCTTCCGCCGCAGCCGCTTCTTCGACGGACGCCCCGTGCGCCGTGGCGAAGGCGAGAAGCTGCCTGACATCGTCTGGCTCAAGACCGATGGCACCGAAATGCTGCCCGAAGACTGGGGGAGCGGCTTCGGCCGGACCATCGGCGTGTTCTACAACGGCGACGGCATCCAGGAACAGGACTCACGCGGCCGCCGGATCACCGACGACAGCTTCCTCATGGCCTTCAACGCCCACGATGATGAGGTGGACTTCTGCGTTCCGTCCGACGAGTACTCGCAGTACTGGGAAGTCCTGATTGACACTGCCGCCCAGGCCGACGCCTACGAACCGCTCAAGGCCGGCGCCACTTTGACGCTGGACGCGAAGTCCATGGTGGTGCTGCGCGCCTACTCCGGCCCCGAAGCCGAAGTGGACACGTCCGCGGCTGCGTCCCTGGCCTCCATGGCCGAGCACGAGGAGGCCCAGGAGGAGATGGCGGAGGCCCAGACTAAGGCCGCGGAAGCGAGCGAGGCGAGGGCAACGGGCGCCGACAAGAAAGCTAAAGCATGAGGACTCCGGTCTCCACATACCGTTTGCAGATCCGCAGCAGCTTCACCCTGTTTGACGCCGCCGCCAAGGTTCCGTACCTGAAGGACCTCGGCGTGGACTGGGTGTACCTGTCGCCCATCCTCACGGCGGAGAAGGGCTCGGACCACGGTTACGACGTGACCGACCCTTCCGCGGTGGACCCGGACCGCGGCGGCCCGGAAGGCCTGCTGGCACTCTCCAAGGCAGCCCGCGAGCACGGCATGGGCGTCCTGGTGGACATCGTGCCCAACCACGTGGGCGTGGCCACTCCGGTGCAGAACCCGTGGTGGTGGTCGCTGCTCAAGGAAGGCCGCGGGTCGCCGTACGCCGAAGCGTTCGACGTCGACTGGGACCTGGGCGGCGGAAAGGTACGGCTGCCGATGCTCGGCTCGGACGCCGACCTGGACAAGCTCGAGGTCAAGGATGGCGAGCTGCACTACTACGACCACCGGTTCCCGCTGGCCGAGGGCACGTACAGCGAGGGTGACTCCCCGCAGGACGTCCACAGCCGCCAGCACTACCAGCTCATGGACTGGCGCCGTGCCGACGCCGAGCTGAACTACCGGCGCTTCTTTGCGGTCACCACCCTCGCCGGCATCCGGGTGGAAGATCCGTCGGTCTTCGAGAAGGCCCATGCCGAGGTGGGCCGCTGGTTCACCGAAGGCCTGGTGGACGGGCTCCGCGTGGACCACCCGGACGGGCTGGCTGACCCCGCCGGCTATCTCCGCTGGCTCAAGGACCTCAGCGGTGGTGCGTACGTCCTGGTGGAGAAAATCCTCGAACCGGGCGAAGTGCTTCCGCAGGACTTTGCCTGCGAGGGCACCACCGGCTACGACGCACTGGCTGACGTGGACCGGGTGTTTGTTGACCCTGCCGGGCAGCGAGCCCTGGACACGCTGGACGCGTCCTTGCGGGGAACGTCCGGGCCCGCCGATTACGCGGAGATGATCCGTGGCACCAAGCGCATGATCGCCGACGGCATCCTGCGCTCGGAGGTGCTGCGCCTGGCCCGGCTGGTTCCCGAGTCCTACGGCCTCCCCGTGGATCAGGCAGCCGACGCCATCGCTGAGATCATCGCGTCCTTCCCGGTCTACCGGTCGTACCTGCCGGTGGGCGCCGATGTCCTCAAGGAAGCCTGCGAGTCCGCCGCGGCGCACCGGCCGGATCTGGACGTAGCGGTGGGGACCCTCCTGCCGCTGCTGCTGGACCCTGCCAATCCCATCGCCGTCCGGTTCCAGCAGACCTCCGGCATGGTGATGGCCAAGGGCGTGGAGGACACCGCGTTCTACCGCTACACCCGCCTGGGAACCCTGACCGAGGTGGGTGCCGAGCCCACCGAGTTCGCGGTGGCGCCGGAGGAATTCCACCAGCGGATGCAGCGGCGCCAGCAGGAGATGCCGCTGTCCATGACCACCCTGTCAACCCACGACACCAAGCGCAGCGAGGATGCCCGGGCGCGGATCTCGGTCATCGCCGAACTGCCGCAGGAGTGGGCGGAAACGCTGGAGACCCTCCGCGGGCTGGCGCCGATTCCGGACGGTCCGTACGAGAACCTGCTGTGGCAGGCAATCGTCGGTGCGTGGCCGGCAAGCCGGGAGCGGCTGCAGGGCTATGCGGAAAAGGCAGCCAGGGAGGCCGGCAACTCCACCAAGTGGACCGAGCCCAACGAGGACTTCGAGGCCAAGGTCAAGGCTGCCGTGGATGCGGTCTTCGACGACGCCAAGGTGGCCAAGGTGGTTGCGGACTTCGTGGCCCGCATCGACGCCTACTCGGCCGCCAACTCGGTGTCCGCCAAGATGGTCCAGCTGACCATGCCGGGCGTCCCGGATGTCTATCAGGGCAGCGAGTTCTGGGAACGGTCACTCACGGACCCGGACAACCGCCGCCCCGTGGACTTCGCCGCACGGCAGGCAGAGCTGGCAAAGCTCGACGCCGGCGCGTTGCCGGACGCGGGCACAGAGGCCAGCAAGCTGCTGGTCACCTCGCGGGCACTGCGCCTGCGCCGGGACCGTCCGGAACTGTTCCAGGGCTACACGCCGGTGGCCGCCACCGGTGCCGCAGCCGGGCACCTGCTCGCGTTCACCCGCGGAACCGATGCAACCTCCGGTGCCCTGACGCTTGCCACCCGGCTTCCCGCCGGGCTGGAAGCTGCCGGCGGGTGGCGGGACACCGCCGTCGACCTTTCCACTGCCATGCGTGACGAACTCACGGGAGCCAGCTTTGGCCCCGGCCAGGTTTCGGTGGCAGAGGTCCTGGGTACCTACCCCGTGGCCCTGCTGGTACCTGTGGATGGAGAAAAGGCATGACCCTGGTCAACGTAGGACCCGAGCGTTTCGATGTGTGGGCTCCGGACGTTTCATCGGTGGTTTTGCTGGCCGATGGCCGGCAATATCACATGCGGAAGAAGGATACGACGCCCGGATCCGAAGGGTGGTGGACTGCACCTGACGCCCCGGCCGACGGGGATGTGGACTACGGCTACCTGCTGGACGGGGACGCAACCCCTGTTCCGGACCCCCGGTCCCGCCGGCTCCCCTCAGGTGTGCACGAACAGTCCCGGACCTACGATCCCGCCGCCTACGCGTGGCGGGATTCCGGCTGGCGCGGCAAGGACCTGCAGGGCGCTGTCATTTACGAACTGCACGTGGGCACCTTCACCCCTGAAGGAACCCTTGACGCCGCCGTGGAGAAGCTGGGCTACCTGGCAGACCTGGGCATCGACTTCGTGGAGCTGTTGCCGGTCAACGGCTTCAACGGCACCCACAACTGGGGCTACGACGGCGTCCAGTGGTACGCCGTGCACGAAGGCTACGGCGGGCCCGCCGGCTACCAGCGGTTCGTTGACGCCGCGCACGCTGCAGGACTGGGCGTCATCCAGGACGTGGTGTACAACCACCTGGGACCCAGCGGCAACTACCTCCCCAAGTTCGGCCCGTACCTGAAACAGGGCGACGCCAATACGTGGGGCGATTCGGTAAACCTGGACGGTCCCGGCTCGGACGTAGTGCGTGAATACATCCTGGACAACGCCGCCCTGTGGCTGCGCGACTACCACGTGGACGGGCTCCGCCTCGATGCGGTGCACGCGCTGCGGGACGAGCGGGCCATCCACATCCTGGAGGACCTGGGGGCCCTGGGCGACGCCATTTCGGCCGAAACCGGGCTGCCCAAAACCCTTATTGCGGAATCGGACCTCAACAACCCGCGCCTGATCTACCCCCGGGACGTGAACGGGTACGGTCTGGCCGGGCAATGGAGCGACGACTTCCACCACGCCGTCCACGTCAGCGTCAGCGGCGAAACCACCGGCTACTACTCGGACTTCGAATCCCTGGCCGTGCTGGCCAAGGTCCTCAAGGACGGGTTCCTCCACGACGGCAGCTATTCCAGCTTCCGCGGCCGGCACCACGGACGCCCCATCAACGCCTCGCTGGTGCACCCGGCGGCGCTGGTGGTCTGCAACCAGAACCACGACCAGATCGGCAACCGCGCCACGGGGGACAGGCTCTCCCAGTCGCTGTCCTACGGGCAGCTGGCCGTCGCCGCGGTGCTCACGCTGACCTCGCCGTTCACGCCCATGCTGTTCATGGGCGAGGAATACGGGGCCTCCACACCGTGGCAGTTCTTCACCTCGCACCCCGAACCGGAGCTCGGAAAGGCCACCGCGGAAGGGCGCATCAAGGAATTCGAGCGCATGGGGTGGGATCCCGCCGTCGTGCCCGATCCCCAGGATCCGGAAACCTTCCGCCGGTCCAAGCTGGACTGGGCCGAGGCCTCTACGGGCGACCATGCGCGGCTCCTGGACCTGTACCGGTCCTTGACGGCGCTCCGCCGCTCCCATCCGGACCTGGCCGGGCCTGGCTTTGACGGGACAGACGTTTCGTTCGACGACGACGCGGGCTGGCTGCGCTTCCGGCGCGGTTCCGTCGAGGTGCTGGTGAACTTCTCCGACTCGAAGGTACGGCTCGACGGCCCCTCCGGCAGCGTCCTGCTGGCCACGGACGACGGAACCGGGCTGGACGGTGACGCCCTGGCCATGGCGCCCTGGAGTGCAGCGATCATCGCAACCCAACAGGAAGGACAGAACGCATGACCTATTCAGCAGCGGACAACCGCTATGAAACCATGCCCTACCGCCGGGTGGGCCGCAGCGGCCTCAAGCTCCCGGCCATCTCCTTGGGCCTGTGGCACAACTTCGGCGATGACAAGCGCTTCGAGGAACAGCGGGACATCCTCCGCCGCGCCTTCGACCTCGGCGTAAACCACTTCGATCTCGCCAACAACTACGGCCCTCCGGACGGATCCGCGGAAACGAACTTCGGGCGGCACCTGCGGGACGACTTCAAGCCCTACCGCGACGAACTGGTCATCTCCACCAAGGCCGGCTATTACATGTGGCCCGGCCCCTACGGAGAATGGGGTTCCCGCAAGTACCTGATCTCCAGCCTGGACCAGTCGCTGCAACGGATGGGCCTGGACTACGTGGACATCTTCTACAGCCACCGCCCGGACCCCGAAACGCCCATGGAAGAAACCATGGGCGCCCTGGACTACGCTGTCCGGTCCGGCAAGGCACTGTACGCGGGAATCTCCTCCTACACCCCGGAACAGACCCTTGAGGCTGCCCGGATTCTCAAGGAACTCGGTACGCCGCTGCTGATCCACCAGCCCAGCTACTCCATGCTCAACCGCTGGACCGAGGATGGCTCGCCGAACCTGTACGAGGTGCTGGACCAGGTGGGCGCAGGGTCGATCGCCTTCTCGCCCCTGGCACAGGGGATGCTCACGGACCGCTACCTTCACGGCATCCCGGAAGACTCCCGGGCAGCCAAGGCACGTTTTCTCTCCGAGGACTCCATTACGGAGGAGAAGCTGGACCGGGTCCGCGGATTGCGGGAGATCGCCGAGGGCCGCGGGCAGTCCCTGGCCCAGATGGCCATTGCCTGGATCCTGCGCGACCAGCCGAAGGGTTCACCCGTCACATCGGCCCTGGTGGGAGCCTCAAGCGTCCGGCAGCTGGAGGACACGCTGTCCGCCATCAATAACCTCAACTTCACTGATGGGGAGCTTACGGCGATCGATGAATTCGCCGTGGAATCCGATATCAACCTCTGGAAGCAGAACGCCTGAGGCGCTTGTTTCCATTACACAGCGGGACCGGCGGAACAACTGCCGGTCCCGCTGTGTTGGGTAGTATGAAAAGGCGCCGCGCGGCGCCAAGCCAGCCGGCCGCCGTCGTCCATTCCTCGGAGGCCAACCAGGCCGGCTGACGTTTGTCCCCAAAGGAGTTCTGTGTCTTCACATCCCATTCGTGTTGCAATCGTTGGCGTGGGCAACTGCGCCGCCTCGCTGGTGCAGGGCGTCCACTACTACAAGGATGCCGACCCGGCAGAAACCATCCCGGGCCTGATGCACGTTGAGTTTGGCCAGTACCACGTGGGTGACGTCGAGTTCGTCGCCGCGTTCGATGTTGACGGCAAGAAGGTCGGCGTTGACCTGTCCGATGCCATCCTGGCCAGCGAAAACAACACCATCAAGATCGCCGATGTTCCGCCCACGGGTGTCACGGTCCAGCGCGGCCACACCCTGGACGGCCTGGGCAAGTACTACCTCGAGACCATCGAGCAGTCCACCGAAGAGCCCGTGGACGTGGTCCAGGCCCTGAAGGACGCCAAAGCTGACGTCCTGGTCTGCTACCTGCCCGTGGGTTCCCAGCAGGCTGCCGAGTTCTACGCCCAGGCTGCGATCGACGCCGGCGTAGCGTTCGTCAACGCCCTGCCCGTATTCATCGCCGGCACCAAGGAGTGGGCTGACAAGTTCACCGCCGCCGGTGTTCCGATCGTGGGCGACGACATCAAGAGCCAGATCGGTGCCACCATCACGCACCGCGTCATGGCCAAGCTGTTCGAAGACCGCGGCGTGACCCTGGACCGCACGTACCAGCTGAACGTCGGCGGCAACATGGACTTCAAGAACATGCTCGAGCGTGACCGGCTGGAGTCCAAGAAGATTTCCAAGACCCAGGCTGTGACCTCCAATGTGGAGGCCGAGCTGGCTGCCAAGGACGTGCACATTGGCCCGTCCGATTACGTCCAGTGGCTTGATGACCGCAAGTGGGCCTTCGTGCGCCTTGAAGGCCGGAACTTTGGCGACGCCCCTGTGTCCCTGGAGTACAAGCTGGAGGTTTGGGATTCGCCGAACTCCGCAGGGGTGATCATCGATGCGATCCGTGCCGCCAAGATCGGCCTGGACCGCGGCATCGGCGGCCCGCTGCTCTCCGCTTCCAGCTACTTCATGAAGTCCCCGCCGGAGCAGTTCAACGACGACCTCGCCCGCGAGAAGGTCGAAGCCTTCATCCGCGGCGACCTGGAACGCTAAACCCCTTAAAGCCCTGGTTGCTCTATCAGTTTTGGTCCCTAAACCTTTTGGTTAGGGACCAAAACTGATAGAGCAACTGGTGTTTAAGGCTCCCGCAGTGCTGCGCGGATCTGAATCACCGCCCAGCGGAAATCCCTGGCAAGATCGTCGGCATTGAATTTGAAGTACCGCCAGCCTGCAGAGTGAAAGACCGCATCCCGCCGATTGTCGCGTGACTGCTGCTCCCGGGTGAGGTGATGGCCGCCGTCGTACTGGATGCCGATCCTTTGCCGTCGGTAGCCGAGGTCCGCGGCCGGCGAGTGTGCATTATCGGCAAGTATCCGAACCTGAAGTTCAGGCTCCGGCAATCCGGCGTCAACGAGAGCAAGACGCAGAAAGGTTTCGGGTGCGGAATCCGCACCTGCGCGGATCAGTTCGACGGCGGCGCGGGCCTTCACAATGCCCTGCATCTTCGGGTGCCGCTTCAGCATCTCCCGCAGGTCTTGAATCGTTGCCCAAGGCTTGGTGCGAAGCTCGAGTCCGTCGTGCGGCTGCCGGACCAATTGGTCGCCGATTGCCACCGCATGTTCCATGGGAAGCAGGCGGCAAAGGTCCAGCCATGTCCGTGCGGGTGTCGAGATACGGATGCCCTGCCAATCCATGGTCTCATCCTGATGGGCCAGCACGGTGTGCCCTACGACGCCGACCCGCCGGACCTGCGGCAGTGCCCGGGGTTTGCTGAGATGGAGGTCCCGGCAGTCCTGGAGCCACGGCGGGAGCCAGAGCCCCAACAGTTTTGCGGCCGTTACGTGGGATATCCACGCTCCGGGAGTAGCCGCGGAGAGGGCCCGTGCCATTGCTGGAAGTTCGAACTCCCAGCCTGCCGGCAGATACAGGAGGCGTCCGGCCGAAGCCAGGTCGGAAGAACGTAATCGACCCCGGGTGAGGCTGGCTGCCCGCGCCTCAGCGACTGTGAAGGGGATGGCTTCGAGGTGGGCCGGCAGGGGCGAAACAGGACGCATGGGGATCATTGTTTACCGGCAGCCGGTCATCTCGCAGAACTTATCCACACCTCTCGTTGCTCTATCAGATATGGTTCCCAAACCCGGGCTTTAGGGACCAGATCTGATAGAGCAACGAGTTGGGGCTAGGTGAGGCCGACCGGGTTGCCGTCCGCGTCCACGTCCATGCGCAGCGCAGCCGGGACGGCCGGGAGGCCAGGCATCGTCATGACAGCCCCGGTAAGGGCAACGATGAAGCCCGCACCGGTCTTGGGCAGCAGGTCGCGGACGTGGATGGTGAACCCTTTGGGGGCGCCCAGCCGTGAGGCATCGTCCGTGAACGAGTACTGGGTCTTGGCCATGCACACGGGCATCGAACCCCAGCCGTTCCGCTCAATGTCGGCAAGCCGCTTCAGCGCCGGCACGGAGAAGTCCACGCCGTCGGCTCCGTAGATCTCCTGTGCGATGGTGCGGATCTTGTCCTCCACAGACAGCTCCAGGGGATACAGGTGCCGGAAGCTGCTGGGAGCCTCCACCGCCTGCGCAACAAGGGCCGCGAGTTCGTCGCCGCCGTCGCCCCCGCCGCCCCGGCCCCACACGTCGGCGACGGCGGCGCGCACGCCCTCGGCTGCGCACCACTTCAGCAGCCAGTCGAGTTCCTCCGGCGCATCGGAAGAGAACTTGTTGATGGCCACCACGGGGGTGACTCCGAACTTCTCCACGTTGTGCACGTGCCGGCGCAGGTTAACCACCCCGGCCTCCAGGGCAGCGACATCCGGGCGGGCCAACTGGTCCTTGGCCACCCCGCCCTGCATCTTCAGGGCGCGCACCGTTGCCACCACCACGACCGCGGACGGGGCCAGGCCGCCGTACCGCGCCTTGATGTCCATGAACTTTTCGGCGCCCAGGTCAGCCCCGAAGCCGGCTTCGGTGACCACGATGTCCGCCAGCCGCCGGGCGGTCTGCGTGGCAATGAGCGAATTGCAGCCGTGGGCGATATTGGCGAAGGGGCCGCCGTGGACCAGGGCGGGGGTGCCGGCGATGGTCTGCACCAGGTTGGGCTTGACCGCCTCCTTCAGGAGCAGCGTCAGCGCCCCCTCCACGCCGAGGTCTGCCACGGTCACCGGTGCCCGGTCGTAGGTGTAGCCGAACGTGATCCGGCCCAGCCGTGAGCGGAGGTCCGCCAGGTCCGTGGCGAGGCAGAAGACAGCCATGATTTCGGAAGCCACGGTGATGTCGAAACCGTCCTGCCGCGGCACGCCCTGCGTCGGTCCGCCCAGTCCGATGACCACTTCCCGCAGGGAGCGGTCGTTCATGTCCAGCACGCGTTTGAACGTCATCCTGCGCGGATCGATGTTCAGCGCGTTGCCTTGGTAGATGTGGTTGTCCACCAGTGCCATCAGGGCGTTGTTGGCCGAAGTGATCGCATGGAAATCGCCGGTGAAGTGCAGGTTGATCTCGTCCATGGGCAGCACCTGCGAGTAGCCGCCGCCGGTCGCGCCCCCCTTCATGCCCAACACCGGCCCCAGGGACGGTTCCCGCAGCGCGATCATCACCTTGTGGCCGGCGCGGGCCAGTGAATCCGCCAGCCCCACAGTGGTGGTGGATTTGCCCTCGCCGGCCGGCGTGGGCGACATGGCCGAGACCAGCACCACCCTGCCGTGCGGAGCAGGGGCCGCAAGCCGGGCGGGATCGATTTTCGCCTTGTACCGCCCGTACTGTTCCAGAGCATCGGCATTGACCCCGGCCGCAGCCGCGATGTCCCCGATAGGGCGGATGCGGGCGGCGCGGGCTATTTCCAGATCAGAGGGGAGAGCAGACATCCTTGTCCTTTCCTGCGCAGTCTTTTCCTGCACCGGCCGGCGCCGGAGACCTGCCCCTAAGCTAACAGCACCCGGCTCCAACGGCACCCGATACCAGCAGCGGCCTGCGAAGAACCGTCAGGAAGCCGGAACCACCGGGGCCAGGCGGCGGCCCACAAAGTTGTCGACGGCGGCATGGTAGCTTTCCAGCGTTATGGCGGCAGTGCGCTGCCATCCTGAGTTCTGGGCACGGATGGCGGCGGCGCGGCCCAGGTCCTCGCGGGTGGCGGGGTCGTCGTACAGGGATTCCAGGGCATCGGCCCAGTCCGCAGCATGGTGGCCGTCCACCAGGAGCCCGGTCCGGCCGTGGAAGATGGCGCGGGAGAGCCCGCCAACCCGGGTGGCCACCACGGGCGTCCCGCAGGCCTGGGCCTCGAGTGCCACGAGCCCGAAGGATTCACTGAAGGAAGGCATGACCACGACGTCGGCCGCACGGAACCAGGACGCCAGCTCAGGTGCCTTCACCGGCGGAAGCTGCGTGACGACGTCGTCCATTCCCGCCTCAGCCACCAGGCAGCGGAGGTTGAATTCCTTGTTGCCGCTCAACGCACCGAGGATGGTGACGCGCAGGTCAATGTCCGGGCGGCGTTTCCGCAGCAGCGCCGCGGCTTTGACCAGGACCTGGGGGCCCTTCAGGCGCTGGATGCGGCCGGCGAACACCAGGTGGAACGTGTCGGGGCTGACGCCGTGCTCCGCCCTGGACCGTGCCCGGAACGCGGGGGTGAACGTGGCCAGGTCCACACCGGGTGGCGCGATGTCGATGCGGTCGTAGGTGGCGCCGTAGTGGGACACGAGTTCGGCGGCCTCGGAGCTGGTGTTGGCAATAAGCCTGGCCGCGCCGTCGACGATGCGGTGCTCGCCCAGTTCGCGGCGCCGGGGCTCCGGCTGCTCACCGGACTCCAGCAACAGGTTCTTGACCTTGGCCATGGTGTGCATGGTGTGGACCAACGGAACGCCCCACAGCTCGGACAGCTCCAGCCCGGCTATCCCGGACACCCAGTAGTGGGAATGGAGGACGTCGTACCGGCCGTGCGGCTGGCGGCGGCGGATCTGCTCAATTTCCGCGACCATGGCGTGCAGCAGCCCGGGAAGTTCCTCCTTGGGGATCTTCCTGGGCGGCCCGGCCAGGACGTTGTGCACGCACACGCCGGGGTCGGGATGCTCGACGGCGGGCTGGTCGGCTGAGGTGGCCCGCGTGAAGATCTCCACTTCCACGCCTGCCTCGGCCAGTGCCGAGGCCAGCTCGCGGATGTAGACGTTCATTCCGCCGGCATCACCGGAGCCGGGCTGTTCCATGGGGGAGGTGTGGAGGGAAAGCAAAGCGACCCTGCGGATCAGTGCCACGGGACCTCCTTCCGGCCGCCGGCGCGTGTCAGGGGAGCCGGCTCAGTGCACATCCGGTAAAACATTACTCCTTCCCCTAACGCCCACCGCCCTCCCACATCTTCCCCAAAACCGGAAACGCCCGCTGATAACCGGCCATCAGCTTCGCGGCCAGGTCCGCCGAATCCACGAGCGGGTGCCGGGCGAAGGCCTCGACGGCGGCATCCCGGTTGCCGGTGCCCGCGGCCAGGACAACGAGCCGTTCCACCTCCTTGACCTGCCGGAGCAGGCCCAGCTGTGGTTCCGGCGGTTCCTGCTGGGGCAACGGCACGGCTCCGGCCGGGGTGACGGTGCAGGGGACTTCGACGACGGCGTCCGACGGCAGGCCGGGAATGGCGGGTTGGAGCAGGTCACGGTTGCCGGGGCGTGGCGGGGGTGCCGACGGGGCCTGCAGAGCGTTGACAGTGTTGAGGATCAGTTGGGTATCGCCCCCGCCAGCCAGTGCTTGCATCGCCGCCAGCGCCACCCGTTCGTAGCCACCGCCGGCCAGGTCCTCCTCGTTCCGGCGCTCGCCGTCGTGCCGGGCCTCGGCCAGGTACCCCTCTTCGCGGGAGCGCCGCGCCGCCTCCCACAGCCGGTATGCGTCCGGGCCCGCGGCGGCCAGCCGCGGATACAGCTCCTGCTGCTGGTTGTGGATGGTCTGCCCGCGGGTGCGTGCCATGGCCTGCATTGCCTGCCGGGCCGAATCGCGCTGGTAGTAGTAATACAGGTATTCGTTGGGCAGCATGCTGAGTCCGGCAAGGAACGGTTGCGGGAAGAGCCGGCCTTCCTCGAACGACTGGAGCGCCCCGGCGTCAGCCAGCAGGCCGGGCAGTACGTCCCGTCCGCCGGACTCCAGCCGGTACAGCCAGCCCAGGTGGTTCAACCCGTAGTAGCCCACGCCGTCGAGCCGTCCCTCCGGCAACGGGACACCCGCAGCCCGTGCCGCCCGGTGCACCAGCCCTCCCGCGGAGTCGCAGATCCCGATGACCCGGTTCCCCAGGACAGGGCGCAAGGCCTCGGTGACTATTCCGGCCGGATTGGTGAAGTTGACCAGCCATGCGTCCGGGCAGTGCTCGCGCATCAGCAGGGCAAGGCCCACCATGTGCCGGATGGTCCGCAAAGCGTAGGAAATCCCGCCGGCCCCGGTGGTTTCCTGGCCCAGCAGCCCGAGGTCCTGTGCCACCTTCTCATCGGCCACACGACCCGCGGTGCCGCCGGGCCGGATCGCGGCGAAGACCATGGAGGTGCCGGAGAGGGCAGCGGAAAGATCTGTGGTGCCATGCACCGGAAGGTGTGCACCCTGGCCTGCCGGCATGCTGCGCAGCACGGCGGTGACGGCATCCAGGCGGGCGGGATCGACGTCGTACAGCACCAGCTCCGTGACCAGGCCGGAAAAGGGCCCGGACACCAACGCCCGGTAGATGAGCGGCACCCTGAAACCCCCGCCGCCGGCAATCAGAAGCCGCATGGATGCAGTCTAGGACCAGCCTCCGACACCGTGTCCATACCGTGTCCAAGGCCCCTACCGGAGCACTGCCGCGCGGCGTATCCTGCGCACTATGGACGCGATGCCAGCCCGCCCCTTCGATCCTCTGGCTGCCGTCCGCCCGCCGGGGGAACCCGGATTCGATCTCCTGCTGGCCGGGACCGTTTTCCAGGACATCATCTTTACCGGCCTCCCGCACGGGCCCGAACCAGGTACGGAAATCTGGAGTGACGGCATGGGCAGCTGTCCCGGAGGGGTGGCCAACCAGGCCATCGCCGCCGCGCGGCTGGGCCTGCGCACCGGCCTGGCAGCGGCGTTCGGGGACGACGGATACGGCGACTTCAACTGGAAGATCCTCTCCGGCCAGGAGCACGTTGACCTCAGCCTCTCCCGCCGCGTCCCGGGCTGGCACTCGCCGGTGACGGTGTCCCTCTGCGTGGACGGCGACCGTTCCCTGGTAACCCACGGACACTCGGCGCCGGTGACAAACTCCGAGCTGATTGGAGACCCGCCCCAGGCGCGCGCCGGCATCGCCGAGGTGGGCCTTGAGGTTGAGCCGTGGGCCCGGGCAGCCCATGCCGCCGGGGTGAGGCTGTTCGGGGACGTGGGGTGGGATCCCAGCGGCGAGTGGGCGCCCGTGCGGCTCGACAACCTGCAGTACTTTTACGCCTTCCTGCCCAACCAGCGCGAGGCCATGGCGTTCACCGGCAAGGACAATCCGTGGAGTGCGCTCTACGCTCTCGCGGACCGGGTACCGGTGGCCGTGGTGACCCTGGGAGCGCAGGGGGCCATGGCCGTCGACTCTGAAACCGGGGAGGAGGAGTGGGTCCCGTCGCTTCCGGTCAAGGCGCACGACCCCACGGGAGCCGGTGACTGCTTCGACGCAGCGTTCATCGTGGGCACCCTGGCCGGTTGGCCGCTGGGGGACAGGCTGCGGTTTGCCAACCTGTGCGCCTCCCTGGCCGTGCAGGAGGTTGGCGGATCCCTGGCCGCCCCTGGCTGGGGGGACATCGCTGACTGGTGGAAGCGCGCCAACGCCCGCCCCGAACGGCAGATGAGCCAATGGCTGCGGCGCTTCGGATTCCTCGCGGACATCATCGAGGACGTGCCGCTGGCGGCCCAGCGCCGGGCGGCGGCCACCATCGCGCACCTGTCGGACGCCTGAGGAGCGCCGGACGCCCGATTATTCGGCGCGAAGTGCCCGCACTAGAATCAGTTGGGTGACCTACCCCGCAACAACCGGTGAATTCAGCGCTGCCTCCGGGCCGGACCCCCGCCATGAGCGGTCCGCCGTGATCGACCTGGAGGCCATCCGGCACAACGTCCGCCGGCTTGCCGCCGCTGCTTCCCCCGCGAAAGTCATGGCCGTGGTCAAGGCCGATGCGTACGGGCACGGCGCGGTCCCCGTGGCCCGTGCAGCCCTGCAGGCCGGCGCGTCCTGGCTGGGCGTGGCGCACATTTCCGAGGCCCTCGCGCTCCGCGCCGCCGGCATCGACGCGCCCCTCCTCGCCTGGCTGCACACCACCGACAGCAACTTCGGCGCCGCCGTGGCTGCCGGCGTCGACATCGGCTGCTCGGGCTGGGAGCTGGAACGCATCGTGGCCGCCGCCCGCGAACAGGAACGTCCCGCACGGGTGCACCTCAAGGTGGACACCGGGCTGGGCCGCAACGGCGCAACGCCCGAGGCATGGGACCGCCTGGTGGGGGAGGCCGTGGAGTACCAGGACCAGGGGCTGCTGCGCGTGGTGGGCATCTTCTCGCACCTGGCCGTGGCTGATGAGCCGGAGCGGCCCGAGACGGACCAGCAAGTGGCCGCATTCCGGGAGGCCCTGGCCATTGCCGAGGACGCGGGCGTGGATCCTGAGGTCCGGCACCTTGCCAACACCCCCGCCACCCTTTCCCGGCCCGATACCCACTTCGACATGGTCCGTGTGGGCCTGGGCATCTACGGGCTTTCGCCATTCGACGGGCAGACGTCCGCGGAGTTGGGCCTCCGCCCCGCCATGACGCTGCGCACCCTGGTGTCGCAGTGCAAAGAGGTGCCCGAGGGGCAGGGCGTCTCCTACGGGCTGCATTACCGCACCAGGACGGCGAGCACCCTGGCGCTGATTCCGCTGGGCTATGCCGACGGCGTCCCCCGCGTCGCCACCGGCGGCCCCGTCCGCGTGGCCGGGAAAACCTACCCCGTAGTAGGGCGGATCGCCATGGACCAGATGGTCATCGACCTGGGTCCGGAGGCATCGGGCGCCACGTTGCAGGGCGCGGAGGCGGAGCTGTTCGGTAACGGGGCCGACGGCGGACCCACGGTTGACGACTGGGCACGCGCCGCCGGGACCATCAACTACGAGGTCGTGACCAGGATCAGTCCCCGTGTTCCCCGCCGCTTCATCAACGAAGACGAGCGCGCGGAAGCCGGCCACACCCTGGCGGGCGTCCCCGGCAAGGCGGGAGCGGCATGAGCACGCCCGAAGAACTGCCCGCCAACTGGGAAAAGACCTTCACGGCGACGACGGCGGAACAGACGCACGCTTTCGGCGCACGCCTGGCGGAGGTACTGCAGGCCGGGGACCTGCTGGTGCTGTCCGGCGAGCTGGGTGCCGGGAAAACCACCTTCACCCAGGGCCTGGGCGAAGGCCTGGGTGTCCGCCCGGGCATCATCTCTCCGACGTTCGTCCTGGTCCGGATCCATCCCAATCTGCCGGACGGCCCGCGTCCGGGCGGTCCGGACCTGGTGCACGTGGACGCCTACCGGCTGGGCTCGGCGGCGGAGATTGATGACATCGACCTCGAAAACACCATGGATTCCTCGGTGACGGTGGTGGAGTGGGGACATGAGCGCGTGGAGCACCTGAGCGACAGCCGGCTGGAGATCGACCTGCACCGTGCGATTGGCCTGGGCAGCGCCGCGGCGGGCACCTCCGCAAGCCTGGACTTCGACGCCGAAGACACCGATGAGCCCCGCACCATCGTGATGCGCGGGTACGGGCCGCGGTGGGCCGCCGTTCCCGAACTGGCCGGACCCGACGGGGGAGCGGCATGCTGATCCTCGCTATTGACACGTCGGCGGTGGCCAGCGCTGCGCTGGTCACCGATGATGCCCCGGAAAGCGTGCTGGCCAGCTTCGCCACGGAGGACACCCGCAGCCACGCTGAGGTGCTTGCCCCCGGAATCCACGCCATGCTGGCATCAGCGGGCGTGACCGGGCAGGACGTGGACGCCCTGGTGGTGGGCGTTGGTCCGGGCCCCTTCACCGGGCTGCGCTCCGGCATTGCCACCGCCCGCACCCTGGCCTTCGTGTGGGGCAAACCGTTGCATGGCCTGGTGAGCCTGGACGCGATGGCCCTGGAAGTTGCGGAGTCCACCGCCGCCGTATCCGAGTTCCTGGTGGTGACGGACGCACGCCGCAAAGAGGTCTATTGGGCCCGGTACAGCCTGGGTGACGGCCAGCTGCCCGTGCTGGAGGATGGCCCCCACGTCGGGTTCGCATCTGACCTCCCTGCCCTGCCTGCGTTCGGCGCCGGCGCGGGACTCTACGCCAGCGTGCTCCAGGCCCACCCGGATTTCGCCGCGGAGCAACCGGACGCCCTGTACCTTGGCCAGTTCGCCCTGGCACGGCTGGCGGCAGGACACACCCTGCTGGACTCCACCCCCCTGTACCTGCGGGAATCCGACGCGCAGGTCCCCGGACCACGGAAGCGGGCATTGTGAGCAGCACTCCGGACCCACGCGCGGCGGACGTCACCGTCCGCGACATGACGCTGGATGATGTGCCTGCCGTCGGTGCACTGGAACACAAGCTCTTTCCCATTGATGCGTGGCCCGTGCAGATGTTCCTGGATGAGCTCTCCCAGCCGGAGACCCGCCGCTACCTGGTGGCGGAGACCAGCGGCGGCATCGTGGGCTACGCCGGCCTGATGTGCATCGAACCCATCGCGGACGTCCAGACCATCGCCGTCGTCCCCGACTACGAAGGCCGCGGCATCGGCAGCACGCTGCTCACGCAGCTGATCGACGAGGCCCGGCACCGCGGCGCCGCCGACGTCCTGCTCGAGGTCCGCGCCGACAACCCCCGGGCACAACAGCTCTACCTGCGGTTCGGCTTCGAACAGATCCACGTCCGCCCGCGCTACTACCGGGACGGCGTGGATGCCCTCATCATGCGGCTCCAGCTGCCCGCGGCACACCCTGAAGGACACGAAGCAACGGAGGCAGGCCAGGCATGAACCGTACGCAGCCCCTGGTACTGGGCATCGAATCATCCTGCGACGAAACCGGCGTCGGCCTCGTCCGCGGCACCACCCTCCTGACCAACACGGTCTCTTCCTCCATGGACGAGCACGTCCGCTTCGGTGGAGTCATCCCCGAGATCGCTTCCCGCGCCCACCTCGACGCCTTTGTTCCCACCCTGGAACAGGCCCTCGCGGACGCCGGCGTCACCCTGGACCAGGTGGACGCGATCGCCGTCACCTCCGGGCCCGGGCTTGCCGGCGCGCTGATGGTGGGTGTGTGTGCTGCCAAGGCGCTTGCCGTGGCCACCGGAAAGCCGCTTTACGCCATCAACCACCTGGTGGCGCATGTGGGCGTGGGGCTCCTGGACGACCGCGCCACGGGCCGCAGGCAGGAGCTGCCGGAGAACCTGGGCGCCCTGCTGGTCTCGGGCGGCCACACCGAAATCCTGCGCATCAACAGCATCACCAGCGATGTGGAGCTCCTGGGCTCCACCATTGACGACGCCGCGGGCGAGGCCTACGACAAAGTGGCCCGCATCCTGGGACTTGGCTACCCCGGCGGACCGGCCATCGACAAGATGGCCCGTACCGGCAACCCCAAGGCAATCCGCTTCCCCCGAGGCCTGACCCAGCCCAAGTACATGGGCACGGCCGATGAACCCGGCCCCCACCGGTACGACTGGTCCTTCAGCGGCCTGAAGACGGCCGTGGCCCGGTGCGTGGAGCAGTTCGAGGCCCGTGGCGAAGAGATTCCGGTGGCCGACATTGCCGCAGCGTTCCAGGAGGCTGTGGTGGATGTGATCTCCTCCAAGGCGGTCCTGGCCTGCCGCGAGCAGGGCATCAAGGATGTCCTGCTGGGCGGCGGCGTGGCGGCAAACTCCCGCCTTCGTGAACTGACCGGGCAACGCTGCGCCTCCGCCGGCATCCGGCTGCACGTTCCCCCGCTGGACCTGTGCACGGACAACGGCGCCATGGTGGCCGCGCTTGGCGCCCAGCTGGTGATGGCCGGTGCCGAACCCAGCGGCATCGAATTCGCCCCGGACTCCTCGATGCCCGTCACCTCGGTGTCGCTTCCGGCCTGACCTCGGGCAACTCAGGCGGTGAGAGTGGCGATGACGAGCAACGCCAGGTCATGCAGCCCGTGGGCGGTTCCGGTGGAGAACGTTGAGCAATGCCGGATCCTTAGGCGGGCCATGCCCCACAGCACGCCGAAGAGCATGGTCATCAGCACCTGGAGCACGTCCTGTCCGCCAGGGTAGTGCCACACCCCGAAGAGCACCGAAGACAGCAGGACAGCGGCCGCATCGGAGTGCATGTTTCGGCGCATTGCGCCCAGAACGTAGCCCCGCCAGATGAGCTCCTCCCCAAAGCCCACCAGCAGGAAACTGCGGAAGGCCGCGTACAGGAAGAACAGCAGCCCGGCCTCCCCTTCGCCGAACATACGGAAGCCCAGGGCTGCCGAAGCGACGGTTAGGGCCAGTGTGGCGGCCAAGAGCGCCAGGGCGGTGAGAAGCTGCCGCACGGCATGCCGCGTCGAGAACCCGACGGCGGCGGCCAGGGAGATGCCCTCAAACCGGGCCGCCAAGGCTACGGCACCAAAGAAGACTGCGAACGGCGCCAGATTCGCGGCGACTTGTACGGGCAGTTCTGCGTTGCCGGTGACACGACCCACAACGGGCCAGAGTGCCGCCACCGCGAACAGGACCAGCAGCACGGCAAAAAGTGGCAAGACCCGGCGGGGACGCTTAACCTCGGCAGGAGCGGTCGACATCCGGCCTTCCTTCCCGCCGAAACCCACACGACTACGGGACAAGGATCACCCCGCGCTGCAGGTCTTGGCAGGGTCCTAAGTCCTCCGTCAATCCCTGCGATGCTCCATCAGATATGGCTCCTAAACCGCCGGTTTAGGAGCCATATCTGATGGAGCAAGTAAGGGGGGCGGGTCAGGCAGTGGGGCCGTTGCGCATCTGCTTGACCAGGTCCAGCACCACAGCCTGAAGGTTTCCGCCGTTCTCGGCAGCCACCCGGCGCTGGCGTTGGTAGCCCGCACCGCGGCGGATGATCTTCTCGACGTCGGCCAGCTCGTCGGGGCACCCCAGCTTGGCCGCAACCGGTTCAAGCCGGTTCAGGGTCTCCAGCAGGTGGTCGGTGACCAGCTGCTCCTTGCCCGCGGCGTCGAGGATGATGATGGCGTCCAGGCCATACCGGGCAGCGCGCCACTTGTTCTCCTGGACGTGCCACGGCGGCATGGTGGGGATGGTTCCGCCGTTGTCCAGGGTGGTGGAGAACTCATCCACCAGGCACTGGGTGAGCGCCGCGATGGCCCCGACTTCCTCCAGCGTGGCCAGGCCGTCACAGATCCGCATCTCGATGGTGCCCAGGGCGGGCACCGGCCGGATGTCCCACCGGATTTCCGAGATGGTGTCGATGACGCCCGTGGTGAACATGTCCTGGACGTAGGACTCGTATTCCTCCCAGGACTTGAACTGGAAGGGCAGCCCCGCGGTGGGAAGCTGCTGGAACATCAGGGCCCGCTGCGAGGCATACCCGGTGTCCTCACCGCCCCAGAACGGGCTGGACGCGGAGAGCGCCTGGAAGTGCGGGAAGTAGTTGACCAGGCCGTCCAGGACGGGGAGCGCTTTGTCCCGGCGGTCCAGCCCCACGTGGACATGGACGCCGTAGATGACCATCTGCCGGCCCCACCACTGGGTCCGGTCAATGAGCTTGGCGTAGCGTGCCTTGTCCGTCACCGGCTGCAGCTGCGGAGGGCTGAACGGGTGGCTGCCGGCGCAAAACAGCTCCACGCCCATGGGATCGGTGATTTCACGGACGGCCGCGACGGACCGGCTGAGGTCCTCCTTGGCCTCGGCTGCCGTTTCGCAGATGCCCGTGACCAGTTCCACCGTATTCAGCAGCAGTTCCTGCTTGATGTGCGGATGTTCGTCGTCTTCGTTGAGTTCGGGGTGGCGCGACGCCACGCCGCGGAGCACCTGGTTGGCCACGGAAGCGAGTTCGCCCGTCTTCCCGTCCACCAGGGCAAGCTCCCACTCAACACCGAGGGTGGATTGCCTCGATGACGCGAAGTCGATCTTCACACGTTTCCTTACTGTCCGGTTTGCCGCTGGCTGATGCCGCTCACAGGCTGCAGCCGGCAGGCGAACGGGTGGTTCAAGTCTAGTGCAGGGGTAGCATCGTACTGATGGCACCGTTCCCCCTGCGTCACAGTCCTGCCAAATCCTTCCCTCTCCTCCTGGCCTTGTCCGTAATGGCGCTGGCCTCCTGTTCAGCCGCCCCAAGCGCCGCACCGCCCTCATCCTCCGCCCCGCCCGCCGGGGCGTCCCCCACCGCATCAGCAAGTACGACGCCGGCACCTCCTGCGGCTTCCCCGTCGCCTGACCCGGGTTCCCGGCCTTTGGGGTGGGGCCCGGAGCAGCGGGACCAGGACGCCGCCGTTGCGGCCGTTGCGGCGATGTCGCCTGAGCAGAAAGCCGGGCAGGTCCTGCTTCCGTTCTTCAAGGGCAACCAGGTGGAAGCCCATGCGGCGCTTATCCAGCGCCTGCACCTGGCCGGATCGATCATCATGGGCGACAATGTGCCGCGCGACCCGCAGGGAAAGGTGGACGTGGCCGCCATGGCCGCCGTAAACCAGCGGCTGCAGCAGGCTGTTGCCGCCGACGGACGGCGCTGGCCGGGGATCATGAGCGTGGACCAGGAAGGCGGCTCGGTGGCACGCCTGGGGCCGCCCCTCACCGAGTGGCCCGCTCCCATGAGCTACGGGGCCGCCGGCAACCTGAACCTGACGCGCACGGCCGGCAAGGGCCTGGCAAGTGAGTTGGTGCCGCTGGGCTTCGACCTCGACTTCGCCCCGGACGCGGATGTGACCGTCGGTCCTACAGACCCCACCATCGGGGCGCGTTCCATGTCCGGCGACCCTGCCGCGGCGGCGGCCCAGGGCGCCGCCTTCTCCCAAGGCATGCTGGACGCCGGCGTGCTCCCCACCGTCAAGCACTTTCCCGGGCACGGCTCGGTGACGGCGGATTCCCACCTCAGCCTCCCCGTCCAGCCGGCAGGCATCGACGTGCTCAGGGGCCGGGACTGGAAACCCTTCGAAGCTGCCGTCGCCGCGGGCCTCCCTATTGTCATGACCGGGCACATTGCCGTACCCGCGCTGGAACCTGGTGTGCCGGCGTCGCTCTCGGCGCCGAGCTACGCGGCGCTCAGGGGCCTGGGCTTCAAGGGCGTGGCCGTAACCGACGCCCTCAACATGGGTGCCGTTGACAAGCAGTACCCGTCCGGCGCGGCTGCAGTGAAGGCACTGGCCGCCGGTGCCGACCTGCTGCTGATGCCTTCGGACGTGGAGCAGGCGCACGCCGCCATCGTCCAGGCCCTGGCTGCCGGCACACTTCCCGCCGCACGCCTGGATGAGGCAGCGCAGCGCGTGGCCACCATGATGATCTGGCATGCCCGGACCACCCCGCCTGCCGGAACAGCGGGCGCAGGTGCACCGGCCGGAAGCGGGGCAGCCCTGTCCGCCCAGGTCTCGGCGTCGGCCGTCACCGTTGTATCCGGTCCCTGCAGCGGACCCCTGGTGCCCGGTTCCGTGCGGGTGGCCGGCGGGGGACCGGGGGACCGGGAGCGCTTCGAAGCCGCCGCAGCGCGCGCCGGGCTCACCGTAGGATCAGGGCCGCTGGTCAACCTCATCGGGTTTGGTGGAAAACCGGCCGGTGGGGACATCGCCGTGTCCCTCGACGCTCCGTGGCCGCTCCAGGGGTCCAGTGCGCCGGTGAAGGTGGCACTCTATGGCCGCACCGACGCCGCCTTCGACGCGCTGGCCGCCGTGCTGGCAGGGAAGGCGCCCGCTCCGGGGAAGCTGCCCGCCGCCGTCGGGCCTTTCCCCGCGGGAACCGGCTGCCCCTAAGTCCCTGGACGCCCACGCCGGCTGGAACGCGTTTAATGGTCTGGTGCCCATTCTGAATAAAGACATGACCCTCTGCATCTCGCTCTCGGCCCGTCCCAGCAACAACGGGACCCGGTTCCACAACCACCTTTACGGACAGCTGGACCTGAACTGGATCTACAAGGCCTTCGCGCCCACCAACCTCGAACAGGCCATCGCCGGCGTCCGCGGGCTGGGCATCCGTGGCTGCGCCATCTCCATGCCGTACAAGGAAGACGTCATCGCCCTGGTGGACGAGATGGACCCTTCCGCCAAGGCCATCGACTCGGTGAACACCATCGTGAACACGGACGGGCACCTCAAGGCGTACAACACCGACTACACCGCGATCGAGCAACTCCTCGCCACCAATGCAGTCCCCACGGACTATTCGGTGCTGGTGCAGGGCGCCGGCGGCATGGCCAAGGCCACGGTTGCCGCCCTCCGGGACGCCGGATTCACGGACGTCACCGTCCTGGCCCGGAACGAGGCCGCGGGGCGCGCGCTCGCGGACCAGTACGGCTTCCAATGGCGTGCAGCGATCGACGGCGGGACGGCTGACCTGATCATCAACGTCACCCCGCTGGGGATGGCCGGCGGGACGGAAGCGGACACCGTGGCTTTCCCGGTGGAGGCCATCGAGGCGGCCCGCCTGGTTTTCGACGTGGTGGCGCTGCCTGCCGAAACGCCGCTCATCCGGGCCGCCCGTGCCGCCGGCAAGCCGGTGATCACGGGGGCCGAGGTGGCCACCATCCAGGCACTGGAGCAGTTTGTCCTGTACACAGGCGTCCGGCCCACCCCTGACCAGGTGCGGGCGGCCGAGGAGTTCATGCGCGCCCAGTAGGTGAAGCTAGGCGGGTTCCACCACGATGGCCACCCGGTCCTCACCGAGGCGCGTCAGGACCAAGGTGGCCGTTTTGCCGCCCTTCCTGGCGTTCTTTCCGCCGTGCAGCAGCTGCTTCCGCAGCTCTTCGGGGGTGACCGCGGTGCCGCGCTTCTTGATGTCCAGCACGGTGATGCCCTCCTGCTTCACCCAGGCCTTGAGCGCCTTCACGTTGTAGGGCATGACCTGCAGGACCTTGTAGGCCCGCGCGAACGGGGTGGCCAGGAGTTCGGGAGCGCAGATGTAGGCGATGTGTTCGTCCACCAGGTGCCCGCCGAGCTGCAGTGCCACGTCTGCCACCAGTCCCGCGCGGATCACGGCGCCGTCGGGTTCGTACAGGTATCCCTCCACCGGGCCCACCGGCGCTGACGGGCCGGCGCCGAAGTCCTCGGCACTGGTCAGTTCCGCCGGAGACTGCGGCCCCAGGACCAGGGCAGCGCGCCGGACCCCGGGCCTGCGCACGGCGTTGAACCACAGGGTCACCTCCGTGACGTCCCCGGCCACCGATACCCACTGCGCCTCACAGCCCGCAGGCACGGATTCGTGCGGCATGCCCGGGCCCATTTTCACTCCCACGGCCTTGCCCTGGGCAGCCAGTGATTCCACAAAGGACAACGGCGGGGAGAATGCCTCAGGGTCCCAGATCCGCTTGGTGCCGGAGGTGGAGGTGACCCGCCGGGCGGGGTCCAGCCAGACGCCGTCCATCCCGTCCAGCGGAACCGATTCCGCATCGGCGTGCACCACCGTGGCGTTGGGGAACGGGATGAGGTTCACCGTGGCGCACGCCGCGGTGGTCTCGTCCATTTCGACGGCCGTGACGTTGATGTCCAGGGAGGCCAGCGCCAGGGAATCGGCGCCGAGGCCGCACCCCAGGTCCGCCACGCGGCTGATCCCCGCGGCAGCGAACCGCTGGGCGTGGTGGGCGGCGACGTTGAGGCGCGTGGCCTGCTCCAGGCCCGCCTGGGTGAACAGCATCTGCCGGGCGAACTCCCCGAATTTCCCCTCTGCCTTGGTGCGCAGCCGTGACTGGGTCAGGACGGCGGACACGAGCGCGGGCGGGTGCCCGGCTTTCCGGAGCGCGGAGTTCAGCTCGAACGAGTCCTCGTCCCGGTAGGGGCCCAGGGACGCCAGCAACTCCCAGCCTTCGGGGGTCAGCAATGGTGCGATCTGGTCCTGTGCAATCTGGTCCTGGGGAGCGTGAGCCATGGGTTCCAGCCTAGTGGAGGAGCGCGTGGCCGGGATGCGGATAGTGTTGAATCCATGGATGAGAGCGCAGCCCCCCGCGAGACCGGCGACCACGAGTCCGGCGACCGCCATCCGGCCAGGTTCGCCCGTCCTGTGCTGATCGCGGCCGCCGTCGTGGCCGTGGTCTCCATCGCGTTGCTGGTGTTCATCTTCCTGCTGGATACGTTCAACGCCACCGTCTACTCCGTGGGCGGCAACGACGTCCAGGACAACACCCAGGAGGCCCGGGACATCCGCGGGCTGTACGACGGCGCGCGGGCTGGGAGCATCTTCTTCCTCGTTGCCGCGCTGCTCGCCGCAGCGGTGTCCGGCTGGGTGCTCTTCCGGGGACGGAAGCAGGGCGGCGGCGACACGGAGGGCGGCGAGGACGTGGACTTCGACGACCTGGGCCGGTAGCGACAGAGCGTCCTTTCGGTCCCCGGTTACCCGCCGTCGTCCACTCCAGGCTGTACGCCCATGACGAAACGTTGGCACTCACCTTGACCGAGTGCTAACCCTTACATAGAGTCTTCATTAGCACTCTCCCTAGGAGGGTGCTAACACATGAAGAGCTGCCAGCCAGGCTGCTGCCGGCACCGCGACGACGGTTTGCCAGCTACGGCGGAAAGCTTTCCAGTCCACGAATTTGCTGACGAAAAGGAGAGGTCCGAGTGTCGGTCTCTATTAAGCCTCTTGAGGATCGTATTGTTGTTCGCCCGCTCGAAGCCGAGCAGACCACGGCTTCCGGCCTGGTCATCCCGGACTCCGCACAGGAGAAGCCGCAGGAAGGCGAAGTTGTCGCAGTAGGCCCCGGCCGCTTCGAAGATGGCAACCGCGTTCCCGTTGACGTAGCAGTTGGCGACGTCGTCATCTACTCCAAGTACGGCGGAACCGAAGTCAAGACCGGCGGCACCGAGTACCTCGTGCTGTCCGCCCGCGACGTCCTGGCAATCGTCGTCAAGTAATTCTTCCGGATCCCCGTGCTGCCGGCCATGCTCACGCTGGCCGGCAGTGCGGGGTTTCTGTCTTTGAAAGGACAAAACCATGGCAAAGCAGCTTGCGTTTAACGACGCTGCCCGCCGGTCCCTTGAGGCCGGCATCGATAAGCTCGCGAACACCGTCAAGGTGACGCTCGGCCCCCGCGGCCGCAACGTCGTCCTGGACAAGAAGTGGGGTGCCCCCACCATCACGAACGACGGCGTCACCATCGCCCGCGAAGTGGAACTGGACGATCCCTACGAGAACCTTGGCGCCCAGCTGGCCAAGGAAGTAGCCACCAAGACCAACGACGTTGCCGGCGACGGCACCACCACCGCCACGGTCCTGGCACAGGCCCTGGTCAAGGAAGGCCTGCGCAACGTTGCAGCCGGCGCTGCCCCCGGCCAGATCAAGCGTGGCATCGAGGTCGCGGTTGAGGCCGTGGCTGCCCGCCTGCTGGAAAACGCCCGCCCGGTCGAGGGCACCCAGGTGGCCAACGTTGCGGCGATTTCGGCGCAGAGCGACGAAATCGGCGAGCTGCTCGCCGAGGCCTTCGGCAAGGTGGGCAAGGATGGCGTCATCACCATCGAAGAGTCCTCCACCACCCAGACCGAACTGGTCCTCACCGAGGGCATGCAGTTCGACAAGGGCTACCTGTCCCCGTACTTCGTCACCGACGCGGAGCGCCAGGAAGCAGTCCTCGAGGACGCGCTCATCCTGATCAACCAGGGCAAGATCTCCTCGATCCAGGAATTCCTGCCGCTGCTCGAGAAGGCACTGCAGAGCTCCAAGCCGCTGTTCATCATCGCCGAGGACGTTGAGGGCGAGGCCCTGTCCACGCTGATCGTCAACCGCATCCGCGGCACCCTGAACGTCGTAGCAGTCAAGGCTCCCGGCTTCGGCGACCGCCGCAAGGCCATGCTGCAGGACATCGCCACCCTCACCGGTGCGCAGGTTGTCTCCCCGGAACTGGGCCTCAGCCTGGACTCCGTGGGCCTGGAGGTGCTGGGTACCGCCCGCCGCATCACCGTCACCAAGGACAACACCACCATCGTGGACGGCGCCGGTTCTGCCGAGGACGTCGCTGCACGCGTTGCGCAGCTGCGCGCCGAGCTGACCCGCACCGATTCCGACTGGGACCGCGAAAAGCTCCAGGAACGCCTGGCCAAGCTTGCCGGCGGCATCGGAGTCATCAAGGTCGGCGCTGCCACCGAGGTTGAGCTCAAGGAAAAGAAGCACCGCATCGAGGACGCTGTGTCCTCCACCCGCGCTGCCCTCGAAGAAGGCATCGTTGCCGGCGGCGGCTCCGCCCTGATCCACGCCCTCAAGGCACTGGATGAGGACGCTTCCGTCAAGGCCCTCGAAGGCGACGCCGCCGCTGCTGTGGGCATCGTCCGCCGCGCACTGGTGCAGCCGCTGCGCTGGATCGCCCAGAACGCTGGTTTCGACGGCTACGTCGTCACCTCCAAGGTTGCAGACCTCGAGACCAACAACGGGTTCAACGCCAAGTCCGGCGAGTACGAGGACCTGATCGGCGCCGGCGTCATCGACCCCGTCAAGGTCACCCGTGCAGCCCTCCGTAACGCGGCCTCCATCGCCGCCCTGGTTCTCACCACCGAGACCCTGGTCGTGGAGAAGCCGGCCGAAGAGGACGAGCACGCAGGCCACAGCCACTAACGCTGCGCCCTGGCGGCTTACCGCTGAAAAGGCTGGTCCGGCATCTGCCGGGCCAGCCTTTTGCGTTGTTGTCTGGGACGGTGGGTGGGCCCACGCCGCCAGGGCTCCCTGGCCGAGCGAAGCGAGGTTAGGGGACGGTGGGGACTAGGTGGCCGCCATCTCCTGCGTCTCCACTTCTCCCGCGCGCTCGTACACCAGCGACACCGCCCCCTTCGGAAAACTGCGGGCCGGCTCGGCCAGCGTGAAGGTGGAGGGCACCGTTCCCTCATCGAACAGACGCTTTCCCTGGCCCAGGACCAGCGGGTACAGCCAGAGGTGGAGCCGGTCCAGCACTCCTGCCGCCATGAGGGACCGGATCAGGACCCCGCTGCCGAACATGTGCAGCTGCCCGAACCCGTCCCGGAGGCCGCCCGCGGCCGCGGCATCCGGCAGGACAGTGGCGCCGGCCCAGTCCGGGTCCGCCAGCGTGCCGGAGACAACGAACTTGGGCACTCGGTTGAGGGCATCGGCAATGTCACCGGACTGGTGCGGCCAGTAGGACGCAAAGATTTCATAGGTCTTCCGGCCGAGGAGGAGGGCATCCATCCGACTGATCTCGTCCGCTATCGACGCGCCGGCCTCGTCGTCGGACACCGGCGCCTGCCAGCCGCCGAACGCGAATTCGCCTTCGGGGTCTTCTTCACGGCCGCCCGGCGCCTGGTAAACGCCGTCGAGGGTGATGAACAGGTTCGCCACGATGATCCCCACGCGCACATTGTGGACCCGCACCGGGGCTGTGTCCAGTGTCCCTGTCCGGTGCCCGTGGCAGGATGGTGCCATGCTGCTCCTTGAGCTCGTGGACACCACGAAAACCGTCGCATCGACCCGGTCCCGGCTCGCGAAAGTGGATGCTTTGGCCCGCCTCCTGCGCCGGCTGGAACCCGCGGAGATCCCGACGGCGGTGGGTTTGCTCAGTGCCAAGCCCCGTCAGGGCCGGGTTGGCGTCGGTTGGAGCGCCGTGGCGGCGGCCAAGGAAGAACCCGCCGCGGAGCCAAGCCTCACCGTGGCGGATTTTGATGCCGCGCTGGACCGGCTCCTGGCAACAGCGGGTAGCGGGTCGGGTGCGGGGCGGGCGTCCATCCTCGGGACGCTGATGGGAGCGGCCACCGCGTCGGAGCAGTCATTCATTGCCGGCGTGCTGCTCGGGGAACTGCGCACCGGCGCCCTGGAAGGAGTGCTGACCGATGCCATTGCCCGCGCCGCAGACAGGTCCGTCGAGGCGGTACGGCGTGCGGCAATGCTTTCCGGGGACCTCGGCGGGACCGCCCTCCTGGCGCTCACCGGCACCCCGGATGAGCTTGACGCCGTCGGCCTGGTGGTGGGGCGTCCGGTGCAGCCCATGCTCGCCGCCACCGCGGGCAGTGCCGGGGCAGCCCTCGAAGCCACGGGGGAGGCCTCGGTGGAATACAAGCTCGACGGCGCCCGCATCCAGGTGCATCGCTCCGGCAACGACGTGCGCATCTACACCCGGAACCTCGCGGAGGTGACGCACCGGCTGCCCGAGGTGGTTGACCTGGTCCGCGGGCTGCCCGTGCAGGACGTGATCCTCGACGGCGAAACACTCGCCCTGGATGAGGACGGCGCCCCGCGGCCCTTCCAGGAAACGATGTCCCGCTTCGGCGCTGATGCAGTCCGGGAAACGCTGCTCCATCCCTGGTTTTTCGATGTGCTGCACATCGACGGACGTGACCTGCTGGACGAACCGCTGTCCACCCGCATCGACGTCCTGGAACGCGTTGCGCCCGCGCACCGGATTCCCGGGGAGGTCACGGCTGATCCGGCCGTTGCCGAACGGGTGTCGCGGGATGCACTCGCCGCGGGCCACGAGGGCGTGGTGGTGAAGGCGATCGAATCGACCTACGCCGCCGGGAGGCGTGGATCCAACTGGGTGAAGGTGAAACCGGTCCACACCTATGACCTGGTAGTGCTCGCCTGCGAATGGGGCTCCGGACGCCGCACGGGAATGCTCTCCAACCTGCACCTGGGTGCCCTTGACCCCACCGGGGAGTTCGGCAAACCCGGCGGCTACGTGATGGTCGGCAAGACCTTCAAGGGACTCACCGATGAACTGCTGCGCTGGCAGACGGAGCGGTTCCAGGAGCTTGAGGTGCGGCGCACGGCAGGCACTGTTTGGGTTGAACCGGTCACCGTCGTCGAAATAGCCGTCGACGGCGTGCAGCAGTCGCCTCGCTACCCGGGCGGGATCGCCTTGAGGTTCGCGCGCGTCAAACGCTACCGGGACGACAAGGCCCCGGCGGAAGCGGACACCATCCAAACCCTGCGCGCCCTGCTGCGTTCCTAGGGCAAGCGGTCAGCGGCCCGTCCCGGTCCGCTGGCGCTTCAGGCTGCGCGCCACCCCATCGGGCAGGCGCCGTGCGACCACCCGGTAAAAGAGCAGCACCGCGAGGGCGGCCACCACGATGCCCACGAGGTTGAGCAGCAGTTGGAGGGCGGAACCGGCGGCCTTCTGGTATTCGCCCAGCACCAAAGCCACCGCCACGTACCCGGCGGCCGGCACCGTTGTCACGGAGATGAACACGCCGATCAGTGCTGCGGACCGGCGGCCGATGATGGAAAGCATTCCGGCGATTCCGGCCAGGATGGCAACGATCAACGAATACGGCCCAGGATGGTAGATGAACTCGACGGCGGATCCCTTGTCCAGGGCATCGCGCGGGAAGAGGCCAAGCGGGATCGAGAGCCACGCCGTCAGCGCCGCCAGCAGCATGGCAACCGGGAAGCCCACGGCCAGGGCGACCGCAGCCCGGCGGCCGAGCCTCCACTTCCGGGTGGCGATCGAAACCGCGAGCGCGGCCAGCGGTCCGAACTCGGGGCCCACTGCCATGGCGCCCACGATCGCGATGGGGGAGTCGGTCACAATGCCGATTCCGGCGAGCTGGGTTGCCAGCACCAGGAAGGCAAGGAAGTTCCAGGTCAACCGGGAGTCCTCGCCCGTTTGGCGGGTGACATCCTCCCAGATCACGGCGTCCGCGCCCTCGCCCGGGGCGGCGCGCTCGGCCCGGTCAGCGTTCCGGGACAGGACGAATTCCGGTGTGGCCATGGCGATGGAACCCAGGTCCCGGACCTTGAGGATCTCCAGCTTTTCGAGAAGTTCCTCCACTGATTCCCGGGCGATCAGGACTTCAATGACATCGCCCTCCGGCACCACGGAGGCGCCCCGGACCACAGCGACTTCTGCCGTTCCGCGCTGGTCGCAGCAGGTCTGCCGGGTCACGTCGGACAGCTCCCCGGGCACACAAATCCGCAGCTGGACAACCACGCCCGCTCCCTTCCACGACTGGGGCCAGCATAGTCTGGAACCGGCGGCGTGATTGGCTGTTGCACAGCGCGTTGGCTAGGCTTGGGGTTTTGGCTGGCGGGCGTTGTGAGAGGTTCTAGTGTCGATAACGGAAACCCCGAAGGCACCCGAGCCCAGCCCCGGCGCCGCACCCCGCCAGCGGAAGCCCACTTTCCGGCCGGAGGTCCAGGGTCTCCGGGCCCTTGCCGTCCTCATGGTTGTCATCTACCACGTCTGGCTGGGCCGCGTGTCCGGCGGCGTGGACATCTTCCTGCTGGTTTCGGCCTTCCTGCTCACGTTGTCCTTCGTCCGCAAGGCGGAATCAGGCAAACCCTTCGGGCTCCTGGCGCACTGGCTGCACCTGTTCAAGCGACTGCTGCCAGCCGCCGTCGTGGTGATTCTCGGAGTGCTCGCCGGCACCTGGCTGATCCTGCCGCAGGGCCGGTGGCCGCAGGTGCTCGACCAGGCCTGGGCGTCACTGCTGTACCGCCAAAACTGGCTCCTTGCCGATTTGTCCGTGGACTATTACGCGCAGGACCACGCCGGTGCCAGCCCCCTGCAGCACTTCTGGTCGCTGTCCATCCAGGGCCAGGTCTTCATCCTGTGGCCGCTGGTCTTTGCCGCCACGGCAGCCGTGCTGGCCGGGCTCCGCAGGGTGCCCCGCCTGCAATGGCTGACGTACCGGGGCCTGCTGGCGCTGGTGTTCGGCACGGTCTTTGCGGTGTCCCTGGCCTACTCCATTGACCAGACCGCCACCAACCAGGCGTACGCCTACTTCGATACCCGGGCCCGCCTTTGGGAGTTTGCGCTGGGGTCCCTGCTGGCATTGGCGCTGCCGTACCTCAAGCCCGGCCGCGTCCTGCGCGTGGCGTTGGGATGGGCCGGCCTGGCCGCCATGGTCTCCTGCGGGCTGGTCCTCACCGTTGACCGTTCCTTCCCCGGATATGTGGCCCTGTGGCCGACCCTTGCGGCAGCAGCGATCATCGTCGCGGGCCAGTCGGGCAGCCGGTTCGGGGTGGACCGCCTCCTCAGCAGTCGGCCCGCCGTCGCGCTGGGGGACAACTCCTACGCCCTGTACCTCTGGCACTGGCCGGTGCTCGTGCTGGTGTTGGCCGCCACCGGCGTCGAAGCGCCGAACCTCAAGCAGGGTCTTGGCATCGTCGGGGCCTCCATCGTGCTTGCCGTCCTGACCACGCGCTTCGTGGAAAAGCCGTTGCGCGACTGGCACTGGCCCAAGCTGCGCGCCTGGCGGACCGCCGTCGTCATCGTCGCCTGCGGCGCCGTCCTGGCCGGGCCCGTCGCGGTTTGGCAGACGACGCTCACCGCAGAGGAAAGCGCGACGGCGGCCCAACCGCGGGAGCTGACGCCAGGTGCCCTGGTGCTCACCCCGGAAAACGAGAACTCGCCCGCACCAAGGGCGCGGACCATCCCCGGACCCACCGCACTCGACAACGACTGGGCCGGCATCGATTCACCCTGCACAGGAGCCAACGCCACCGGCGATCCGGTCCTTGAGGGCTGCCGGCAGGAGCTGCCGGAGGAACCGGCCACCCGGCGGATCGTGGTCCTGGGCGACTCCCACGCCCAGCAGTACCTCGCCGCCCTGGCGCCCGTGGCAGCGGCCCGTGGCTGGGAACTGATAACGCTGCTGATGCCTGCCTGCCGCTTCGGCGCCGAATCGGACACCAGGAACGCCGAATGCAACGCCTACAACCGCGCCAGCTCCGCCTATGTCCTGGAACACCGGCCGGACGCAGTGTTCACCGTGGCCTCACTGACCCACGAGGAGGCCCCGTTCGAGACCGAAGTGCCCGGCTACCTCGAGGGCGTCCGGCCCTTTGCTGATGCGGGAATCGAGATCGTGGGCATCCGGGACAACCCCCGGTTCACCTTCAACATGCCGCAGTGTGCCCAGCGAAACGGGGCAAGCGCCCCTGCCTGCAACCCGCCGCTGGCAGAGTCCCTGGTGGAGCCGTCACCGCTGGAGAACTACCGCGGCAAACTGCCGGGGCTGCACCTGATGGACATGAGCGACTTCATCTGCGCGCGCGGCGTCTGCCCGGCCGTGGTGGGAAACGTGTACGTCTACAAGGACGACAACCACCTCACCAGGACCTATGTGGAAACCATGATCCCGATGTTCGAGCAGCGGCTGCTGGCCGCCACCGGCTGGAGCTGAACCATTCCGCCTGCCGGGCCCGTGGGGTTGCTCACATTGCCGGCGTGGAATAGGGGGATTGGCGCCGAGGTTCTAATATTTACTCAACACTTTCTGCCCCCGGAACGCCGTGCTGCACGGCGCTCCCGCAGGATCGTCTGCACAGGCCAGTTCCGTAATTACGGGCTGGTCATCGGCTGCAACCCCTACCCGTGACCCAGCAACCAAGGTAAGAGGCGCACTCATGACCGAGCCCGAACACAACCCCTTTGGCTTCATCGGCCTGACCTATGACGACGTCCTGCTCCTGCCGGGCCACACCGACGTCATCCCGTCCGAGGCAGACACGTCCTCACGAATTTCCAAGCGCATCACCGTTCAGACCCCGCTGCTCTCCGCGGCGATGGACACGGTCACCGAGTCCCGCATGGCCATCGCCATGGCCCGCCAGGGCGGCCTGGGCGTGGTGCACCGCAACCTGTCCATCGCCGATCAGGCGGACCAGGTGGACCGGGTCAAGCGGAGCGAGTCCGGGATGATCACCAACCCGCTGACCATCCGCCCCGAGGCAACGCTGCGCGAACTCGATGATCTCTGCGCCCATTACCGCGTGTCCGGCCTCCCCGTGGTGGATGAGGACAACCGCCTTCTGGGCATCGTCACCAACCGCGACACCCGTTTTGTGCCGGAGTCCGATTTCCCGCTGCGGCTGGTCAGCGACGTCATGACCAAGATGCCCCTGGTCACCGGGCACGTGGGCATCAGCCGCGAGGAAGCCTCGCACAAGCTGGCCACCAACAAGATCGAAAAACTCCCGCTCGTGGACGAGCAGGGCCGGCTCAAGGGCCTGATCACCACCAAGGACTTCACCAAGGCCGAGCAGTACCCCCTGGCCACCAAGGACGATGAAGGCCGCCTCCGGGTGGGTGCCGCCATCGGCTTCTTTGGCGACGGCTGGGAGCGCGCCATGACCCTGGTGGACGCCGGCGTGGACGCACTGTTCGTGGACACCGCCAACGGCCACTCCCAGGGTGTCCTTGACATGATCCGCAGGCTGAAGTCCGATCCCGTCGCTGCGCACGTGGACGTTATCGGCGGCCAGGCTGCCACCCGTGAAGGTGCCCAGGCACTGATTGACGCCGGCGCCGACGGCATCAAGGTGGGCGTTGGTCCCGGCTCCATCTGCACCACCCGTGTGGTGGCGGGCGTGGGCGTCCCGCAGATCACGGCCATCTACGAATCCGCCAAGGCTGCCATTCCGGCCGGCGTGCCGCTGATCGCCGACGGCGGCCTCCAGTACTCGGGCGACATCGGCAAGGCCCTGGTGGCCGGCGCCGACACAGTCATGCTGGGCTCCCTCCTGGCTGGCTGCGACGAGTCTCCGGGCGACCTGATCTTCGTCAACGGCAAGCAGTTCAAGTCCTACCGCGGCATGGGCTCCCTGGGCGCCATGCAGTCGCGGGGCAAGAACACCTCCTACTCCAAGGACCGCTACTTCCAGGCCGACGTCTCCGGTGACGACAAGCTGATCCCCGAAGGCATCGAAGGCCGCGTGGCATACCGTGGCCCGTTGTCCTCAGTGGCGTACCAGCTGGTGGGCGGCCTGCGCCAGACCATGTTCTACACCGGAGCGCCCACCATTCCCGAGCTGAAGGTCCGCGGCAAGTTCGTCCGGATCACCTCCGCCGGCCTGAAGGAATCGCACCCGCACGACATCCAGATGACCGTCGAGGCGCCGAACTACGGCTCGCGCTAAACGGCGAAGGGTTTTATTCACGCTGAGGCGTTTGAAAGAGGAGGCGGGATTTTCCCGCCTCCTCTTGTTGTTGGGTACCGGAGGGTGCTGTCGGCCTGAATGTCGGACCCCCGCTGCATGATGTCCATATGGAATCCAGCGGTGGGGTTGGGGTGGTTTTGGAGGGTGTTCGTGCCTCTATTGATGCCCTGGATGCGCTGGACCGTGAAGACGCATTTATAGCTGCCAGAGTGGGTGCGGGTTCCGGTGTTGATGTGCTGCAGCGCCGGTATGAGATCCGGCTGGAAAGGATGGAACTCCGGTCCCGGCTCACGGCGCAACTCGCGGCCGGGCAGGCACAGGACGCTGCCGAGGCAGTGGAGTTCCAGCAGGCCATGACACCGCCGGACGCCTCCGTGCAGGACCGCACCTACGCCGGGATGTCGGTGATGGAGGAGATCGCCGGGGTCCTGACCATCAGTTCCGCGGCCGCGGCCGCGTTCGTGGACCAATCCCGCAGGGTCTGTTCCCTGCCACCCGTCATGGACGCACTGGCCGCCGGCGTGATGTCCTGGCAGCACGCAAAGATCATCGCCGACGAAACCGAAAGCCTCGATGCCGCTGGTGCCGCCGGGTTGGTGGCGCACTTCTTCGACCCCGACGCACCCCACCCCGCCCGCGCTGCCGCCCCCGGTGAGCTCGTCCCGTCACGGTTCCGGGCCAAGGTCCGTGGGTGGCGGGAACGCCACCATCCCGACTCCATCGAGAAACGCCATGAAAAGGGTGCGGCGGACCGGCGGATGGAATACACCCCCGACCGGGACGGCATGGCCTGGGTCTCCCTCTACCTCCCCGGGGACACCGCCTGTGCCATCTGGAACCGGACCACCGCCACCGCACGCGGCCTCCAAGGCCCGGACGAACCCCGCACCCTCACCCAACTCCGCCCCGACATCGCAGCATCCCTCCTCCTCGGCGCCGGGCATACCACACAAACCGGGAAACCCATGGAGGTCGGACAGGTCCCCACCCCGCGGGCCGACGTCCTGGTCACCGTGCCCGTGCTCTCCCTCCTCGGCCAGACCGATGAACCCGCCGTACTGGATGGTTTCGGGCCGATCCCGGCATCCGTGGCACGCAATCTCGTCTCGGACGGGGCTGACTCCTTCTACCGGGTCCTGGTCGACCCCCGGGACGGGGCACCCTTGGAAATCGGCAGGAAAAACTACCGGCTCACCGAAACCATCAAACGCTGGATCAGGATGCGCGATGCCAAATGCACCTTCCCCGGCTGCACCAACAAGACCCCCGACAACGACACCGACCACCTCACCGCCTGGGAACACGGCGGCACCACCAACGTCAGCAACCTGGCACAGCTCTGCCCCAAGCACCACCGGCTCAAACACCACGGCCAATGGACACCCGACCCCGCAACCGAAAACAATCCGCCCGGCTGGACGTCACCCACAGGCAGGCACTACAAGCCCGAACACCAGGATGCCGAACCAACCCACTGGCCACAATGGCTGGGCCCGGAGTGGATGAGAGCGGCAATCTACAGCGGGGGAGCACATCGGTTGGTTGGTGGGCGGCCGGACTTCCACTACATGGCACACTCGCCAGGCGAAGATGCCCTGCTGCGCTGTCTCCATTCCACATCATGACGGACCGCCCGGCACTAGGCTGATTCCATGTCCCAACCGCGCCATCCGGCGGAACTGACCCCTAAACGCGACCCGCAAAAGCGGCTTGCCCTGCGCCCCTATGCCGAGGCCGTGGCCCAAGTGCTCCGGGTGAGCTTCCGTGCCTCCCCGGGCGCGGTGGTCATGAAGGTGCTCGGTTCCCTGATCTCCGCTGTGTTGCCGCTGGTCACCACTTTCTACGCGTCCCTCACCACCACAGCATTGGCGGCAGCGTACGCGGGCGACGGCGGAGCGGGGCGCCTTGCCATCGTCTACGTCATCGTCACTGCCGCGCTGGGTCTGTTCTGGGGCGCCTTCAACAGCGTGGACCGTTACATCCAGCAGTTGATGAGTTTCAAAGTAGGCGCCATCGTGGGGGACCAGATGTACGAGCGCTTCCTCTCCCTGGAGTTCTGGCGCTACGACGACAAGGAGACGGTGGACCTTTACGACCGCGCCAAACGGTTCTCCGACTCCTACGCCCGCGTCCTGGACCGGATTGCCGCGATCTTCACCCAGCTTGTTTCGGTCATCCTGGCTGTAGGCGCCCTGCTGCTGGTCAGCTGGTGGATCGCCGTCATCGTCCTGGTGGCCATCGTGCCCAGCGTGTACCTGCAGTTCAAGCTGTCCAGGGAACAGATTGCGCACTGGAACACGCAGGTGGACTCGCGCCGCCAGCGCCGCATGATCGAGACCAACCTCCTCCGCCCGCAGCACATTGCCGAAATGAGGCTCTACGGCATCGTCGGTTTCCTCATGGAGCTACGTTCCCGGCTCCGGGACGCGGACGAACGCCGTCGCCTCGACTACCAGCGTCGGTACATCCCCAAACAGCTGGCGGCGGACGCGCTGCAGTACGGTGCCGAAGTGGTGTCCCTGATCTGGGTGGTGGGCCGGATTATTGCCCGCGCAGCCCCGGTGGGCCAGTTCCTCTACGTCCAGCAGATCGTCAGCCGTGCCCTGTCCACCGCAAACAACCTCGTGTCCTCGCTCAGCTCTATTGATGAAGACCTGGCCAACCTGAAGGACTACGAGCTGTTCATGGCCATGCCCGTGCACTCGGAACATGCCCCGCCCCTCCTGGAGGCACCCAGGGAAGTGGAGCTGAAGAATATCCGCTTCACGTACACAGGCAGCGAGATCGAGGTGATCAAGGGCATCAGCCTCACCATCCGCCAAGGCCAGCACATCGCCATCGTGGGGGAGAACGGTGCAGGCAAGTCCACGCTGATCCGGATCCTCGCCGGGCTCTACCGGCCCGACTCAGGCCAGGTACTGCTCGACGGCGTGGATCTCGCCGCCGTCGACGTCACCTCCTGGCACCGCCACCTTGCCGTGCTCAGCCAGGAGTTCCTGAAGTACGAGTTCGCCACTGCGGCCGACAACATCTACTTCGGCGACGTTGATTCGCCGCGCGACGACGCCCGCGTCCGCAAGGCTGCAGCCGACGCCGAAGCGCTCGAATTCATCAACAAACTGCCCAACGGCCTGGACAACCACGTGAGCAACTGGATGGAGGATCCTCGGGGACGGAAGGGAAGCGGCCTGTCCGGCGGCCAGTGGCAGCGGTTGGCGATGGCCCGGAACTTCTACCGGGACGCGTCCTTCATGGTGATGGATGAGCCCACTTCGGCCATTGATGCCCTGGCGGAGCATCGTATCTTCACGCGTCTCTTCGCGGACCGCAGCAGCACCATCATCGCCATCAGCCACCGGCTCGCCACGATCGAGAAGGCGGACGTGGTGTACATGCTGGAGGATGGCTGCATTGTGGAGAAAGGCACCCATCAGGAACTGGTGGCCCTGCGCGGCCGGTACTTCAGGATGTTCGAGTCCCAGCTTTCCGTGGAGGAACCTGAAGGAGTCTGATACGGCTGCAGGAGACTGTGAGCCGCGTGGTTGCGTCAGCGGCGCCGCAACCAGGCGGTATATAGACGGTCCCTGTGCTGATGCAGGTGCCGCGAGTACAGCATCCCTGCTCCAATTGCCAGGGGAAACGCAACCAGGAACGCAAGGATGGGCAGGACGTCGGGTGAGGTTCCGCGCGGCGTGGCCACCATCAGGAGTGAAACCATCACCAGCATCGCCACCACCATGCCGATCACGGCTCCGGGAACAATTCGGATGTACTGCTCGGCCCGGTTAGCGTCGTTGGCCGGGCGGGGTGCACTGCGCGTAAAGCGTGGCCCCACAGCCAGTAGCCAGCCTGCGCCCGAGATGGCCAAGCCCAGGAATCCCGTCACGAGTCCATTCCCGGGATTCTGGCCAGTGCCGGCCAATATAATCGCCTGAACCGCGCCGGGTACGGCGAAGTCCATACCCATCCACCAAAACCAGAAGACGCGGACCCGCCGGTGGGCGTGGCCCAGGGCTAGTTGCGGTGCGTCCTCAGTGCTGGGCGAAGCCACGCCACCCCTCATGAATGCTCCGTCAGGGAACGGCGTTCGAGCCAGCGGGCGTAGAGTCCGGCGCTGTTGCACATCAGGCGGCGGGTGTGCAGCAGGCCGGCGGCCGAGCCGAGGGGAACCGTGACCAGCAGCCCGAGCAGCGGCAAATTTTCCGGAGAGGCGCCGTTGGGGGTGAACAGGATCAAGGCCACGACGGCGGCCGTGGTGGCGACCAGAATAGTCCAGACCATCACTGGGGTGCCCCGGATCCCCCGCTCCACCCGCAGAAGGTCGGAAGCGGGGCGCAGCGGCCTGCGGGTGAACCGGAGCCAGGCGGTCAAGGCCCAACCCGTGGAAGCCAGCACTGCCCCCAGAACGGCCATAACGATGCCGGTTTCGGCGCTCTGGCCCAGTGCCAGCGCGAGCACGGCGTAGAGCAGGCCGGCGATGGCCAGCACTGCCGGGTACCACCAGGCGAAAAAGATCCAGGACCGGCGCTGGGGGTAGCCGTAAGCCGTCGCGTCCGGCACCCCTCCCAGATCCCTGATGCCGGAACCGAAAGGAGCCGATGCCCTTGAGTCATCGCCTGGTGCCACGCTGTTCCCCCAAATCACTTTTCCGGTGCCAAGGCTAATACAGGCCCGCGCATGCAGCGATGGGCGGATCTATCCTCCGTGCCTGCCGTCCACCACGGTGGTTCGCACGCGGGCGATGCTCGGGCGGGGAGGGACGCTGCTGAAGCCGAACGTGACGGCTGGCCGGATGGGTGCCAGCGCTCCGGCATCGGCACCATTCCAGCGGACGACGGCGGACGTCACGTGGTGCAGGTCCGTCACCCCATAGAACTCCGCCCTCCCGCTGCCGGCAGTTCCATAGGTGCGGGCACCGGGTGCGGCGAGGGCAGCGATCGGGTTTACCGCGGCGAGCCAGCGGGGATGGACTGCAAGGCGCCGGGGCACTGCCCGCAGCGCTGTTCCCAGCAGGGTCCTCGCGCCGGTGATGGCCCGGATCGCCAGCGGGCCGGCGTCGATCGTCAAGTTGTGGCGGTCGAGCGAGGCGGCGACGTCAACCACCTGCACCTCGTCAAAGCTGTAGGTGGCGGCGATAAAGCCGGCCACGTCGGGTGTGGGTGCCAGCAGCAGGCGGTGCCCGGAAGGCTGTTGCACCATGACATCGGCGAACGACCCAAAGGGGGAGTCCTGCCACATGCCCACCACGGCGCGCAGCCCGGTGGCGGTGCCAATCCCGGCGATGTGCCCGTCAAATGTCCAGCGGCTGCTCACCACGCCACTGTAACCGGAAGCGCGGCGCCTCACAGCGGCCCGTAGGCGGCGTTGCCGTACGGATCGCGCCAGACTGCCAGGTCCTCCTCGACTGCCCTTCGAAGGCCCGGGTTGGTCTGCACCCGCACGCGGAATGACTCCCGGGCCCGGCCCAGGACCGCGGACGGGACGATGATGCACGCGACCAGCAGGGCCAGGAGGAGCACGTAGATGCCCACCACGATTGTGACCTCACCGGCACCCTTTGCCATGGCGGAGGGCAGGTACAGGTAAATGATCCCGCCGAGAACGACAGCCAGGAACGACACCATGCCGATGCCGCCGCGGGCAGATCCGGGGCCACGGGTGATCAGGGCCTTGTCAGTCCGGGGCAGGACGGATCGGACCCGTTTCCACCCGAAGAGGCCCAGCAGCACCAGGATGGCCCCCAGCGGGACCAAGACAAGCGCTGCCGCGGGATTCCCCGACATCACGGAGGTGAAGGCGCCTGCCAGGGCCAGGACGGGGCCGCCGGCGATCGCCCCGCTCCAGCCGGCGGCCAGGGTGCCCTGGGCATCGGCCAGCTCGCGGAGCCGGGAGGGGGCATCCGGCGGGCTGATCCTGGCCAGTTCGGGGGAGAGCCAGTAGTCGAGCGAATGCACGGGCAAATCGGCGGGGTAAGGAATGTGCTGTGTCATGCCGGGAGCAGGCCCAGTCCCTGGCGCAGCCGGTCCCTGAGGTCCTCCGCGCCCAGCGCCGCGGGGGCAGGCTGTGCGTCATCGCCGATGACGATCTCCAGGGAACCGTCCGCCGCCGCCTTGACGTGGACGGCGTGGAAGGTGCCGTCCGCGAGGTGCCGGCGGAGCGTGCCGGCCGCGGGCAGCCCGTCCGGCGCCGTGCCCAGATAGAAACGGACCATTTCGATGGCGGTGGTGAACATTCCGTCAGCGTCGGTCACGGGGCGCAGTTCATGGACACCGTACTTGCTGAGGCTGAGGACCAAAGCCCCGTTGCCTGACCCGAACAGGAAATAGACGTGTTCAGCCTTGGGCGTCACCAGGGCCACCTCCAGCCACGCATCGGAATCCGCCAGGACTCCCGCCACACCGATTGCCGGCCCTGCGGGTACCAGGCTTTCCGCTTCGATGGTCATGAGCCCGCGTTCCAGGAGGGTGGCCACCCCGGCCTGTTCAAGCGGTGCCCCGGCGGATTGGTCAAGCCGGAAAAGACTCTGGCATTTCAGGGCGCCGGTGGTTCCGGCCAGGGCAATCAGGGCGATCAGTTCGTGTTCGGTGATGAGCAGGGGTGCGTCTTCTTGGGTAGTCACAGCAGCCTTAGGGTCGACAGGTCTCGGGTTTTAGTCTAGGGAAGCCTGGATGTCAGGTGAGCCAAGCCCCACACCTTCTTAGCTCCGTCTGCAACGGCATCGACGGTCTTTTTGGCGCCGTCGGCCACCGCATCAACGGTCTTTGTGGCCGCATCTGCCACCATTTCGGAGGCCGAGCCGTAACCGAGGTTCGAGGCGAGCAGGCCCAGGCCGCCCCAGGCGATGCCGGCCACGGTGAAGAACGGGCCGGCCCCTGGAAAAAAGCTTCCGGCGGCAAGGACGGCGGAGATGCCGCCGTCGACCGCCATGCCGGTATTGCGGGTCTCCATACCCTGCAGCAGTTGGACCCCACCCGTGACAATCCCCAGCCCGCCCGACAGGCGTCCGAGCATGGACGTGCCGTTGAGGACTTGTGTTCCGCGGACGTATCCAATGCCCCGAACCTGGGCGTACTGCGCGGTGAGCCAAGGCCAGTCGGTCAGTTTTGTGAGAAGGCCGCCCTTGGCCATGGTGGCCATAAGATCGTCCGTATAAAGCCCAGCCGTGGTCACCGCAGTGTTGGCTCCCCACCACCCGGGACTTGCGGCAACGCCGAGCACGGCGTCCAACGGCCCGGGCGCCGCGGTGCCCGGCACTCCGGGGGTTGAGGGGCCCACGGGACCCCCAGATGGTCCGGCCCGGCCGGTGCTGGCCTGTTCCTGCTCGTCAGCCTGCGTGAGGAGCGTCTTCGAAGCGTCCAGCAGAGACTGGGACGTTTGCCTCATCATGGGGCGCCAGGTGTCACTCCACTCGCGCCGGAAGCGCCCGCCGTCGTTGCCCTTCCACTCGATGCTTGCTACCAGGCTGGTGATCTGGCGTTCCGTATCCATCAGGCGGGACCCGGAACGGTCCATGGATTTGGACAGGGAACGCAACTGCTCAATGTCAGCGCCGTAGAGGCCAGGGGCCATGGTTGGTTCTCCTCGGAAGATCGGCACGGGAGCGTTCACCGATGCCCCCGGCCCTTAGGCTACGTGTCGTCCGACTGCCCTGCCATGGGCACCCCTGCCCATCTGCACACGGCCAGGGACGGCCCAGGCAAAGCCACCGAAGCCACTGGGATAACCTAGAGCAGTGACTTATGAGATCGAGATCGGCCGTGGCAAGCGTGGGCGTCGTGCCTACTCCCTGGATGACATAGCAATCGTCCCCAACCGTCGCACCCGCGACCCCAAGGACGTCTCCGTCTCCTGGCAGATCGATGCGTACCAGTTCGAGATGCCGGTGATCGCGGCCCCCATGGACTCGGCCATGTCACCGGCCACCGCTATCGCCCTGGGCAAGCTGGGCGGCCTCGGCGTGCTGGACCTGGAAGGCCTCTGGACCCGGTATGAGGATCCGCAGTCCATCCTCGATGAGATCGCGGCGCTCCAGGATGAAACCAACAGCCCGGCCGTCACCACGCGCATGCAGGAGCTGTACCAGGCACCCATCCAGCCCGAGCTCATCACGTCCCGGCTCGCCGAAATGCGTGACGCCGGCGTCACCGTTGCCGGGTCCCTCACCCCGCAGCGCACCCAGGAGCACTACAAGACGGTCCTCGCGGCCGGCGTCGACATCTTCGTGATCCGCGGCACCACCGTGTCGGCGGAGCATGTCTCCAAGGACCACGAACCGCTGAACCTCAAGCAGTTCATCTACGAACTCGACGTCCCCGTCATCGTCGGAGGCGCTGCCGGCTACACTCCGGCGCTGCACCTCATGCGCACCGGCGCTGCGGGCGTACTGGTTGGCTTCGGCGGCGGTGCAACCACCACCACGCGCCGTGCCCTGGGCATCCACTCGCCCATGGCCTCAGCCATCTCCGACGTCGCCGCCGCCCGCCGGGACTACATGGACGAGTCTGGCGGACGCTACGTCCACGTCATTGCCGACGGCGGCATGGGCACCTCAGGTGACATCGTCAAGGCGATCGCCATGGGCGCCGACGCCGTCATGCTGGGCAGCGCCCTGGCCAGGGCAGAAGAAGCCCCCGGCAAGGGCTGGCACTGGGGCCAGGAGGCCCATCACACCGAGCTGCCCCGGGGAGACCGCGCCAACGTCGGCACCGTCGGCCCGCTGGAGGAAGTCCTCTTCGGACCCGGCCACCACACCAACGGCACATCCAACCTCATCGGCGCCCTGCGGCGCTCCATGGCCACCACCGGCTACTCGGACCTGAAGGAATTCCAGCGGGTCGACGTCGTCGTGTCGCCGTACGCAGGGAACTGACACGCCCCGGCAGGGCGGGGCGGACGCCCTCCCGCCCTGCCCAAAGCACGCCCCTAGCAAGTAGTGTGGGTTTACTACCGGCACTAGAGGCACTGGAGGCGTTCAATGAAGAGTGTTCCTGCAAACGGCGGGGTCCTTGGCCCGGAAGCCAGGGAAGCATCCATCCAGCGGCTGCGCGCCACCACCGAACCGGGCCAGGAACTTGACATCCTGATCGTCGGCGGCGGCATCGTTGGCACGGGGGCTGCGCTTGACGCCGTGACCCGCGGGCTGAGCGTTGGCATCGTCGAAGCAAGCGACTGGGCGGCCGGTACGTCCTCGCGCTCGTCCAAACTGATCCACGGTGGTTTGCGCTACCTGGAAATGCTGGACTTCGCACTGGTTAAGGAGGCCCTGCAGGAACGCGGGCTGCTCCTCTCCGAAATCGCACCCCACCTCGCCCGGCCGGTGCCGTTCCTCTATCCGCTGACCAAACCCTTTATCGAGCGCCCCTACGTGGGGGCCGGCATCGCACTCTATGACGCGATGTCCGTTTCGGCCGGCCACAGCAGGGGAGTGCCGTTCCACAAGCACCTGAGCAGGCGCGGCACCCTGCGGGCCGCCCCCAGCCTCAAGAACGACGCCTTCGTCGGGTCCATCCGGTACTACGACGGCCAGGTGGACGATGCCAAATACTGCGCCAACCTGGTCCGCACGGCCGCCTACTACGGCGCCCACGCCGTGAACCAGATGAAGGTGGTGGACTTCCTCCGCGAAGGCGAACGGGTGGTGGGCGCCAAGGTGGAAAACCGCGAGGACGGGACGCAGTTCAGCATCCGCGCCAAGCAGGTCATCAACGCCACCGGCGTGTGGACCGATGAAACCCAGGCCATGGTGACAGACCGCGGCCAGCTGAAGGTCCGCGCTTCCAAAGGCATCCACCTGGTGGTTCCCCGCGACCGCTTCCAATCCACGGTGGGTCTGATCCTGCGTACCGAGAAGTCCGTGCTGTTCGTCATCCCGTGGGGACGGCACTGGATCATCGGCACGACTGACACTGACTGGCACCTGGACAAGGCCCACCCCGCGGCTTCCAGCAAGGACATCGACTACGTCCTGGAGCATGTCAACCAGGTGCTCAAACGGCCCTTGACCCGCGAAGACGTCGAAGGGGTCTATGCCGGCCTGCGGCCGCTTCTGGCCGGCGAAAACGACTCGACCGCCAAGCTGTCCCGCGAGCACGTGGTGGCGCACCCTGTTCCCGGACTGGTGGTGGTGGCAGGCGGAAAGTGGACCACCTACCGTGTCATGGCCAAGGATGCCGTCGACGAGGCCACCCGCACCATGGACGAACGGGTCCCGCCCAGCTGCACCGAAACCATTCCGCTCCTGGGCGCCAGCGGTTTCCGGGCCGCCTGGAACCGCCGCAACCGCACCGCGGAGGAATCGGGGGTCCACGTGGCCCGGATCGAGCACCTGCTCAACCGGTACGGGGCCATGACACCCGAGGTCCTGGCCATCATTGAGCAGAACCCGGAACTGGCGGAACCACTACCGGGTGCCGACGACTACCTGCAGGCAGAGGCCGTCTACGCCGCAAGCCATGAAGGTGCCCGCCATGTGCAGGACGTCCTGACCCGGCGCACAAGGATCTCCATCGAAGCATGGGACCGCGGCGTGTCCGCCGCCCCCGTTGTCGCTAAACTGATGGGTGACGTCCTTGGCTGGAGCGACACGCAGCGTGAAAACGAAGTCCGCCACTACCTTGCCCGCGTGGAGGCCGAACGCCTCAGCCAGCAACAGCCGGACGACGAATCCGCAGACGCCGCCCGCCTGGGCGCAGAAGATATCGTGCCCTTGCGTTGAGGGGCCGTTCGCCCCACTGCTGACCGAAGGGAAACGCCTTGGCGGAACCACTGGACCCGTATGACGCCCACCTGACCACCGCCGACATGGTGATCCTGGAAATGGAGGCGAAGGACAAGACCGAGGCCACCAACCAACTGGCAGAGCGGCTTCACGCCGCCGGGCGGATCTCGGATCTTGACGGGTTCCTGAAGAACGTCAATGCCCGGGAGCACCAGCTGGCCACGGGGCTCCCGGGCGGCATCGGACTGCCGCATGCCCGCAGCGACTTCGTGTCCCAAACCTCCATCGCCGTCGGCATCACCAAGTACGGCCACGCGCTCGACTTCGGGGCAGCCGATGGCCCCGCCACGGTCATCCTGCTGATCGCCACCCCGGCCAGCTCGTTCTCCGACCACCTGGAAGTCCTGGCCACCCTGGCCAGGTCACTCTCCAAGGAATCATTCCGCGAATCGCTGCGGCGTGCCTATGACGCCGAAGTAATCGCCGAGCTCATCAACTCCAGCCTGGTGTTCTTCGACCACTAGGCGCATCCCCGGTCCCGCTTCCGGGCCCGGACGCCCTTGGCGTTTAGTTGTTCTACAGAAGTACGAAGTACGGTTAAGACGTGTGGAAAACAGCCCTTAAGCCCCGATGGATCGCAGGCTTTATCTTCGCGATCGCTCTCTCCGGGGTCTTCGTGCTGCTGAGCCAGTGGCAATTCGGCCGCTCCACCCAACCCGAGGTTCCGGTCAACCCCGCCACCGAACAGGTGCAGCCCCTCACCGGCACCCTGCAGCCGGGTGAGTTCTTCCACGGCAGCGTTGCCGACCAGATGGTCACTGCCCAGGGGACGTACAGTCCCGACAAACAGGTCCTGGTTCCCGGGAGGCTCCACGACGGCAAAACCGGCTACTGGGTTGTTTCAGCCTTCGCCGTCAACGGCGCCCCCGCCCTGACCGGAGCAGGCGCCTCACCACAGACGTGGATCCCGGTGGCACGCGGGTGGGTCGCCCAGCCCGGGGACGCGGCAGCACCGCCGTCGGGCCTTGTCGAACTGACCGGGCGGCTGCTGCCGTCCGAAGCGCCGGTGGCGGGGAAAGCTCCGAAACCGGGGGAGGCCTCGGCCGTCTCCGTGGCGGAGCTCATCAACTACTGGGAGGTGAGCAGCTACCCCGGTTTTGTGTCTGCCACCGCGGAAGAGGTGGGCGGCCAGGACGTCAGCGCTGCAGCGGTTCCGGGGAACCTCCTTCCACTGGACATCGGTCCGCAGCCGCCGGCGCAGCACATCAACTGGCTCAACCTCTTCTACTCCATCGAGTGGGTTGTCTTCGCCGGGTTCGCCCTCTTCATCTGGTGGCGGCTGGTCAAGGACGACTACCACCGGGACCTTGAGGAGGCCCTTGACGACGCCGGGGACGATGATGACGGGCACGACGAAAAGCACCAGCTTCCACAGCAGGCCGAACAGCACCAGCAGCCTGAACAGCACCAGCAGAAGGTACAGCCATGATTGATCCGAAACCGGCCACCCCCTCATCGCAGGCCGCCGGCAAGACATCCGGGAAGAAACGCCGTTTCGGCGGTACCGAGGCCCAGATCCGGTCCGCCCTGAAGTTCTACAAGGTCATGGCCTACCTCACCGGCACCATGCTCCTGCTGCTGTGTGCGGAACTGGTGGCACGGTACGGCTTCGGGCAGTACCTGTTCGCGGGCGGCACCAACGCGGTGACCGGCCAGCCGTTCGGCTTCGGATTCGCCGACGCGGAACCGCCCGGGGTGCTCAACGGCATGAACGTCTCCGTCACCGTGCTGATCGTGCACGGCTGGATGTACGTTGTGTACCTGATCTCCAACTTCCGGCTCTGGTCCCTGATGCGCTGGCCTTTCCTGAAACTGGTGCTGCTGGCACTGGGCGGCGTCGTGCCGTTCCTGTCCTTCATCGTGGAGAAGAAGTTCCACGCAGAGGTGGAAGCCGAACTGGCCGCCAATCCGCAGGCTCCCCAGCGCTACTGAAACGGGCCGGGCGCGCCCCGGCCACCCGCCGTCGGACGTCTACTGCGTCACAGCGCGGCTTCTCAAGGTGCGCCGGTGCAAGGGCGCAAAGTAGGCTATTACGGTGACTACTCCCACTGCATCCCAGACTTCCCAGAAGCCGGTGCTGGTTGTTGATTACGGTGCCCAGTACGCGCAGCTGATTGCACGCCGCGTCAGGGAAGCGAATGTGTATTCGGAAGTGGTTCCGCATACCTACTCCACCGAGCAGCTCCTGGCCAAGAACCCTGCCGCCATCATCCTGTCCGGTGGCCCCTCCAGCGTCTATGCCGACGGCGCCCCCAGCGTGGGTGCCGACCTCTTCGAAGCCGGCGTCCCCGTCTTCGGGATCTGCTACGGGTTCCAGGCCATGGCCAACGCCCTGGGCGGCAAGGTGGACAAGACCGGCCTGCGGGAGTACGGATCCACGGAGACCACCATCCTCGGCGACGGCCGCTCGGTGCTAGAGGGCATGCCCCAGCACCAGAAGACCTGGATGAGCCACGGCGACTCCGTGCATGAAGCACCTGCAGGATTCGATGTCCTCGCCACGACGGCGGGCGCCGAAGTCGCAGCCTTCGCCAACGAGGAAAAGGGCCTCTTCGGCGTGCAGTGGCACCCCGAAGTCAAGCACTCCGCCTACGGCCAGCAAGTGCTCGAAAACTTCCTGTTCAAGGGCGCCAAGCTGGAGCCCAACTGGACCACCGGCAACATCCTCGAAGAACAGGTGGAGCGCATCCGCCAGCAGGTAGGGGATGCCCGCGTCATCTGCGGTCTCTCCGGCGGCGTGGATTCGGCAGTGGCGGCAGCCCTGGTGCAGCGGGCTGTGGGCGACCAGCTCACCTGTGTGTTCGTGGACCACGGACTGCTGCGTGAAGGCGAAGCGGAGCAGGTTGAACGCGACTTCGTGGCCGCCACCGGCGTGAAGCTCTACGTGGCCAACGAACAGGAACGCTTCCTCTCGGCCCTGGCCGGTGTCAGCGATCCCGAAACCAAGCGCAAGATCATCGGCCGGGAATTCATCCGCGCCTTCGAAGAAGCCGAACTGGCCATCATCGCCGAGGCCGCAGCCCACGGCGAGAAGATCAAGTTCCTGGTCCAGGGCACCCTGTACCCGGACGTCGTCGAATCCGGCGGCGGCGAAGGTGCAGCCAACATCAAGAGCCACCACAACGTGGGCGGCCTCCCCGAGGACCTGCAGTTCGAGCTCGTTGAGCCGCTGCGCGCCCTGTTCAAGGACGAGGTCCGTGCCGTGGGCGCCCAGCTCGGCCTGCCGCAGGAAATCGTCGGCCGCCAGCCCTTCCCGGGCCCTGGCCTGGGCATCCGGATCGTCGGCGAGGTCACCAAGGAACGGCTGGACCTGCTGCGCAAGGCGGACGCCATCGCGCGTGCCGAGCTGACCGCGGCCGGGCTGGACAACGAGGTATGGCAGATGCCCGTGGTCCTGCTCGCAGATGTCCGCAGCGTCGGCGTCATGGGCGACGGCCGCACTTACGGCCACCCCATCGTGCTCCGTCCGGTGTCCTCCGAAGACGCCATGACTGCCGACTGGTCGCGCCTGCCGTACGAGCTGCTGGCACGGATCTCCAGCCGGATCACCAACGAGGTGGACGGCGTCAACCGGGTGGTGCTGGACGTCACCAGCAAGCCGCCGGGAACCATCGAGTGGGAATAGCATCCTAGTGGCCGGCCTCCGACAGCGGGGGCCGGCCACTGCTTTTTCCCAGCGAATTCCTCCGCAATTTCCGGTGCCCCAGTGTTGCGGTCGCTCAAGTCCGGCGCCGGAGCGGCTACTCTCGAATCTATGCCGGTATGGTCCAGGACGTCACGTGCAAACGCAGAAAAGAAGGCAGAAGTGTCAGTTGGTCAAGGCCACCCGGAAGGCTCGGAGGAGCTTCGTAAATGGCTGTCCGGGCTCAAACCCGTCACCGGCGCGGACACGATGCTCCGCTTCACCAAGACGCCGGAAGGTTCCATCGACCTCACCTCGGCCCACCCCTCGGGCCTTGCCCAGCTCATGGCCGGGCGCCGCACACGCCTGTCCACCCTGATCCGTGACCGGCAGCAGTACGTGGTGGCCGCGAGGGCGTCGCGCAACATCCGGTCAAAGATCTTCGAGCTCGCCAACGACCGCGGCATCGACGCCGGATACCTGTCGGCAGGCACTGTGGTGTGGACATCCGCCGTCGGGGGCAAACCCCAGCGCGTGTCAGCCCCGGTCATGCTGACCGCCATCTCCCTGACGGTTCGCCCCGGGGAGGACGACTTCGAACTGCAGCTCACCGAACAGGCGCAGATCAACCCCGCCCTGGTGCGGCACCTGAAAAACATCCACGGGATCGTGTTCGACGTCAACGCCGTGACCCGGCTGGCCTACAGCACTGCACGGTTTGACCCCCAGCCCGTCCTGGACCGGCTGGCCACCCTGATCCGGCCCATCCACGGCGCTGAAACCCAGCACAACCTGCTGGTCTCCACCTTTGCGGACCTCTCCGGCAACCTCGACGACCCCTGGATCAACGATTCCCACCCCATCGTCTCTGCGCTGGCCACCGCCGCCGGCGGCGAAGTGGTGGACGTCGAGGAGCCGGATCCGTCCCGCTTCCCGCACCTGGACAACAGGCACCCCAAGGACGAGCTGCTGCTGCTGGATGCCGACACGGACCAGCAGTACGTGGTCGATGCGGCCCGCGCAGGGGACTCCCTGGTGGTCAGCAGCCCGCCCGGCACCGGCCAGACCCAGACCGCCATCAACACCATCGGCGCCCTGGTGGATGCCGGCAAGACAGTGCTGGTGGTGGGAGATCGCCGCGCCAGCCTGAACGAGGTTTCCGGACACCTGGAGTCGTTGGGCCTGGAGTCCATCCTCTTCCAGCTGACCGGGAACGTCACCGCCCAACAGCTGAAAGGCCAACTGGTCCGGGCAATCGTCCGCAATGAAAAGTCCCTGGAACCTCAGCTGGGTAACCTGCACACCACCCTGACCGAACACCGGCACGCCCTGATGGACCACGTGGCATCGCTCCACAACGTCCGCGAGAGGTGGGGCTGCTCCCCGTACCAGGCCATGCAGTCGCTCGCTGAGCTCACCTCGATCCACCCTGCCCCGGCCACCACCGTCCGGCTCAAGCGCAGCGTCCTGGACAGCATCCGGGACCGCGAGGAGCTGGCGGGCCGGCTGCGGCGCGCCGCGGAACTGGGCAGCTTCAGCAAGGCGGCCACCACCAGCCCTTGGCACGGAGCCAGGCTGCTGACCCGGAAGGAAACCGAGGAAGCCCAGGACCTGGTCCGCTCGGTGGCCAAGAGCCTCCCCGTCCTGCGCGACCGCATGGACGCCGTTGCCGAGCACGCCGAAATCCGCCTGGGCGAATCCTTCGCGGAGTGGGGCGAGCAGCTGGAACTGCTGGTTGCCGTCCGGGGCAGCCTGGACAAGTTCACCCCGGACATCTTCGACCGGCCCGTGACAGACCTGATCTCCGCCACGGCGCCGTCCGCGTGGCGGCGGGAGCGGGGCATCGAGCTGACCGCCATGCAGCGTTCCAGGCTGCGCCGGGTAGCCAAGGAATACGTGCGTCCGGGCGTCCACATCGCGGACCTGCACTCGTCCCTGGTGCTGGTCCAGGAACAGCGTGCCCTCTGGGCGGGCTACGCCACCACGCAGCGCCATCCCGCCGTTCCCTCCGGCCTGGCCGAGATGAACGCCATGTACCGGTCCCTGGACCAGGAGCTGGCACAGCTGGGCGAGGCCCTGCAGCACACCGAAGACGGCGGGGCTTTGTCCACCGTTCCCTATGCGCAGCTGATGGACCGGCTGGAACGCCTGGTGGCGGACACCGATACGCTCAAGACGCTGCCCGAACGCACACTCCTCATTGAGAACATGCGCGAACACGGCCTGGGCGAACTCCTGGCCGACCTCGCCGAACGGGAAGTTCCGGAAGGATCCGTCGCCGCGGAGCTGGAGCTGGCATGGTGGCAGTCCGCGCTTGAGGCAATGATCAGCGGAGACGACTACCTGGCGATGTCCGACGGCGACGCCTTGCGCCAGCTGGAAGCGGAATACCGACTGGCCGACAACGCCCACATTGCCAGCGGCGCCGCCCGCCTGCGGTGGGACCTCGCGGAACGGTGGCGGACAGCCATCGCTGCCCAGCCGCGCCAGGCAGACCTGCTCCGCAGCCTGCTCAAGGACGGCCGGGTGTCCCTGCCTTCCCTCACCGCGCAGGCGCCTGAGCTGATCGGCACGCTCGTCCCGGTCTGGTCCGTCAGCCCGTACCTGATGACGGGCCTGCTTCCGGCAGAACAGCACTTCGACGCCGTCGTGATCCTCGACGCGGAGGCCACCTCCCTGCAGGCCGTCCTGCCGTCGATTGCCCGGGCACGGCAGGTGATCGCCTTTGGCGATCCGCGCATCGCCACGCCGCGGACGTTCACGGTTGGGGTGGAGCGGCTTGCACCCGGCGAGTCCGCCCACCACCGCGTCGAGAGCGCTTTCACCGCGCTCTCCGCAGTGCTGCCGGTGTGGCGGCTCAACGTGGTGTACCGCGCAGTGGACGAGGACCTGGTCCTGCAGCTCAGCAAGAACTTTTACGACGGCGGCCTGCGCCGGCTGCCCGAAGGCCAGTCGGCCACGGGGCTGGACCGGTCCCTGCTGGTGGAATACCTGCCGGACGGCACCGGCCTTCCCAGTGCCGACCATGAGGGCGTGGAGTCCGTGGTGGCCGAGGTCAACCGGGTAGTGGAGCTGGTCTTCGAGCACGCCCGCCTGCGTCCGCGGACGTCCCTCGCGGTCGTGACCGCCAGCCTGCGGCACGCGGCCAGGATTGGCGAGTCCATCCGGCTCCAGCTGTCCAACCAGCCGGGCCTGGCCGGATTCTTCGGCGCCGGCCCGGAGTCCTTCCGGGTGGTGGACCTGGAACGCGCCCAGGGCCTGGTCCGCGACCATGTCATCTTCTCGCCGGGATTCGGGCGGACCCCGCACGGGCGGGCCCTCCACAACTTCGGGCCGCTGTCTGCTGAAGGCGGCCGGGAGAAGTTTGCCCTGGCCATGACCCGGGCCCGCCGTTCCCTGCACGTGCTCACGTGCTTCCGGCCCGAGGACCTGGACCACACCCGGCTCACCCATGGGGCGGTGGACCTGTACGCGCTGCTGGACCGGGAACTTTCCGGCAACACGGATCTTGGCACCCCCGCGTCCCGCGCCGCCGCCAGCGAACAGGCGCTTGGCGCGGACCCGTTGGTGGCGGACCTGGGCGACCGGCTGCGTGCCCGGGGCGCAAGGGTCTGGCACCAATACGACGGGGCAATCGATGTAGTGGCAGCCGCCGACCCCCTGAATACCATGGGCCAGGAGGACTCCGAGATTCCACGGCCTGTGGCCATCGAGTCCGACGGCACTGCGCAGTACCGCACCATGAGCGTGCGTGAACGCAGCAGGCTGCGTCCGCAACTGCTGGAACGCCTTGGCTGGCGGTACATGCCGCTGTGGACCATCGAAGTGTTCACGGACCCGTCGTCCTGCGCAGACCGCATTGCAGGCTATCTGGGCCTGGAGAACATGGTGCTGCCGGGAAGGACCCACCAGTCTGTGGGCTTCCTTGACGACGACGTTGACCAGGCGCTCAATGGAATTGACGCCGCGCCGTCCGCCGGAGTTTCCTACCTGCCCGGGGATCCCGGCACAGGCCGGAACGGTGACAGCGGAAACCAGGAAGCGGGATCCATGACCGAGGAAAAGAAACCTGCACACGGCAGGCTTGAGGAAGACGGCCGCGAGGAAGACATGCGCCAGGACAAGATCCAGGACGGGCAGGCAGAAACAGTTACCGGCGGGGACGTTCCTGCAGGCCCGGCCGAAACGGGTCCGGCGACCCGGGCGGTTACAGGCGGCGCTGAAGAGATCCTCCCGAGCAAGGCCGCAGAGGACGACGCCCGCAGCTGGGGTGACCGTGAGGATGACCACGACACGTGGTTGAAGGAACAGAAGCCGCCGCACTGGGGCTGACCGCCACAAGGTTACGGCGGCCCGACCAGGACGAAGAACAGCCGGCCTTGGGTTGACGCTCCGGCCAGGCGTGATGCTTGTTCGGCGGTGGCTGCCACCACGATCAGTCCGTCCGTCTCCGTGGTGCCCAGCCACTGGCCGCTCTGGCCGCCCTTGTTGGAGGTCCACAGTACGGGGACCGCCGACGCCAGCACCTCCGACGGGCCCTGCTGGTCGAACCCGTTGGCTGATGTGAGCACAACGTTGACCAGCTGTCCGGGGGAGACCAGCTGAATCGACGAGGCATCCGCCATCCGCAGTGGAACTGCGGCTGAACCGGGCGGCGTACCTGCCAGGAGCCCGGGACCCACCAGCTGGGCATCGGTGAGGAGCTGGCCCTTGCGCATGGGTGCGGCGAGCTGTTTGCCGGTGGCGGCGGCATCATCCCGGAGGAAGCCGTCGGCCACCATGCCAGGGGGCACCTGGACTCGGACCACGTCCGCGTCCGATACGGCGGTACCGGCAGGAAGATCCCGGGCAGCGGCCAGGGCCGTGGCGGTGGAGAGCGGGGCAGGAGTGAGCTGCTGGACGGCGATGGCGGCAGCTGCGCACAACAACAGTGCAGCGGCGAGCCGGCGGTTTCGGCTCAACCAAGCGGCAATACGCGCGGCCAGTGGGCGGTTCCTGGGGCTGCGGCCAGCGCCTGCAGGGCCCGAAGAATACCGGAGGGCGGCGCGGCGGCGGGGAAGTAAGGGCATGCGCCCACGCTAACTCCGGGCGCACGCGCAAGGGGGCCGGGATGAGGCCTATGTGGACAAAAGCGGCCGGACGCTGGAAAGCGCCGGCCGCCGTCGTGAAGTCTGTGCCGGACTAGCTCGCGGCGGCTGCGGGCGCCGGCGCGGCGGGGGCAGCAGCAGGCGCGGCCGGAGCCGCGGCGGGCGCGGGGGAAACCGAGCTGCCCTTGGAATCGCGGGAGTCCGTGCGGTAGAAACCGGAGCCCTTGAAGACGACACCGACGCTGTTGAACTTCTTACGCAGCGTCCCCTCGCATTCAGGGCAGGACGTCAGGCTGCTGTCCGAGAACGACTGGACGATGTCGAAGGCGTGGCCGCAATCCTTGCAGGCGTAAGCATATGTTGGCACTGGTGCTCCTCCTCTTGGGCAAACGAGAGGTCCCGTGCTGCCACCTGGTAAACCATTAGCAGTCGCAGGGCCTGAGTGCTAATTCTATCACTGTGCACGGAACGCCCGTGCTCAGGCGCCACCCGCCAGGGGCCGGTACCCGGAAGGAACCAGGACGGCCGGGACCGGACGGTCGAACTCCTCGGCCGGGATCCGTCCGGCGGGCAGCAATTCATCGTCGTAGATAACAGCGGCCAGCGGAATTTCCTTCCCGGCCGTAGCGAGGTGCCCCAGGAACTTGTCGTAGTAGCCGCCGCCCTGGCCAATCCTGTTGCCGGCCAGGTCCACGGCTGTGGCGGGAATGAAAAGCACAGCGGCGTCGCCGGCGGTTTCGGGCCCATGCCGGTGCCCCGCAGGTTCCAGGATGGGCGCGTACCTGCTGCGCTCGAAGCCGGTGTCCGGAGTCCAGAACACCCAGCTCAACTCCCTGGCCGGTTCGCACACCGGAAGCAGGACCTGGTGGCCGCTGCGGTGCAGGGCGTTGATCAGCGGCAGGGTGGGTGGTTCCTGCCCCACGCCAAGGTATACGCAGGCTATCCCGGGACGGCCTTGCGTCACCGATCCAGCCCAGGCTTCCCCATGGGTGGCCAGGGCCTGGCCGGCAGCTTCCAGTTGTGCCGGCATCAGGCCTGCCCGCCGGTGCCGGTGGGCGGCCCGGATCCTGTCCTTGACAGCGTTAGTCTCCTGCAGCATGTTGTCCTCCCTGAAGCCCGGTGTTCCGCGGCGTTGAAGCCCCGTGCCGGCCTTCGGTGCCGGGGGTTACTGAAATACTTGACGCTGACGTTAGATTAGTCCGGTGAACACCAGTAATCCCAGAGTCCGCAAAGCCGTCATTCCCGCAGCGGGCCTGGGCACCAGGTTCCTGCCTGCCACCAAGGCCATGCCCAAGGAAATGCTTCCCGTCGTGGACAAGCCTGCCATCCAGTATGTGGTGGAGGAAGCCGTCCACGTGGGCCTCAACGACCTGCTGATGATTACCGGCCGCAACAAACGCGCCCTCGAAGACCACTTCGACAGGGTGCCATCCCTCGAATCGACGCTGGAGGACAAGGGCGATACGGAAAAGCTTGCGTCCATCCAGGCCGCGAGCCAGCTGGGTGACATCCACTACGTTCGGCAGGGCGATCCCCACGGCCTGGGGCATGCCGTCCTCCGGGCGAAGCAGCACGTGGGCGATGAAGCCTTCGCGGTGCTGCTGGGCGACGACCTCATCGATGCCCGCGACGAACTCCTCAGCATCATGATCGACGTACAGGCGAAAACCGGAGGGTCCGTCGTCGCACTCATTGAGGTGGAACCCTCCCAAATCAGCGCCTACGGCTGCGCCGACGTCCAGGCCATCGAGGGCGAGGATTATGTTCGCGTCAACCGGCTCGTCGAAAAGCCCTCGCCGGAGGAAGCCCCGTCCAACCTGGCGCTGATCGGCCGATATGTCCTGCACCCCGCCGTGTTCGAAGTCCTCGAGCACACGGAGCCGGGCCGCGGAGGCGAAATCCAGCTGACGGATGCCCTGCAGGAACTTGCCTCCGGTGACGGCGAGGGACATGGCGTGTATGGCGTGGTGTTCCGGGGCCGCCGTTACGATACCGGCGACAAGCTCAGCTACCTCAAGGCCTGCGTCCAGCTGGCCATCGACAGCGATGACCTGGGACCCGGCCTGCGGGAATGGCTGCCGGGCTTCACCGCCGGCCTCTCCCGGTAGCGCCGTGCGCACAGGTCCCATCTGGCCGGCCACCCTCGAGTGCGGCGACTTGGTCCTGCGGCCCATCCGGTACCGGGACAAGAAAGAGTGGACTGAAGTACGGTCGCGGAACAGTGAGTGGCTGGCCCCGTGGGAGGCCTCCAACCCGGACCCGTCCGGCGGCCTCCCGGACTACCGGCACATGGTCCGCTCGCTCAACCTGCAGGCTGCACAGGCTACCGCCCTGCCCTTCGTCATCACGGAGTGGAGGCCGGGCCTGAGGAATCCGGCCATCGTGGGCCAACTGACGGTGTCTTCCATCGTCTGGGGTTCGGCCATGATGGCAACGTTGGGGTACTGGGTGGACCAATCCCGGGCGGGACGGGGGATAGCCCCCACATCCGTGGCGCTGGTAACGGACCACTGTTTCCGTACGCTTGGCCTGCACCGGATGGAAATCAACATCCGGCCCGAGAACGGACCCAGCCTGCGGGTGGTGGAAAAGCTGGGGTTCCGGGACGAGGGGTACCGTCCCCGTTTCCTGCACATCAACGGCAAATGGGCGGACCACCGTTCGTTCGCCCTCACCTCCGAAGAGGTCCCGGAAGGCCTGTTGGGTCCGTGGCTGGCGTCGCGCCGGTCATAAATCCAACGGTTTGCCAGTGGGGGCACGACACACCGCAGCTAATGCGGCCTGAGCAGGCATGATGCTCATACGGTTTTGAGTGTGGACTTCCCCCTTAGCAGCTCAGTGATCCTTGTGGTTGCCGTCGCGCTCTGGATTGTATGGGTTGCCCCTTACGTCCTCCGGAACCGCAGGCACCAGTTCCAGCCCGCCGGCGAGTTCCTGGCAGACGCCCCCGCCGATGAAAGGCCGGATCCGCATGCCGGCCTGGTCCTGAACGTCGCCGCCCAGCAGGAGAAAGCCATGGAACCCAGGAAGAGTGCCGCATCCGTTGCCGGCACTGCAAGCACCCCACCTGCGGCGCCGTTCCGCATACGCTACGGCCGCACTGGCCTCGCCCTTGTGGGACTCCTCTCCCTGGTGACCGCATTCATCTCAGGTGTGCTGCTTCCCTTCGGCATCGGTTCGCCGGCTCTGCCGATTACCTGCACCCTGGTGACCGTCGCATCCGTCGCACTGCTGCGGTGGCTCGCTGTCCGCGACCGCAAGGCGAGGGTGAACGCTGCCTTCCGCTCTGCCATGAGTGCACCCGCGCGCCGGCCGGAAGACACCGTAGCCCTGCCGGTGAAGCCCGAGGCCGCCCCCGTACTGCCGGAAAGCCAGCTTTTCGACGCCGAGGCGGGGGAGCCAAAGGCCAAGCCGCTGACCGCCATGGAGCTTCGCGAAGCCGCCCTCGCCGTCGCCGTGGCTGCCGGCGACACCAGCGCAGCGGCAGCTGTTCCGGCCGCTCCCGCCAGCACCCCCTGGGAGCCGGTGGAGGTCCCCAAGCCCATCTACGTGGAAGCCCCAAAGGCTGAGCGCCCCGAGCCGAAGCCGCTTGAGCTTCCCGAAGCGCCCAAAGCAGTTGGCAAGCCTTCGCTGAAGCAGGGTGCTTCCGCGGCGCCGGCGGCAGAGACAGTTGCTGCGGCGGAAGCACAGCAGTTGTCCAAGGCTCAGAGCGCCCTCAGCAACCTCGACGACGTCCTGCAGCGCCGCCGCGCATAGGGCCCGGCCGCGCCTTGCGTTCCTCTCCCGCGCATTGCGCGCGTCAATTGGCGTTGAGCGGGGAAAATTTGTAGCCTAGGGACACCGGTTCCGCACCGGCGGGCAGATGCCCGTCAAGGCGTGGATACGTCCGGGGCTATAGCTCAGTTGGTAGAGCGCTTCGTTCGCATCGAAGAGGTCAGGAGTTCGAATCTCCTTAGCTCCACCATTTGCAGGCACCCGGCCGGTTCCGACGGCTGCCTGGTCCCCCCTCAGGACAACGAGGGATTCCCGGACCTTTCCCCCAGATAGCGCACGAGGTTGGGCGGCCGGTAGGTGGGATCGGCATCATGCCGCTTCAGAGCCGACTCTGCCACCCGTTCGTGCGCAGGATCGGTTGACCCTATGGGCCTGACGTAGGCAGGAAGCATTTTCCAAAAACCAACGCGGGATTCCTGGATCGGCGGATACTGGTCGGATGGCTCAGCCGGCGCACCTGGCACGACCCCGGAGGCATCGGGGCGGAAGGCAAGCCCTGCGCTCCGGGTGCGTTCAACGATCCATGCCAGGGCAATGTCGGACAGCAGGGTGCTCCGGTTTCCGCCGCCTACGTCGCCGTGCGTTCCGGTGAACCATACCTGTTCCAGTCTCTGGCTGCCCGGGTCGCCCTGCGGCTGCCAGAGTGTCGGGGCGAAAGGCTTTCTTTTCTCATCGATTGCCAAGGCCTGGAACGCGTTGTCGACGGTAGCGGACAGCGCGGTGTCGTGGAAGGCAAACCTGCGGTTGTACCTGTCAATGACAGGTACCCCGGTGAGCGGGATGCCGAGCGACCCCACGGTGTCCCATACCGCGATGCAATGGATCCGGGTCTCATGGGAGAAGGACCGGCGGAAGAGGGTGGCTTCCACCGAACGCGGGTTGGTGGTGGCAGTCCGGTCCCTGTAGAGGCTGTAGGCGTCGCCCAGCCGTCCCCGGAAACGCCGGCGCAGGATGCCCGCGTTCCTGATTAGTCCAGCGGTACTGCGGGCTGTGTAGGCGCCGCGGCTGAAGCCCAGCAGAAACAGCTCGTCCCCGGGCTGGAAGTTGCCCATGATGAAACGGTAGGCGGCAAGGATGTCGTAGGAGAGCCCTGCGCCGAAAGCGCCTCCACCGAGACGGTCGTGTCGTCCGGCGCCCACGCCGCGATGGTAGAAGACCTTCTGTTCAATGTCGGTGCCGTTCTTGTCCCTGCCGGCCGGGGCGATCCCCAGGGCGAGTTTTGTGACATTGGTAGGGCACGGCTGCCCGTCGTCCGCCTGGTCGGGGGTTGCCCACGTTCCATCGCAGCAAACTACTATGCGCTTGGCCATTTCGTCTTCCAGGGAATCCGACCCTCGCCTGTCCGCGGTCACGGCTTCCATCGGTATACACCCGCACGGGCTTCCCGTCCATACATTCTTTAACGCCGGCGGCTGGGTTGTTGTGTGCCCGGCCCCGGGGGCTTAGCTTGGAGTGAGCAGCGGGCGGAACAGTGTCAGGAGCCCCGGGATGAATGGGACAACAGTCGGCGCCCTGAGGGATTTCGGTGCCCGTGACGTGGCCCTGGCCGGTGGAAAAGGCGCCAACCTTGGCGAACTGGTGCGCGCCGGCTTTCCGGTTCCGCCCGGGTTTATAGTGACCACCAGGGCATACGTTGCCATGCTGGAGGAATCCGGGGTGGGCGGCGAGCTTGGCCGGTTGCTCAAGGCCGGCGCGGCGCCGGCGGAGATCCGTAGTCTTTTCACGGAGGCAAAGATGCCGGACCGTGTCCGCAAGGACATTGCCGGGGCCTATGCAGCCCTGGGCGGGAGTCCGGTGGCGATCCGTTCCAGCGCCACCGCCGAAGACCTGCCAGGCGCCACATTCGCCGGGCAGCAGGACACCTACCTGAATATCCATGGCGGGGCGGCGGTGGTCCAGGCAGTGGTGGATTGCTGGGCGTCGCTGTGGACGGACCGGGCCATTGCCTACCGCGGCAGGCAGGGCGTGGACCCCGGCGGTGCAGCCATGGCCGTCGTCGTCCAGGAAATGGTGCGCGCCGACGTAGCGGGCGTTATGTTCACCGCCAACCCCATAACGGGTGAGCGCAACGAAATCCTCATCGATGCAAGCCCCGGACTGGGCGAGGCAGTGGTTGCGGGCGAGGTCATCCCTGAACGGTATGTCCTGGACCGGGCGGGCGGGATACGCGCTTTCAGGCCGGGCCGGCATGAGGTGGTTATCCGGGCAAGGACCGAAGGCGGTACCGAGAGGTCCGTTGGGGCGGGGGAATCCGTACCCGGACTCGGGAGCGGCCAGGCGGCTGAGCTGGCACGGTTGGCGGTGGGCGTGCAGGGCCATTTCGGCCGACCCCAGGACATCGAATGGGCGATTGCGGGCGGCCGTGTATTCCTGGTGCAGGCCCGGCCCATAACCGCCCTGCCCCCGCAGCCATTGCGGCTCAACCCGATCCAGCGCCTGCTGGCTCCCTTTTTGCTGGAGATGTTCCAGGTCCGCCCCTACCCCCTGGACGTTTCCGGATGGATGCAGCGCGGCATCCTGGCCATGCTCCACGGCATAGCCGGCAGCGTGGGTGTGTCATTCCCGCCCCTGGAGAAGCTGTTGCCCGAAGAGGACGGCGTGGTGGTGCGGCTGGTTCCGCCGGTACCCCGGCCCACCCTGCGGACGCTGGCAGCCCCGCTGTCCCTCATCCGCCGGGCCAGGCGCTACGACCCTTCCCGGTGGACCCTCGACAGCAGGTTCACGGCCTTTCTGGACAACGTCAGCGGGCTGGCGGCCCAAGACCCGCGCCCGCTCTCCTGGCCGGGAGTCGTTTCGCTCGCCACTGAGGCCTTCACCACCATGCGGGGGATCACCGAACTGAGGATCTCGTACCTTCCAAGGATACTCCTTCCGCAACTGGAATTGCGCCTGATGCTGCTGCCATTGGGCAAGCTGAAGCTTGCACCCGCACTCATCGCGGGTGCGGAAACCCGCACCAGCCAGGCCAACACGGCGCTGGAGAATCTGGCTGGCCAGGTCAGGTCCAGTCCGGCCCTGAAACAGGCCTTCAGCAGCCTCCCACCGGGCGAACTGCTGGCCGCCCTTGAGCACCGCCAGGAGTTCGCTGGCTTCCGGTCCGCGTTCGAAGGTTTCCTGGCCGAGTACGGACACCGCGAAACGGTGAGTGTTGTGCTTAGCAGCGCACCCACCTGGTCGGACGCCCCTGAAGTGGTGCTCGGGCTCATCACGTCGATGATGGGTGACCGCCCGCCGGTCCGGGACCAGACCGGCGAGGCGCTCGCGGACCTGATGCGGCATCCTGCCCTCCGCGTGCCCGTCCTCCGCCGCCACGTCCTGTCCGCTGTCCAGGCAGCCAAAGCCGGGGTGGCGTTCCGGGAGGACAGCCACTTCCATGCCACTAAAGTGCTGCCGCCCCTGCGCCGGGCGCTGCTGGAGCTGGGGCGCCGCCTGGCCGTCGCCGGAGTTTTGGCGGACCCCCGGGAGGTCAACCACCTGCGCTTCGAGGAGTTGGCTGCAATGCCCGACGGCGGCGCGTTGCCGGCGGACGAGCGGGAACGGTACCGCCGCCTGGTGCTGGCAAGGGCTGCCAAGCGCAGGGAGCTCGAGGGTATCCCGCTATTGGACCCCGTTTCCCTGTTCGCCGGCTCCCGGCGGCCACACGGGGTGCTGGCCAGCGGCATGCCGGCCAGCCGCGGCCAGGCAACGGGGACAGTGCGGGTGATCCGCAGCCCGGAGGAATTCGGGTTGCTCAGGAGCGGTGAAATCCTGGTCTGCCCCTACACCAACCCATCCTGGACACCACTGTTCCAGCGTGCTGCTGCGGTGGTGGTGGATTTGGGCGGTGCCGGCTCCCATGCCGCGATCGTCGCCCGGGAGTACGGCATCCCGGCTGTCATGGGCACGGGCAACGGTACCAGCGCCCTGTCCGACGGGCAGGCCGTGATGGTGGACGGAAGCACGGGGCGGGTCACCGCGGCCTGACCCAAGGCCACACTGTCGGTCGGGCGCGGACGATGCGGGCAGTCCACTGGGCAAAATCCACTTGGCAAAACGCGGGCCCGATGGACGGCCCGATTGAATCATGGGGGCCTAGAGTGGGGCCCATGGGAATCATCATCGGCCTGCTGGTCATCTGGCTCATCCTGTCCATCGTCGGCTTCGTCGTGAAGGGCCTGCTCTGGCTCGCCATCATCGGCCTGGTCCTCTTCGTCGCCACCGGCGTCTGGGGCTGGCTAAAGCGCAGAACCAACGCCTGACGGCATATCCGCCGGCCTGGCCAATGGCTGCCGGTCCGGCCGGCGGTGAAGTCCTTACTGCCAAAAGGCCCTAGCCCTTCCGCATCCGCGGCTCCACGCTTTCTCCATGAGCCTCATAGAGCCCGCCGCCGGTCCTTTGGCGTTGGTCCCACCGGTCCGCCGGGATACCCCTGCCAACCGCGCCCTGCACCCTGACCGTCCCTGGATCCGGTCCGTCCGCATATCTGTCGGACTCTTTGTGCTCGCTGCACTGGTCCAGAAGACGTTCGACGCCACCCTCCCCGGCAATGACGTGGATGTTCCCCAGCTGTACTCGGAGTTTACCGTCCAGGGAAACCTTGTATTGGGGCTCGTTTTGATTGTTTCGGGCGTCCGGCGGCGGGCCCGGCTTCCGCGCTGGTGGGACCACCTTTTCGGAGCCCTGGTCCTGTATCTGGTGATGACGGGCATCATCTATGTGGTGCTGGTGGCTCCGCCGGGAGAACCGTGGTGGAGCTGGGATCTGTACTGGCCCCAGATGGTCCACCACCGCCTGGCCCCGCTGGTGACGGCGCTCGACTGGCTCCTGGTGACACGGACGGTCCGCGGGACGTGGTGGCGGCCGCTCGCTTGGCTGGGCTATCCGGTGGCCTTCCTTGCGTTCTCCTGGATCCGCGGGGGCCTTGACGGGTGGTACGTCTACGACTTCCTTGATCCCACGCTCGACGGCGGGTGGGCCCGGGTGTTCGTTTCCACGGCCCAGGTCCTGGTTGCGTTCCTGGTTGTCTCGGTCCTCGTCCACGCGGCGGGCAACGCGCGGGCGGCGCTGGCGGCGGGAAAGGGACGGCGGGGCCGAAACCCCTAAATCCAGCCCTTCTTTTTGAAGATTCCGTACATGAGGGCCCCGGCGGCAACCATGAGGACCAAGGCGTAGGGATAGCCGGCGGCCCAGTGGAGCTCGGGCATGTTGTCGAAGTTCATTCCGTAGATACCGGCCACGAATGACGGCGCGAACAGGATTGCTGCCCAGGAAGAGATCTTCTTGACTTGTTCGTTCTGCTCGGCGCTGGCCTCGTTCTGCCGGTTGGCGGTCAGGGTTCCGTCCAGGGTCAGGGCGTTCTGCAGCAAGTCCCGGAACGAGTCGGCCCGGGAAATCACCCGCTCCACGTGGTCCTCCACGTCGCGCAGGTTGTGCCGCAGTTCGGTTTCCACCTCGTACTTCTCGAAGCCCCGCTTCAGCTGGTCCAGCATTTCCGGCAGGGGGTGGATGGCGCGCTGGAACTGGATGACTTCGCGGGCCAGTTCATAGATCCGGCGTGACACTGAGGAATCGCCGCTGAAGAGCTGGTCCTCGATTTCGTCAATATCGTTCTCCAGGCCCGCCACCACCGGCGCGTAGTCATCCACCACCCGGTCCAGCAGGGCGTAAAGAACAGCTTCAGGCCCGTGCTGGAGGAGGTCCGGCCGTGCCTCCAGCCGTTGCCGGACCCGGGCTACGCCTGCCGTTTCCGCGTGCCGGACGGTCACGACGAAGTTCTTCCCGGTGAAGACGTGGAGTTCGCCGAACTCCACGGTCTCGTCCACATCCAGGTACCGGGCCGGACGCAGGACGGTGAAGAGGTTGTCGTCGTACCGTTCCAGCTTGGGCCGCTGGTGTGCCGAGACGGCATCCTCCACCGCGAGGGCGTGCAGCCCGAACTCGTTGGCGACGGCGGTCATTTCTTCCGCAGTGGGACGGTAGAGCCCGATCCATGCCATGCCGCCGTGCCGGGCCAGGGTCTCAAAGGTCTGCTCCAGGCTTTCGGGCTCGGTGTGGCGGACGCCGTTGACGTAGACGGCGTTATCGATGATGGTCATTCAGGAAATCCTAGCCGGGGCGGCGGCACTGCTAAGGCCACTGATGAGCGGCTCGGTCCGGTACGGAATATGGGTGTGCAGGGCCAGGACGGTCTCTGTCCGGATGACTCCCTTGATTCTCAGGACCTGGCGCAAGGAGGACTGGAGGTTGTGGGTGTCGGTGGCAACCACCCGGCACCAGACGTCCCCGCGGCCGGAGATCTCATGGACTTCCAGGACCTGCGGGATGAGGCGCAGCGCCGCCACGACGCCGTCGAGCTCACGGTGGGAGACTTCGATGGTGACGAAAGCCACCACGTCATAGCCCACCGCTTCGAGATCAACTTCGCGGCCGCCAGGGCGCAGTACGCCGGTGCGGAGCAGGCGGCGCACGCGCGACTGGGCGGTGTTACGGGCGATGCCCAGGGAGTCGCTGAGCTCTCCGATCTGGATCCGGGGATCCCTGATGAGGGCCAGGAGGATCTTCAGGTCTGTGGGGTCCAACTTGTTCAAGATCGTCACTCTCCATCATGCGGTGATCCGTAAGTTGATGATTTTGCTCAATTATCCACCTCATTTCGGATGGATAGCGCAGCGGTGCCGCACTCTTGAACCAACACTGTTGTATCCGCGCCGGGCTCCCACAAGGACCACCCGCCGCGGCGATCCCTAAGGCGGCACAATGACGGTCTTCAGCGAACTGCGCATGCGTCCGGTACCGGCCACGCCCACCGGGTGGAATGCCTCCACCACGGCGCGGCTGGTGATTTCCGGGGCGGCCATCTTCATGCTCCTGGTGGGCGCCAACCTTGCCACGCCGCTGTACCCGCTGCTGCAGGCCAACCTGGGACTGTCCAGCCTGGAGGTGACCGCAGCTTTCGCCAGCTATGTCTTGGCACTGGTGGGAACCCTGCTCCTGGCCGGGCACTGGTCGGACCATATCGGCCGGCGGGCCGCCCTCCTGGTCGCCGTGCTGACCGGACTGGCGGGCGGCGGAATATTTGCCGAAGCCCAGTCGCTGGCGGCCCTGTGCGCCGGCCGGGCCCTGCAGGGTATCGCAGTGGCGCTTGCCACGGGAGCCAGCGCGGCTGCCCTGCGTGAGCTGCTTCCCTCGCGGCCGGAATGGGCCTCGCGCTTTACCTTGCTGGCCTCTTCAGGGGGAGTTGCAGCCGGCCCTGTCATCGGCGGCCTGCTGTCCCTGCTTCCCGGCGCCACCACCGCTCCCTATGCCGTCCATTCGCTGCTGCTCGCCGGGCTCCTGGTGCCGCTCTACCTGATCCGTGCCCGCCCCGCCATCATGGTTCCCGCGGTGTCCCGGCCGCTGCATGTCCTTGCGCCCCGCCGGCCCTCCGTGTCCCGCCAGGCGAGGGGCGCTTTCTGGCTGGCATCCGGCGTCGGCTTCCTCAGCTTTGCCGTGTTTGGCTTCTCCCTGTCCCTGGCCCCGGGTTACTTCGCCCAGGTCCTGGGCACGGACTCCCGGCCGCTGATCGGCGTTCTCGCGGGCCTGCCGCTGGGTGCCTCGGCCTTGAGCCAGCTGGTCACCGTGCGGGGTCGCCTGACCGTGCCCGCCGGCCTGGCCGTCCTGGGCGTCTCCGTCATGCTGCTGGGGGCCGCCGGGACCTGGCATAGCCCCGTGATGCTGGTGGGCGCCGCCGTTGCCGCCGGAGTGGGTCAGGGGCTTGCATTCCGGACCGTCTTCAACGATGTGGCGGCGAGGGTGGAACCGGCCCGCCACGCGCAGATCATCAGCACCGTCTACGTCATCACCTACCTGGGAAGCGCGGTGCCGGTCCTGGGGCTGGGCTGGGCCAGCGCCGCGTTCGGCATGGCAGTGGCCGTACAGGGCTTCGTCCTGCTGTGCGGCGCAGCGGCCCTTGGCCTTGCGGGGGTGACGCTGGTCCAGTCGGCAAGCCGGCACGCCGCCGCCTGAGCCATGGCCGCTGGCGCCGTTTCCGCTTCTAGTCCGGAAGCGGGCCGTGGTTGCCCTGGATGTGTTCGAAGACGAGGGTGGTTTCGGTGTGCCCCACCACGGGGTCGGTGGCCAGGTTGTCCAGCACCCAGTCCCGCAGGTCTTCGGTGCTCCCGACGGCGATGTGCAGCAGGTAGTCGACCGAACCTGAGGTGTGGAAGGTGGACAGCACGGCGGGCAGGTGCGGCACGCGGGCGGTGAAACGGTCGATCTGGTCCCTGTCGTGGGCGCGGAGCCGGACGGCCACCAGTGCCTGCACGGACCTGCCGATGGCTGACAGGCTCAGCTTCGCCTCGTAGCCCTGGACAATGCCCCGCTCCGAAAGGGCACGGGTACGCATAAGTGCCGTCGAGGGCGCAATCCCCACCATCTCGGCGAGTTGTTTGTTGGAAATCCTGGCATCCGCCACCAGTGCGGCGAGGAGACGCTCGTCGATGGCGTCCAGCGGCTCCAGGTGCGCCCCGGGCCTGGTGTTCCTTGAATTCGTGCTCACTGCGGTTCCTTCCAAGCGGTCCTGGTTCATCCTAAACCGCAGAATCGCCGCGAGCTGCGCAGCAGGCGCGCGTCAAGCCGAACATCCAAACCCTCACAAGGCCTTGTGAAGTTGGTTAATTCGCCCGCGGCGCCCCTGCTCAGGAGCCGCGTTGCTCCGCCGGCGGATGTACGACGGCGACAGTTGCCGCAGTCAGGCACGCCAGGACCATGACGGCTCCCGCAAGGGCGTTCCAGCCCCAGGCCTGGAAGACCAGGCCGCCGGCCCAGCCCAGCAGGCTGGAACCCAGGTAGTAGGCGAGGTTGTACAGTGACGCCGCCTGCGCCCGTCCGGTCCTGGCGATGGCGCCCGTCCAGCCGGAGCCGATGCTGTGGGCTGCAAAGAAGCCGCCCGTAAACACCACCAGCCCGGCCAGGATCAGGACCAGGGACTGGGTAAGTGTCAGGGCCAGTCCTGCCAGGGCCAGCGCAAGTCCTGCCAGCAGCACGTTCCGGCGGCCGTACCGCGTGGTCATCCCCGCCGCCCAGCGGGAGGAGAACGTGCCGGAAAGGTAGGCCAGGAAGATCAGGCTGATCACCGTGGCCGGAAGCCCGAACGGCGCACCGGACAACCGGAAGCCCAGGTAGTTGTAGACCGCCACGAACCCGCCCATCATCAGGAATGCCTGGGCGTACAGGGCCAGCAGCCTGATATTCCGCAGGTGGCCGCCGAGGGTCCTGATGGCACTGCGGAGCCCGGAAGCCGGGGCCGGGACGAAACCCCGGGCGCGGGGCACCAGGACAAGGAATGCGACGGCGGCAACCGTCGCCAGCAGGGACACGGCCAGCGCCGCGGACCGCCATCCCCAGAGCTCGCCGACCGGCCCAGCCACCAGCCGGCCGGACAGTCCTCCCAGGGTGGTGCCGGCCACGTAGCTTCCCGCGGCCAGGGCGGCGTGGGCTTTGCTGACCTCCTCGTTCAGGTAGGCAATGGCAATGGCGGGTATGCCGCCCAGGGCCATTCCCTCCAGCAGCCGCAGGACCAGCAGCATGGTGAAGCTGGTGGACATCGGCACCAGCAGCCCCAGGATGGTGGCCGCGGTGATGCCCCACATCATGGCCTTCACCCGGCCGATCCGGTCCGCCAGGAAGGACCACGGGATCACGGTGGCAGCCAGGCCGACGGTTGCGAGGGAAATGGTGAGGGCGGCCCCGGCGGCCGTGATGTGCAGGTCGGCCGCCAGGAGGGGGAGGACCGCCTGGGTGGAGTAGAGCTGGGCGAAGGTCGCCACACCCGCGCAGGACAGGCCGGCCAGGATCCGCCCGTAGGCCCTGGATCCTTTGGTATGGCCGTTCCAAAGGGGGGAAGCGTCAGTGCCGGCGCTTGCGTTCGGTGGCATCCGCCCAGCGTAGTCCGCCGTCGATGGATGCTTCCAATGCATACCTCATGCAAAACTGATAGCAGGATTGGATTGCTTGCCGCAAAGGGAGAGGCCGTCATGGAACCCGACCGGAAACAGCTGGCGCAGCTGCTGCCCCTGCTGCCGGTACTCGCTGAGCTGGGCCGGACGGAGCATGTGACGGAGACGGCGGAGCTCCTCGGAGTACCCCAGTCGACGGTGAGCCGGGCACTGGCGAGGGCAAGCGCCGCCGTTGGTACGGAACTCCTGGTCCGGGACGGCCGGGGAGTGCGGCTGACTCCTGCCGCCCGGACACTGCTGCCCTACATCGAGCAGGCACTCGCGGAGTTCCAGGCCGGACTGGACCTGGTGCGCAGTGAGTCCGAGGTGGTCAGGGGCACCGTTGCCGTGTCTTTCCAGCACACCTTCGGCGAGGCAACCCTGCCGCTGCTGATCAGCGCCTTCCGTGCCCGGCATCCCGGGACCGGCTTCCGGCTCAGCCAGGGCGCCCGGGACACCTGCCTGGACGAGTTGGCAGCGGGGGAGGCGGACCTGGCCCTCACAGCACCGGTGGCGCCGCCCGGCAAGAACCTCGACTCGGCGCCGCTGTACCGCGAGCCGCTGCGCCTGGTGGTGCATCACGCCCATCCGCTCGCCCGGCAGCGGATGGCCCGGCTGGCCGACATCCGGACGGAGCCGGTGGTGGTGCTCGGGCCCGGCTATGGGCTGCGATCCCTGACCGACGCTCTTTTCCGCGAGGCCGGGTACCGTCCGCGGATTGCCTTCGAAAGCCAGGATTCCCACACCGTCCGCGGCCTGGTTTCTGCCGGCCTTGGCGTCAGCATCCTGCCGCCGGGCGGCGACGCTCCTGGCCGGACTCCGCGTCCCGAAACCGGGGACCTGGGGTGGGTGGAGGTTCCGCTTGACTCGGCACTCGCCTTCCGGGAAGTTGGCGTCAGCTGGCGGCGCCGGAAACCGGAAAGCGAGCCGGTTCCGGCCCGGCTTTTCCGCGAACTGGTGGTGGGGCAGGGGCCGGCGTTGCTGGCCGGGCTGGTTACCAAGGCAGGCCGTTGAGCCGGAAAATGTCCGACGGCGGCTGCTGGCTTCCGGTGCCGGGGCGGCGGGGCGCCAAACATCATGGGGCAAGTACCCTTGTGACGTGACAAACACCCAGAACCCCTCTGCCACTCCTTTTGACCAAGCTGCAGGCTCCCCGGCCAGTCCATTGCACGGCATCACGATCGGGCTGGACATCGGCGGCACCAAGACCCATGGCATCCGTTTCGAGGACGGCCTCCCCGTGGCCGACGAGTCGGCCGGAAGCTCCAACGTCCAGAATGTCAGCCGTGAGCAGGCGGCACGCAACCTTGCGGACCTGTTCGCCAGGATCGGCGGAGGTCACGTGGACCGGGTGTACGCGGGATCCGGCGGAATCGATACCGATGAAGACGCGGCGGCCCTGGCTGCGCTGATCCAGCCACTGGCTCCCGAAGCACGCGTCACCGTGGTCCATGACTCCCGCCTCCTGCTGGCCGCGGGCCGCGCAGCCACCGGAGTAGCGGTCATTGCGGGCACTGGATCGGCAGCGTGGGGACGCAATGCCGACGGCGGCGAGGCCAGGGCCGGCGGTTGGGGCTACCTGCTGGGGGATGAAGGCAGCGGCTACTGGCTGGGCAGGGAAGCGGTCCGGCACAGCCTCCGCAGGATGAACCAGGGCCTGCCCGTCGACCAGCTCACGGCGACCCTCCTGGCGTCCTGCGGTCTGGACCATCCCAACAAGCTCATCGCCTTGTTCCACTCACCGGACACCGGGAGGCGCTTCTGGGCGCAGCAGGCTAGGCACGTCGTGGAAGCCGCGGCCACCGGGCACCGGGACAGCGCAATATTGCTGGAGCAGGCCGGGCAGGACCTCGCTGCCCTGGCCGGCCAGGTGCTGGGCCAGCTGAAAATCGAAGGTCCGGTGATCCTGGGTGGCGGTCTCGGCATGAACGTGGCGCCCCTGCAGGAGTCCTTCCGCCGGAACCTTGCCGAAACCGGTGTGACGGAGGTCAGGGTGCTGGACCAGGAACCGGTGTTCGGCGTGCTGCAGTTGGTGGCCGAACCCGCTTAGCCCACGGAACGCTTCCGTGGCGTCAGCCGGACACCGGGGAGTGGGGGAGCGGGAATCCGGCCGGCCTCCGCCCCGGCATCCGGGCCGTGGCCCGGCACCAGGCCGTAGCGGGCTGCAGCCGCTTCAGCGTCCGGCAAGCCGGCCTGCGCTTCCCAGTCGTCCCTGGCCTTTTCCACTTCGTCATGGGTGCGGCCCACAAAGTTCCACCACATCAGCAGTTCCTCACCAAACGGCTCCCCGCCGATGAGCAGGAACCTCGTACCGGGAAGTGCCTCCACCCTGAGTTCGCTGCGGCCGGTGCCCAGGTAGCCCAGCGGTCCCGCGGGCAGGTCCTGGCCGTCCACCGCCAGGCCGCCGTCGAGCACCAGGATGCCGTGCTCAAAGCCGGGGTTCAACGGCAGCGCCGCGTCCCCTTCGCAGGAAACGTCCGCGCCGACGATCGGCGAAAACACTCTTGCGGGGGAGGCCACCCCTGCAAGCTCTCCCACCATGACGGTCGCCGTGAAGCCCGGGCCGGCGGCGCGCGGCAGTTCGCGGTGCTGCTCGAATGCAGGCTCCCGGTGCCGGTCCCCGTCAGGAAGGGCAACCCACAGCTGCAGGCCCCGCTGCAGCGGCAACTCCCCGCCGCCGGCAGGCAGCACAGCGAACTCGGAGTGGGATACGCCGTGGCCTGCTGTCATGATGTTCAGCTCCCCGGGACGGACCACCACGTCGCTGCCCACGCTGTCCCGGTGGTGGATGTGCCCCGCCAGCGGCCAGGTCACCGTCTGCAGCCCGATGTGCGGATGGGGAAGGACGGACATCGCAGTCCGGTCCGGGCCGAAACTGTCCAGGAAGCACCAGGCCCCGATGGTGGGGAGGCCGCGCTGGGGCAACGTACGTTTGACGTTCATGGCGCGGACCCCGCCCAGGGGCACTTCGCGTTCAGGCCACAGCTGCAGGCAGGGGCCGGACGTCCCTCCTGCGGGGGCGGGCGGGCAAACTTCCTGCTGCGGCGAAACTTCCAAGTTGGTCACGCCTCCACTTTAGGCCGGGCTGCGGCGCCCCGACAGGAGCCACTGTGTGTGCGGATCCTGCGGAACCCATCCATCCCGGTTGGGGTTCCGAATGGTTACAGTAGGGATTCCTTTGCGCGGATTAGGGCCTCAGCTGCTGAAGCCTGCCACCGTTTGGGCTACCGTAACTATCAGCGTGCTTATGGCAATGTCGCGGTGCTGGGAACAGCCCGTCCAAGAGAACAGGTAAGTCCGCACCATGGACCAGGCGATGATCGAGTTCCAGAGCGTTACCAAGCAGTATCCGGGCGGCCAGCCGGCTGTGGACGGGTTGTCCATGTCCATCGCCAAAGGTTCCGTCACCGTCTTTGTGGGTCCTTCCGGCTGCGGCAAAACAACGTCCCTCAGGATGATCAACCGGATGGTGGAACCCACATCAGGCACCATCACCGTGGACGGCCGGGATGTCACCTCGGTGCCGGCGGCGGAACTGCGGCGGTCCATGGGCTATGTAATGCAGTCCGCCGGGCTCCTGCCCCACCGCTCCGTCCTGGACAACATCGCCACCGTTCCGCGCCTGAACGGGGTCTCCAAAGCGGACGCCCGGAAGCGTGCCCGCGAACTCCTGGACGTGGTGGGCCTGGCGCCGTCGCTTGGCGGGCGCTACCCGTCGCAGCTTTCCGGCGGCCAGCAGCAGCGTGTGGGCGTGGCGCGCGCCCTCGCTGCGGACCCGCCCGTGCTCCTCATGGATGAGCCGTTCAGCGCGGTGGACCCCGTTGTCCGCGATGAACTCCAGCACGAGCTGCTGCGACTGCAAAAGGATCTGGCCAAGACCATCGTTTTCGTGACCCACGATATCGATGAGGCCACCATCCTGGGCGACAAGGTGGCTGTCTTTGCCACCGGCGGCAGGCTGGCCCAGTACGCCTCGCCCGAGGAGATCCTGCGGGCGCCGGCCAACAACTTCGTGGCATCCTTCGTGGGGCGCGACCGCGGCTTCCGCCACTTGGGTTTTTCCCCGTCCGACGGCGTGGCGATCCACCCGGTGCCCACGATCATCCGGGCCTCGGGAGGGTACGAGTCGGATTCCAGCGCTGCCGGCGGCTGGCAGCTGGTGGTGGATGCGGACAAGCGTCCGCTGGGATGGTCGGCACCCGGCACGGAGACTGAACTGATCCCCGGGGGTTCGCTGTTCCGTCCCGGAGAGAGCCTCCGCCGCGCCCTGGATGCGGCCCTGTCCTCGCCGTCCGGCCTTGGCGTTGCCGTGGACGCCGACGGCGTGGTCCTGGGGGTGGTCCGCGGCGGTGAGGTCCTGGCGTTGATCGAAGAAGCGCGCCAGGTGCGGCAGGCTGCCCTCTGATGGAATGGTTCCTGGCCAATACCGGCATGATCCTCGAGCGCGGCGGCCAGCACCTGGTCCTGGCGCTGGTCCCTATGGTCCTGGGCCTGCTCATTTCCATCCCGCTGGCACAGTTGGCGCGGCGAAACAGCGCCTTGCGTTCCGTGGTGCTGACAGCGTCATCCCTCCTGTACACCATCCCGTCCCTCGCGCTGTTCATCATCCTGCCCACCATCCTGGGCACCCGGATCCTCGATCCCCTCAACGTGGTGGTGGCGCTGACCATCTATGCGGTGGCCCTGCTGGTCCGCGCTGCCCTGGATGCCTTTGATTCCGTAGACGCGGATGTCAGCCAGGCCGCGCAGGCCATGGGGTTCAAACCGGTGGCCCGGTTCCTCCAGGTGGACCTGCCGCTCTCCTTGCCGGTCATGTTCGCCGGCCTCCGGGTGGTGTCCGTCAGCAACATCTCGCTGGTCAGCGTTGCAGCCCTCCTGGGCGTCGGCAACCTGGGCATGCTCTTCACCGACGGCCTGCAGCGCGATTTTGTCACCGAGGTGGTGGTGGGCATCGTGGCCATCCTGATCCTCGCGTTGCTCATGGACGCCATCCTGGTCCTGCTGGAACGCGTGCTCACTCCCTGGGAGCGGGCCGGAAGCCGGAGGGACCGCAGTGCAGGGCGTCTCCCATCGGAAGCACCTGCCGCAGCGGAGCGCTTTGCACGGCCGGAGACCGGCGGTGGAAACGCGTGAGTAACGTCTTCGCCGATACCTTCGCCTGGCTTTCGGATCCCCTGCACTGGTCCGGAAGCATGGGCATCCCCGTCCGGCTGGGGGAGCACCTGCAGTACACGGGGCTTGTCATGCTGATCGCCACCGCCATCGCGGTTCCCGTTGGTCTCTTCGTGGGGCATACGGGAAGGGGACGCGTTGCTGTCGTTGCCCTGGCCGGTGCCCTGCGCGCCCTGCCCACCCTCGGCCTGCTGATCCTGTTCGTACTGCTGGCCGGCATCGGACTGATGCCCCCCATCTGGGCCCTGGTGATCCTCACAGTCCCGCCGCTCCTGGCCGGAACCTACGCCGGGATCTCCAGTGTGGACCGGAACGTGGTTGATGCTGCCCGCGCCATGGGCATGACGGAGCTGCAGGTCCTGTTCCGGGCCGAACTGCCCAACGCCCTCACCGTCATGTTCGGCGGGTTCCGGACCGGCGTGCTGCAGGTGATCGCCACTGTCTCGGTGGTGGCGTACATCAACCTCGGCGGACTGGGCCGGTATCTCTTTGACGGACTGGTCCTCAGCGACTTCCCCCAGATGCTGGGAGGTTCCCTCCTCATCGCTGTGCTGGCCATCGCCGTCGACCTCGTCCTGTCCCTGTTCCAGAGGCTGTTCCTCACCCAGGGCGCCTCAAGACTGTCCCACCGCAGCCAGGAGGCCGCGGTTGAACTCACAGACCCCGTAGTTGCGGAGACTGTTGTACAAGGAGGTAAGTCATGAAAGATAGCCGTCCCCAGCGCCTCGGCAGGCGGGCGTTCAGCGGCCTTGCCGCCGGGCTTGGCCTGGCAGTGGCGCTGTCAGCCTGCGGCGGTTCGTCCGATCCGCTGAAGAACGCGCCCGCATCCAGTGCCGGCGCTTCCGGCGGAGCCACATCCCTGGTGGTGGGTTCCGCGGACTTCCCGGAAAGCCAGATCATCGCCGAACTGTACGCCGGCGCCTTGAACGCCAACGGAATCACCGCCACCACCAAACCGAATATCGGCTCCCGCGAGGTCTACTTCAAGGCCGTCCAGGACGGTTCGGTGGACGTGGTGCCGGACTACAGCGGCAACCTGCTGCTGTACGTGGACAAGGAAGCCAAGGAAGTCTCCGCAGGGGACATCGCCAAGGCGCTGCCGGGCAAGCTGCCGGACGGGCTCGGGGTCCTGGACGTCTCCAAAGCCGAGGACAAGGACGCCATGGTGGTCACCAAGGCGACCGCGGAGAAGTACCAGCTGAAGTCCATTGAGGACCTGGCCAAGGTCTGCAGCCAGATTGTCGTGGGAGCCCCGGCCACCTTCGCCGAGCGCGCTTACGGCCTGCCCGGGCTGAAGAAGAACTACAACTGCGAGCCCAAGAAGCTGGAACCCTTCAGCGACGGCGGTGGCCCGGTGACGCTCAAGGCGCTGCTGGAGGACCAGGTGCAGGTGGCCGATATCTACACCACCACGCCGTCCATCGCGGACAACGACCTCGTGGTGCTGGACGATCCCAAGAACAACTTCATCGCCCAGCAGGTCCTGCCGCTGTATAACAAGGCCAAGATGACGGACAAGGCCAAGGAGGCACTGGATTCGGTGTCCAGCACCCTCACCACGGATGACCTGATCAACCTCAACCGTGCCGTCAGCGGCAGCCAGAAGCAGGACGCCAAGACGGCAGCAACCAACTGGCTCAAGGAGAAGGGCATCGTCAAGTAGGTCCGCGATCCCTGCCCTTGGGCAGGTACACGCAGGTGACGACGACGGCGGCTGCCGGACTTTCGAAGGTCCGGCAGCCGCCGTCGGCCAGGTGGCGGATGTCTCAACGGCCATGCATCCTTCCTGTGGCATATTTGAGGGATGGCAGAATTCAGGCAGTCCACGAAGCTCAACAACGTCCTTTATGACATCCGTGGACCGATCCTTGAAGCCGCCCAGCAGATGGAGGCGGAGGGCCACAGGATCCTCAAGCTGAACATCGGGAACCCGGCGCCGTTTGGCTTCGAGGCACCGGACGCCATCCTCGTGGACATGATCCGCCACCTGCCCCACGCCCAGGGCTACAGCGATTCGCGTGGCATCTTTTCGGCGCGCACCGCCGTCTCGCAGTACTACCAGACCCGCGGAATCCAGAACATCCACGTTGACGACATCTACCTGGGCAACGGTGTCAGCGAGCTCATCACCATGTCCCTGATGGCGCTGCTGGACTCAGGCGACGAGGTGCTCATCCCCACGCCGGACTACCCGCTCTGGACAGCGTCCGTGGCGCTCGCCGGCGGCAAGCCGGTGCACTACCTCTGCGATGAAGAGTCCGGCTGGCAGCCTGACCTGGAGGACTTGGAAGCCAAGATCACTCCCCGCACCAAGGGCATCGTGGTCATCAACCCGAACAACCCCACCGGCGCTGTGTACCCGGAACAGACCCTGAAGCGCATCGTGGCCCTGGCCGAAAAGCACGGCCTGGTGATATTTGCCGACGAGATCTACGAAAAGATCCTGTACGAGGACGCCGTCCACGTGAACCTGGCCGGCCTCACCGGCGACCACGTCCTGTGCCTGACCTTCAGCGGGTTGTCCAAGGCCTACCGCGTCTGCGGTTACCGGGCAGGCTGGATGGCCATTTCAGGACCCAAGAAGGATGCCGCCGACTACCTGGAAGGCATCAACCTCCTGGCCAACATGCGCCTGTGCGCCAATGTGCCGGCCCAGCACGCCATCCAGACGGCATTGGGTGGCTACCAGAGCATCAACGACCTCATCCTCCCGGGCGGCCGGCTGCTGGAGCAGCGCAACAAGGCCTACGACATGCTGAACGCCATTCCCGGAGTCAGCACTCAGCAGGCCAAAGGCGCCCTGTACCTGTTCCCGCGGCTTGACCCCGAGGTCTACCACATCCGGGATGACGAGAAATTTGTCCTTGACCTCCTGAGGGAACAGAAGATCCTGGTATCGCATGGCCGTGCCTTCAACTGGGTGCGCCCGGACCACTTCCGCATGGTGACGCTGCCCAACGTGAAGGACATCGAAGAGGCTATCGGGCGCATGGGGGACTTCCTAAGCAGGTACCAGGGGAACTAGCCTGTGCTCACGGGCCACCGGGCCCGTGTACCCCCTGCGGAGAGGAACCCCATGGCCCGCGTCGTTGGCTTCGACCAGCATCCGTCTGAGACCCTGCGCGTTGGAAAGGGATTTTCCTTGGCCGCGGTGGACCCGGACGCCACTCCGGGTTACAGCGGCAACAAGGCCGACGGCGAGGCGTTGCTGGCTGAGATGGACGGGACGCTGTCGGAGCTGCAGGAACAGCTGTTCGCCGAATCACGGGTCGGCGGCAAGAAACGGATCCTCTTGGTCCTCCAGGCCATGGATACAGCCGGCAAGGGCGGAATCGTCAACCACGTCATGGCCACCATGGACCCCCAGGGCGTCCAGTTCAAGGCGTTCAAGGCCCCCACCGAGCAGGAGAAGTCCTACGATTTCCTCTGGCGTATCGAGAAGGAGGTCCCCGCAGCCGGGATGGTAGGGATCTTTGACCGCTCCCACTACGAGGACGTCCTCATCCACCGCGTCCACAACTGGGCCACCCCGGAAGAAATCAGCCGGCGCTACCGGGCCATTAACGAATTCGAAGCCCGCCAAACCGACGCCGGCACCAAGATCATCAAAGTGATGCTCAACATCAGCAAGGATGAGCAGAAATCCCGGCTGCTGGCCCGCTTGGACAACCCTGCCAAGCACTGGAAATACAGCAGTGGCGACCTGAAGGAACGGGCCTTTTGGGATGACTACATGGCCGCCTACCAGGCCGCCTTCGAAGAGACCAGCTCAGCGATTGCCCCGTGGTACGTGGTTCCCGCCAACAAGAAATGGTTCGCCCGCATCGCCGTGCAGCAACTGGTGATGTCGGCGCTGTCCGATTTCCGCCTGGAGTGGCCCAAGGCTGAATTCGACGTCGACATCGAACGGGAGCTCGTAGCCCGTTCCTGAGCCCGGGCCCTGGGGCCGGAGCAGTGTGGCCCGGTACAAAGCCGCGGTTCCAAGGGCTGGCCCGGTCCGGCGGTTGTTTACAGCGGCTGGTCGCGGGCAGCGGCCAACCGCTTCCGTGCTCCCTCGAGCCACTCCTCGCACCGCGCGGCCAGTGCCTCGCCGCGCTCCCACAAGGCCAGGGATTCTTCCAGGCTTGCCCCTCCGGCCTCCAGCCTGCCCACCACGGCGATGAGCTGCTCCCGGGCCTCCTCATAGCTCAGCGCGGCAACGTCGGATTCTGGTTTCTGTTCGGTCATGCCTTCTCTTCCACTTCCTGGTGCTGGTCTGGGTTTCCTGGGTGCGGTGCCCTGGTGGACTCCGCAAGGCCGGTGGAGGTGGCCCCGAAGCGTCCCTCCGCCACACGGATGGACAAGGGGGCACCCGCAGGTGCTTCGGCGGGCCTGCGGACGACGGCGTGGCCGGCCTCGGCGATCCGTGCGGCCTGGTCTCCTGCCAGTTCGACGACGGCGTACCCCCGGTCCAGGGTCTTCTGCGGTGAGAGCGCGCGGACCTGGGCTTTCAGATGCTCCAGCTGGTCCGCTGCCCGCACCACCGTGGAGCTCACCGCGGCGGAGGAGCGCCGCAGCAGCCGTTCGATTTCCTCGCCCCGGACGGAGACCATGCCCTCGGGCGCCGCCATGACGGGCCGCGAATGCAGTGCCGCCAGCCGGTCCGACTCCCGGTCCACCAGCCGTTCCACGCAGCGCCGCAGCTGTTCCCGCGCCTGGCGCACCCCGGCAAGTTCCTCGGATACCTCCGGCACGATCCGCTTCGCGGCGTCGGTGGGGGTGGAGGCCCGGAGATCGGCGACGTAGTCCAGCAGCGGGCGGTCCGCCTCATGGCCAATGGCGCTCACGACGGGCGTGTTGGCCGCGGCCACGGCACGGATCAGTTCCTCGCTGTTAAAGGGCAAGAGATCCTCCAGTGCCCCGCCGCCCCGGGCGATGACGATGACATCCACCTCAGGCCGGACGTCCAGCTCACGCAGGGCACGGACTATTTGGGACACGGCCGTGTTTCCCTGGACGGCCACCTCGCGGATCTCGAACTCCACCGCCGGCCACCGGAGGGCCGCGTTGCGAAGGATGTCCTTCTTGGCGTCCGAATCCCGACCCGTGATCAGGCCGATGCGGTGCGGCAGCAGGGGCAGCCGCTTCTTCCGGGAATCGGCGAAAAGACCCTCAGCCGCGAGGGCCTGGCGCAGCCGCTCAATCCGGGCCAGCAGGTCACCCAGTCCGACCGGCCGGATGTCCCGCACCAGCATGTTCAGCCGGCCCGTCTTCAGCCAGAACTCCGGTTTCAGCAGGGCCACCACCCGTGATCCGCGCTCCAGTGGAAGGTTCTGCCGCTCCAGGACCTTGGTCCAGACGGAAGCCGGCAGCGACACCTCCGCGTCCACGTCCCGAAGCGTGATGTAGGCGTTCGTCCCGCGCCGGTTCAGTTCAATGACCTGGCCTTCAACCCACGCCGACGGGGTGCGGTCGATGTGGGCCTTGAGCTTCTGCGACAGCAGCTGCAGCGGCCACGGGTTGTCCGGGCTGGTTTCCGCCGCGGTGGCCGGCAACGTAGTGGGGGCAGTACCCGGTAACGAGGCCTGGTCAGACATGCGGACGCCGGTGGGAGGCTGGTGCTGCGGGCATGCGGTCCTTCAACTGTCGTGGGCGGTCAATCAACCTTATCCATAAGGTCTAGCACCGGGGACTGACAGGGGCAGCCCCTGGACCCTGCCTAGGATGGGATAAGGCCCCCAACCCCTAAGGACCTGTTGTGCGCACTTTTAACTCTGCCATCGCCACCGTGCTGGGCATACTCCTCGCCGCCGTTGCCGTTCCCGCCATCTGGGTGGACCGCAACATCGTCCAGGAAGACGGCTTCGTCCGTCTTGCAGCTCCACTTGGCAAGGACACGGAATTTCAAAAGAAGCTGGCCGCCGCCGCAGTGGGAACGATTGATACCGGGGCGGTTCCCGGGTTCCTCTCAGGTCTGGTGGAGCCAATGCTTGAAAAGGCGGCGGAGTCACTGACTGGGTTGCCCGGCTATCCGGCGGCCTGGGAGGAGACCCTCCGCAGAAGCCACCGCCTCAGCTTTGCCGATCCTGCCGCGGCATCCCAGGGAGGAGCGTCGGCGTCGTCCCTGACCCTCGACGTTGCCCCGCTGGTTGCCCTGGGCTCGGAGGAGATCTCCCGCACCACCAGGCTTCCCCTCGACCCGCCGGAACAGACGCTGATCAATGTAGGCCAGCCTGCGCAAAAGGAGTGGACTGAACGGCTGGCCACCTACGCGCCCATGGGCTACATCCTGGCCATCGGGTCAGCCGTAGCGTTCCTGCTGGCGCTCGTGGCGGCACGCCGCCGCGGGACGGTGCTGCTGGCCGCCGGCCTTGGGGGAATGGCGCTCGCGGGGCTGTGGGGGCTGGGACTGCAGCTGGGGTCAGCCCGCGCCCAGGCCACGGACACCGGCAATGCGGTGGCCAACATGTTCCGTGACCATTTCCTTGCCGCTTCCGGCGCGGACTTCCAAACGTGGATCGCCGCGGCCGGGGTTGCCGGTGGCGTCCTGGTGGCGGTGGGCATTGTGACGTTGTTCGCATCCCGGAAACGGGTGGGGACCAGCCGGTAACATGGAGGAATGACCACCTCGGCTGTATCCCTTTCGATGCCAACCATTCCGCGCAGGCGCCGCTCGCCTGAGGAGGTAGCAGCCGCAGCCCCCGTAAACGGAACCAAGAAGGTGCTGCTGGCCGCTCCCCGCGGATACTGCGCAGGCGTTGACCGGGCCGTGATCGCGGTCGAAAAGGCGCTGGAACACTACGGGCCGCCCGTGTATGTCCGCAAGCAGATTGTCCACAACGTCCACGTGGTCAGCTCGCTGGAGGAAAAGGGCGCCATCTTCGTGGACGAAACGGACGAAGTACCCGAAGGTGCCCTCGTGATCTTCTCCGCCCACGGAGTGTCCCCGGCAGTGGTCGAGTCCGCCGAAACCCGGGGCCTGCGCACCATTGACGCCACGTGCCCCCTGGTCACCAAAGTGCACAAGGAAGCCGTCCGCTTCGCAAAGGACGATTTCGATATCCTCCTGATCGGCCACGACGGCCATGAGGAAGTGGAAGGCACCTCAGGGGAGGCGCCGGAGCACATCCAGATCATTAATGGCCCGCACGAAGTGGACCAGGTCACTGTCCGCGACCCCGAAAAGGTCATCTGGCTTTCGCAGACCACGCTGAGCGTGGACGAGACCATGGAGACCGTCCGGCTGCTCAAGGAACGGTTCCCCACCCTGCAGGATCCGCCCAGCGACGACATCTGCTACGCCACCACCAACCGCCAGGTGGCCATCAAAAAAATTGCGCCCAAGGCGGACCTGGTGATCGTGGTGGGTTCGGCCAACTCGTCCAACTCTGTCCGGCTGGTGGAGGTGGCGCTCGAATACGGTGCCAAGGCCTCGTACCGGGTGGATTTCGCCAACGAGGTTGACGAGGCGTGGTTTGAAGGCGTCGCAACCGTGGGTGTGACGTCGGGGGCATCCGTTCCCGAGGTGCTGGTGCAGGACGTGCTGCGGCTGCTGGCTGATTACGGCTACGGAGCCGTGGAGGAAGTCGTTACGGCCGAGGAAGACCTCCTCTTCTCGCTGCCCAAGGAACTCCGGGCCACCCTGAAGCAGGCCGGCGATGTCAGCCGCGCGCTGGGCGGACGCCGGTCCCGCAGCTAAAACCGCGACCACATTTCAACCGTCACCACATCTCAACGGAAGGGGGCGGGGCGCCCCCCCCCCGCCCCGCCCCCCCTTCCGCATGCCGGCGGCCGTCTCAGGCCGCTTCGTCGTCGCCCTGCAGTTCCGGTGCCACCAGCGCCCGCGGGGTAACTTCCACCAGCGAAGGTGCAACCAGGCCGGACTCCTCCAGGCTGTTGAGCTTCCGCGCTGTGGGCAGGACCCTGGCTTCCAGTGTGCCAACCATGGCGTTGTAACGGTCCACTGAGGTCTTCAGTGACGATCCCAGCTTGGTGACATTCTCGCCCAGCGTGCCCATCCGGTCGTACAGCTGCCGCGCAAGTTCGAAGAGCTCGCGTGCACTGTCCGTCAGGACGTCCTGGCGCCACGTGAACGCCACGGACTTCAGCACGGCCAGGAGGGTGCTCGGTGACGCAAGGACAACGTTGCGTGACAGCGCGTGATCCAGGAGTCCGGCGTCAGCTGTCAATGCCGCTGCGAGGATGGATTCGGCCGGGATGAAGCAGACCACCAGTTCCGGGGAGTTCCCGGGGATGTCCCAGTATTTCTTGGTACCCAGCGCGTCGACGTGCGCCCTCAGCGCCTTGGCGTGTGCCGCCAGCAGGGCCTGCCGGTTCCGGCCGTCGTTTGCCGACTGTGGCCCGGCGGCCCGTGCCAGGCGGGGGTCCACCGCGTCCAGTTCCTGTGCCTCAAGGTAGGACGACAACGGGACTTTTGCGTCCACCACCAGTTGCTTTTCACCCGGCAGCTGCACCACCAGATCCGGCCGCACAGCTGAGTCGTGGCCTGCGCTGTGGACCTGCTCGACGAAGTCGACGTGGCGGAGCATGCCGGCAGCCTCCACTACGCGCCGGAGCTGCACCTCGCCCCACTGGCCTCTGGCGCTGTTGGAACGCAGCGCCGATTCCAGGGCATGCGTGGAACGGATGAGCTGTTCATCGGACAGCCTGGCCTCCTGCAGCTGCTGGGCCAGTTGGCCGTACTGCTCAACCCGGTCCCGCTCCAGCAGTGCCACCTGCTGCTGCACCGCGGACAGCTTCTCGGCCACGGGCGCCAGGGCACGCAGCACGCTGCCGTCCTGTGTCCGGGCCTCACCCAGCTCACGGTTCTGTGCGGCCAAAAGCCGCCGCTCGGCGTCGGCCGCTGCCAGCTGCGCCGTGACATCGGACAGGCGGGACGACACCTGGTCGAAGTCCGACTCCAGGGCGTGCGAGTTCCGGCGCAATGAGAAATAGGTGGCTGCAGCGCCGGCAAGCGCACCGAGCAGCAGCATGAAGAGGGCCAGAATCAAGGCAAAAGCATCCATGGCTTCACTGTTGCACGGGGCTCTGACAATCATGGGCAGTGACATTCCCGGGTACAGGGCGGCGGGGTCCGGCGGGTAGAATCAATCCTCGTGGCTCTTACTATTGGCATCGTCGGACTGCCCAACGTCGGCAAATCAACCCTGTTCAACGCGCTCACCCGCAACCAGGTCCTGGCCGCGAACTATCCGTTCGCCACCATCGAACCCAATGTCGGCGTCGTGAACCTCCCGGACCCCAGGCTGCAGAAGCTCGCCGGGATCTTCGGCTCCCAGCGCGTCCTGCCCGCCGCGGTATCCTTCGTCGACATCGCCGGCATCGTGAAGGGCGCATCGGAGGGGGAGGGGCTTGGCAACCAGTTCCTGGCCAATATCCGCGAAGCTGAAGCCATCGCCGAAGTTGTCCGGGTCTTCGATGACCCCGACGTAATCCACGTCGACGGCAAGGTGGATCCCCGCTCGGACATGGAGACGATCAACACCGAGTTGATCCTCGCGGACCTGCAGACCATCGAAAAAGCCATCCCGCGGATCGAAAAAGAAGTCAAGATCAAGAAGCGGGAAGCCGCCGAGCTCGCCGCCATCAAGGCAGCGCAGGCGGTGCTGGAGCGGGGAGACACCATCTACTCCTCCATCAAGAGCGACAAACTGGAGATGGAACACCTCAAGGAGCTGGGCCTGCTGACTGCCAAGCCCTTCATCTACGTGTTCAATGCCGACGAAGGCATCCTGGGCAGCCCGGAAAAGCAGGAAGAACTGCGCGCCATGGTTGCCCCGGCAGACTGTATCTTCCTTGACGCCAAACTCGAGGCCGACCTTGTGGAGCTGGACGAGGAAGAGGCGCGCGAGATGCTGGAGATGAACGGCCAGGACGAATCCGGCCTGGACCAGCTGGCACGCGTGGGCTTCCACACCCTGGGGCTGCAGACCTACCTCACGGCGGGCCCCAAGGAAGCGCGAGCCTGGACCATCCGGCAGGGTGACACGGCACCGCAGGCAGCCGGCGTCATCCACTCAGACTTCCAGCGGGGCTTCATCAAGGCCGAAGTAGTCTCCTTCGACGACCTTGTGGACGCCGGATCCATGGCTGAGGCGAAATCCCGCGGCAAAGTCCGGATCGAAGGCAAGGAATACGTCATGGCCGACGGCGACGTGGTGGAGTTCCGCTTCAACGTCTGATTTCCGCAGGAACAGGCGCACTGCCGCCCCGGAATCATGCTGGCTACTGTCCAGGCCGAAAAACTGCCGGAGGTCTGCCCTGGCCTACGGCCCGGTCGGACCCGCGGGACCTGGCGGGTAGGGAGGCTGCTGCTGAGGCCAGGACGGGGGAGCGGATGATGCCTGCCCACGCTCCGGTGCAGGGTACTTGTCGAAACGCTGGCCATACGGGTTCTCCCGCTGTGCGAGCAGCACGATGAGCACAATCCATCCAAGCACGGGGATGAGGGCGAGCAGCAGCATCCAGGCGCTGAGGTTCACGTCGTGGAGGCGCCGGGACGCCACCGCGAGTGACGGGACAACGGTGGCGAGAAACCACAAACCACCCAGGGCGCTGGACCCCGTCACCTGGCCGTTGACTACAGTGGGACTGATGGAATTCAGCACCGCTGAGGCCAGCCCGGAAGCGAGGAACCACCACCAATATTCGCTTCGGCTGGCGCGCCCCGAGAAGACCGCGTACTTCTGGAAGACGCGTTTGACCGCGTCCACCGGCGGAGCACCGTAGTACGGCAGTTCGAGGGGCGGGACTGCACTTCCGGGCACATTGGACGGTTGGGGGATGCTCATCGAGCTTTTCCTTCCTGAGGTTCCGTTGCCAGCATGCTACGGAACCGGCCGGGCCCGGGCTCGGGCCGTAGGTCCCGTCCGGCGGCCCGGACTACCTCCTAGTGGCGGGGGCACGGATTGGGCTGGCGGGCAGCAGCACCAAGTATCCTGAGTTTGTAGGGCGTGATCGAAGCGGCCCCAGTCCCCTCCGGAGAGGGAAAACCACAAGGAGGCGGCATGCCGGTCCGGCGTCTGATGCAGTTGCTCATCGCCGCGTTGGCGGCTGCCCTGGTTCTTTCCGGCTGTTCGGGCGGCAGCGCCCCGTCCGTGGTGGTGGGGGAGGCAAAGCGGGGCGGCAGCGTCACCGTGGCCGAGGTCAACGCATTCTCCTCGTTCAACCCCTACAGCGCCAGCGGCAACACCGACATCAACTCGAAGATCGGCGCCATCACACACTCGGGCTTCTTCTACCTGGACGACAGCTCCAAGGTGGTCCGCAACGACAAGTTCGGGCACTTCGAGAAGGTCTCTGACCAGCCGCTCAAAGTAAAGTACACGGTCAATGAGGGCGTGAAGTGGTCGGACGGTGCGCCCATCGGAGCTGCAGACCTCCTGCTGAGCTGGGCCGCCGGGTCAGGTTACTTCGACGACGTCGACCCCGCAGCGGGGAAGGGCACCAAGTACTTCTCGGTTGCCTCCGATACCACAGGCCTGGCGGGTACCCTGTTTCCCGAAATCGGGTCGGACGGCCGTTCCATCACCATTGAGTACGCCGCACCGTACGCTGACTGGGAAGTGGCGCTCGACGTCGGACTCCCGGCCCATGTCGTCGCTGCCAAGAGCGGACTCAACGATGAGGAAGACCTGGTCAAGCTCCTCAAGGACACGCCCCGGGGCAACCCGGACAAGCCGACGTCGCACCCGGCCCTTAAAAAGGTCAGCGATTTCTGGAACACCGGCTTCGACACGAAGTCCGTTCCGGATGATCCTGCGCTCTACCTGTCCAGCGGCCCCTACATCGTCCGCGACATCGTGCCTGAAGTTTCCATGAAGCTGGTCCGGAACCGGGACTACGTGTGGGGCGCGGAACCGTGGCTGGACGAGATCAATGTCCGGTTCACAGGGGCCGTGCCGGCGGCGGTTGATGCCCTGCGCAACGGGCAGGCGGACATCATTTCGCCACAGCCCTCGGCTGCCACGGACAATCTCCTCACCGGCCTGTCAGGCCAGGGCATCACCGTTGAACGGTACAAACAGTCCGGCTACGACCACCTTGACCTCAACTTCTCCGGAACGTTTGCGGACAAGGATGTCCGGGAAGCCTTCCTCAAAACGGTGCCGCGGCAGGCGATCGTGGACGCCGTGGTGGGCACCCAGGTGGCGGACAACAAGCCGCTGGACTCCCAAGTGTTCCTGCCCGGACAGCCAAAGTACGACGAGACCGTGAAAAACAACGGGTCTTCCGATTACGCCAAGGTGGACATCGATGGCGCAAAGAGGCTCCTTAAGGACGCCACCCCCAGCATCCGCATTCTCTATAACCGGGACAACCCGAACCGGGCCAAAGCTTTCGCCCTGATCCGTGACTCGGCCGCCCTGGCCGGATTCCGGGTTGTCGACGGCGGCCAGGGGAGTGCAGAGTGGGCGGCCGCGTTGAGCAGGGGCGGCTACGACGCCGCCCTGTCAGGCTGGATCGGGACTGAGGCGGGTGTCAGCAGGGTGCCGCAGATCTTCCGCACCGGGGCCGGCAGCAACTTCACGGGATATTCCGACGCCGACGCGGACAAGATCATGGAACAACTGGCTGTGACCACGGACCTGGGCAAACAGGACGAGCTCCTGGCGGGGATCGACAAGCACATCTGGGAGGACGCGTATGGCCTCCCCCTTTATCAAACCCCGGGAACAACTGCGTTCAATTCCCGGGTGGCCGGCGTGAAGACCAGCCCCGGTCCCCTCGGCGTGTGGTGGAACGTTGCGGAGTGGCGGCTGTCCTAGCCGCGGCCACGTCCTTTTTAGGGTCCTTTGGCTCTTGCGGCGCCGATTCGCCGTAAGGCCTACCGGCGAGTAGCATGTGACGTGCCTAACTATCGCCGCCGCCCGGGGCATTGAAAAGCCGCCGGTCACGGTTTGGCAACGGAGTACCAATATCTGGACTTCGTGCAGTTAGGCTAACTCGTATTGTGTAGGTTTCGTCACAGCGGTGAGCTGCGTCCGACCTGCGGGGAAGCACAAGATTCCCCTATACATCTCTCCCACAACTCATAGGAGGCGGAATGCGTTTTACGCGCACTTCCAAAGCACTGGGCATCGTGGCAATCGCCGCGCTTGCCCTGACCGGGTGCGGCGCCGGCGGCGGCGGCAGCACCAACGGGTCCAGCAGCGCTGCCGGCGACCCGAACAAGGTGATCACCGCTTACAACAGCGAACCGCAAAACCCGTTGCTGCCGGCGAACACCAATGAAACGAATGGCGGCCGCGTCATCAACCTGCTTTTCGAAGGCCTCCGCACGTATGATGCCGACGGCAAAGCAGTGAACTCGCTGGCCGAGTCCATCGACTCCTCCGACGCCCAGAACTGGACCATCAAGGTCAAGCAGGGCCAGAAGTTCACCAATGGTGAAGCCATCACCGCCAAGACCTTCGTCGACTCCTGGAACTTTGCGGCCAACTCCAAGAACCTGCAGAACAACAGCTTCTTCTTCGAGTCCATCGCCGGCTATGAGGACGTCTCAGCCGTAACTACGGAGAAATCCGCGGACGGCAAGACCACCACCACGCCCGCTCCCAAGGCCGACAAGATGTCCGGCCTGGCAGCAACAGATGATTCCACGATCACGGTCAAGCTCACCCAGCCTGAGGCCGACTGGTCCCTGCGCTTGGGGTACTCCGCCTTCTACCCGCTGCCCTCGGCCGCGCTGGCGGACCCGAAGACCTTTGGGGAGAACCCCATTGGCAATGGTCCCTACAAGTTCGAAAAGCAGGGAGCCTGGGTCCACGACCAGTCGATTGCCCTGGTAAAGAACGCTGACTACAAGGGCCCGCGTGAGGCCAAAAACGGTGGCATCACCTTCAAGTTCTACACCGACCCGGGCCCCGCGTACACGGACCTGCAGGCCGATAACCTCGACATCACCGATGTTCTGCCGTCCAACGCCACAAAGACCTATGTCAACGACTTCCCGGACCGCAACGCCACCAAGCCTGTTGCCACCAACGCCACGCTGAACATTCCCGGCTACAACCCGAACTTCCAGGGTGAAGCCGGAAAGCTCCGCCGCCAGGCGCTGTCCTACGCCATCAACCGTGAAGAAATCACGAAGGTTGTCTTCAACGGCACCCGTACCCCGGCCAAGGCCTTTGCCCCGCCGGTCATCGATGGCTTCAAGGAAGGCCTTAAGGGCAGCGAAGTCCTGAAGTTCGACGCCGCCAAGGCCAAGGACCTCTGGACGCAGGCTGAGAAGATCCAGCCTTACGACAGCTCCAAGCCGCTCCAGATCGCCTCCAACACCGACGGCGGCCACAAGGAATGGATCGACGCCGTGGCCAACGGCTTCAAGAACAACCTCGGCATCCAGGCTGAAATCCAGCCCTTCGCCAAGTTCGCTGAAGTCCTGAACCTCCGCAAGTCCCAGCAGCTGCCGGGCCTGACCCGCGCCGGCTGGCAGGGCGACTACCCGTCGCTGTACAACTTCCTGGGACCGGTCTGGGCAACGGGTGCTTCCTCCAACTATGAGAAGTACTCGAACCCCGAGTTCGACAAGCTGCTCAAGGAGGGCCTCGCCGCCAAGAGCACGGATGACGCGAACGCCAAGTTCAACCAGGCACAGGAGGTTCTGTTCCAGGACCTTCCGGGCTTGCCGCTTTGGGACTATGCCAAGGCAATTGTGTGGAGCAACAACGTTGCGAAGGCCGAGACCGGCTGGAACGGCGAAATTCTCTACTACAACATCACGGCTAAGTAGTCCCAGATCTAACTTGCTGTGAGGCGCACTGGGGGTCCGGTTACAGCCGGGCCCCCATTCGCTTGCAACTGCAGGAAGGCACCAATGAACCCGTTCTCCCCTTTGCCGGAAGGCAGGTAAACCTGTGGTCCGGTTTATTCTTCGCCGACTCCTACAGGTGATCCCTGTCTTTCTCGGCACCACGCTGCTCGTCTATTACATGGTGTTCGCCCTGCCCGGCGACCCCATCGCGGCGCTCTTCGGCGACCGCCAGCCCCCGCAGTCAGTCATCGACACCCTGCGCAGCCAGTACAACCTGGACCAGCCGTTCTGGGTCCAGTACGGCCTTTTCCTCAAGAACCTCTTCACCTTCAACCTGGGCAATGACTTCACGGGACAGCCAATCGCGGCCACTTTGGCCCGGGTCTTCCCCGTGACCGCCATGCTCGCGGTCGAGGCGCTGATTATTCAGGCCGTCTTCGGAGTGGCGTTCGGCGTCTTCGCCGGGCTCCGCCGCGGCGGCTGGTTCGACTCCACCGTCCTGGTGGCCTCGCTGGTGGTTATCGCCGTCCCCACCTTCGTCCTGGGCTTCGTCTTCCAGCTCGTCTTCGGCGTCCAGCTCGGCTGGGCCAAACCCACAGTCGGAGCCAATGCGGACTGGGGAAATCTGCTGTTACCGGCAGTAGTCCTGGGACTTGTCTCGTTCGCCTATGTCCTCCGCCTGACCCGTGCGTCGGTCAGCGAGGGCATGAACGCCGACTTCGTGCGGACGGCCACCGCCAAGGGCCTTTCCCGGCCCCGGGTGGTCCTGGCGCACATCCTGCGCAACTCGCTGATCCCGGTGGTGACCTATCTGGGCGCCAACCTTGGCGGCCTGATGGGCGGCGCCATTGTTACCGAGGGCATCTTCAATGTTCCCGGCGTAGGCAACAAGCTCTACCAGGCTGTCCTTCGCACTGAGGGACCCACCATCGTCTCCATCGTCAGCGTGCTGGTGCTGGTGTTCGTGGTGGCCAACCTGCTTGTCGATCTCCTGTACGCCTGGCTTGACCCGAGGATCCGCTATGACCAGTAACAACAGCCACTTTGTGGCCCCCATCGACGAGACGCCGCTGCAGGCGACGGACGCCGTCAAGGCTGACCAGGCCCCGCTCAGCCTCTGGGCAGACGCCTGGCGCAAGCTTCGCCGTCGTCCGTTGTTCATCATTTCGGCTTTTCTTATCCTGGTGCTGATCGTCGTAGCGCTGTTCCCTGGCTTGTTCTCGTCGGTGCCGCCGAACGAGGGCTGCGAGCTCGCAAACTCAGAAGGCGGACCTGCGCCAGGGCATCCATTCGGCTTCACCTTCCAGGGCTGCGACATTTACTCCAGGGTCATCCACGGCACGCAGGCTTCACTATCGGTAGGTATCCTTTCCGTCCTCTGCGTCCTGGTCATCGGGGTGACCTTCGGTGCCCTCGCCGGCTTTTATGGCGGTTGGCTGGACACCATCCTCGCGCGTCTTGGTGACATCTTTTTCGCCTTGCCTTTGATCCTCGGGGCGCTTGTCATCACACAGTTGCCCATGTTCAGGGAAAACAAGAGTGTTTGGACCGTGGTCTTTGTCATCTCGCTGCTTGCCTGGCCGCAAATGGCCCGCATCACCCGTGGCGCTGTCATCGAGGTCCGTAACGCCGACTTTGTGACAGCAGCCCGTGCGCTGGGTGTCTCGAAATTCGGAACGCTGGTGAAGCACGTCCTTCCGAACGCCCTCGCACCCGTGATTGTTCTGGCCACCCTCGAACTCGGCGTATTCATCGTGGCGGAAGCCACCCTTTCGTTCCTGGGGATTGGCTTGCCCGAGGGGGTCATGTCCTGGGGGCACGATATCTCCGCAGCACAGACTTCCATACGAACGCATCCGCAGATCATGCTCTACCCGGCCGCCGCGCTCTCCCTTACGGTGTTGAGCTTCATCATGCTGGGCGACGCCGTGCGCGACGCCCTTGACCCGAAGAGCCGTCAGCGATGAGAGAAAAAGAGATGACAACTCCAGAAGTCCGCATCGATGAGGCCGGCACCACCGGCGTCAGGCCGCTGCTCGAAATACGTGACCTGGCCATCACCTTCAAGACCGGCGGCGGTGAAGTCAAGGCTGTCCGGGACGCGCACCTGACCATCATGCCCGGCGAAACCGTCGCGATCGTGGGGGAGTCCGGCTCCGGAAAGTCCACCACTGCCCTGGCAGCCATCGGCCTCCTGCCCAACAACGGCAGGGTCTCCGGGGGACAGATCCTGCTCGACGGAGAGGATATCGCCCACGCCAGCGAGCACCGCATGATCGAACTGCGCGGCAACACCATCGGCATGGTCCCGCAGGACCCGATGTCCAACCTGAACCCCGTGTGGAAGATCGGCTACCAGGTCAGGGAAACACTGAAGGCGAACGGCCGTCCCAGCGGGCCGGACGACATCGCCAAGGTGCTGTCCCAGGCTGGACTTCCGGACGCCAAACGCCGGGCCAACCAGTACCCGCATGAGTTTTCGGGCGGCATGCGCCAGCGTGCGCTGATCGCGATTGGCCTCTCCTGCCAGCCACGCCTGCTGATTGCGGATGAGCCGACGTCGGCCCTCGACGTCACCGTCCAGCGGCAGATCCTGGACCACCTGGAAACCATGACCAACGAGCTGGGCACCTCGGTGCTGCTGATCACCCACGACCTTGGTCTCGCGGCCGAGCGTGCGGACAAAGTGGTGGTCATGTACCAGGGCCGGGTCGTTGAGGCCGGGCCGTCGCTGGAGCTGCTGCGCAACCCGCAGCACCCTTACACCAAGCGGCTCGTGGAGTCCGCGCCGTCCCTTGCCAGCCGCCGCATCCAGGTGGCCAAGGAGCAGGGCGTGGAGACCACGGACCTGCTGGCTCCCGTGGCCGAGGCCGTGAAGACGGACACCTTCCTGCAGATCCAGGACCTGCGGAAGGTGTACAAGCTCCGCCAGGGGCTGGGCAAAGCGACGGACTTCGCAGCCGTCGACGGCGTGAGCTTCGACGTCCGGCGGGGAACCACGACGGCGATCGTGGGGGAGTCGGGTTCCGGCAAGTCCACAGTGGCCAAGATGGTGCTCCAGCTGGAGAAGCCGACCGAGGGCAGGATCCTGTTCGACGGCGTCGATACCTCGGCCCTGAAGCCTGCCGAGCTGTTCAAGTTCCGCAGGCGGGTCCAGCCGATCTTCCAGGACCCGTACGGCTCCCTCGATCCGATGTACAACATCTACCGCACGATCGAAGAACCATTGCGGGTCCACAAGATCGGGGACCAGGCCAGCCGGGAGAAGAAAGTCCGGACGCTGCTGGACCAGGTGGCACTGCCCCAGTCCGCAATGCAGCGTTATCCCAACGAGTTGTCCGGCGGCCAGCGGCAGCGCGTTGCCATCGCACGGGCACTTGCGCTGGACCCCGAGGTCATCATCTGTGATGAGGCAGTCTCCGCGCTTGACGTGCTGGTGCAGGCGCAGGTGCTGAACCTGCTCGCCGACCTGCAGGCCAACCTCGGGCTGACGTATCTGTTCATCACGCACGACCTTGCCGTGGTGCGCCAGATTGCGGACCACGTCTGCGTGATGGAGAAGGGCCGCCTGGTGGAGACCGGGTCCACGGACGACGTCTTCGAATCGCCCAAGCAGGAGTACACCAAGGCCCTGCTCAATGCCATCCCCGGCGCGAAGCTGATGCTTCCGCCTGAGGTGGCATAGCGGGACGTTTTCCTTGAACGGATGGAGCCGGGACCTTTGGGGCCCGGCTCCATCCGTTTAATTGGCCGGTTCGGTTAACCGGCGAGATGTTTGGACGGGCGGTAACAGCCCGGTTCGGCTGTCAGTCCTGGAAGGTGCTCCCGCTTGCAGGCACGGCGGCGAGGGCGCCCTGCTCCGCTGCGGGTTTCCGGTCCAGTCCGAGTTCCCGCAGCCTGCGCTCAAGAATCCCGCCCAGGGCCGTGCGGCCTTCGGGGTTCATATGCACCGCATCAGCGAGGTCCTTTGCCAGTCCATACCTGGTGAGCCAATCTCCGGTGGAGATAAAGGGCACTCCATTTGCTGCCGCCACGGCAGCGAGCAAAGCGTCCACCTCGCTCCGCCGGCCGCCGCCGTCGTTCGCTCCCCGGGCCAGGGTGCCGATCATTGCCAGCCGTGTGCCGGGATAGCGGCTCCGCAGCTCAGAGATCAGCCGCTCGGCGTTCCGCGAGATCTGCGCGTTGCTTGCCCCTCCGGCGGCGTCGTTGCCGCCACCCTCGACCACAATGAGGGCGGGAGTGCCGGAAGGAAGCAACCAGTCCCCGCGCTGCAGGGCGTCCACGTAATTACCGGTAGCGCCGTTCGCCGCGACGTAGCCGGTGCCGCCGCGGCCGCAGAAGTATACGTTGTACCCGGCAGCGGCCAGGCCCAGGCGGGGCCAGCCGTCTACGGGTTCCGACTGCGAATCCCCAATCAGCAGGACCGTTCTGCCCACATCGGGAACAACTGCTTCCAGGCGGCCGTTGCCCGTATTCAGAACGTGGGCAGTGGCTGTCACCGACACCTTCGGGGCGCCCGGCTTCACGGCTGCCACCTGGCTGTTGGCCGCCTGGCCTGTGGCTGCCCGCGACATCGCTGTACTAGGGAGTCCGCCGTCCCCGCTGTTGCCAATAATCCCCGAGACCGCCACGAGCGCGGAGACCGCGGCGGCGGCAGCCCAGGCGACACCACGCGGGGTGTTGGCCTTGGCAGGGGGCATCGTTGTCTCCGGCGTGCTCAATGGATGGGCTGTGTCACAGACATCATGCCATGCACCGGGATGTGGAAGTGAACTTGGTCACATGCATTGCGGAATGATGGCTGATATTGGCTTAAGCGGCGGCGGTCAGTCCGCTTGGAATTTAGGCCAACAAATAACTCAGCGGCTAGAATAGAGGAAGGCGCCCTGTGCCAAGGGCCTTGTCCGTCGTGCGTTCCAGTTGGAAATGTCGCGATACAACAGCTGACTCCACTGAATCGAGCCTTTACGCATGTCTGAAACCACCACCAACACCGCGGTAGCCACTGCATCGCGCAGTGACCTCCGCAACGTCGCGATCGTGGCCCACGTTGACCACGGCAAGACCACCCTGGTCGACGCCATGCTCAAGCAGACCCATTCCTTTGCAGAGCACAACCACGTAGAAGACCGCGTCATGGACTCCGGCGACCTGGAGCGCGAAAAGGGCATCACCATCCTGGCGAAGAACACCACTGTCGCCTACAACGGTCCGTCCTCGAACGGCGAGACCATCACCATCAACGTGATCGACACCCCCGGCCACGCCGACTTCGGCGGCGAGGTGGAGCGCGGCCTGTCCATGGTCGACGGCGTCGTCCTGCTCGTCGATGCCTCCGAGGGCCCGCTGCCCCAGACCCGCTTCGTGCTGCGCAAGGCCCTCGCTGCGCACCTGCCCGTGATCCTGCTGGTCAACAAGACCGACCGCCCCGACGCGCGGATCGAAGAGGTCGTGCACGAGTCCATGGACCTGCTCCTCGGCCTCGCCTCCGACCTGGCCGACGAGGTCCCCGATCTGGACCTGGACAAAATCCTCGAGGTCCCCGTGGTGTACGCCGCCGCGAAGGTCGGCCGCGCCTCCCTGGAGCAGCCCGCTGACGGCACCGCTCCGGAGAACGAGGACCTCGAACCGCTGTTCAAGACCATCATCGAGCACATCCCGGCTCCGACGTACAACCCGGAGGGTGTGCTCCAGGCGCACGTCACCAACCTCGACGCCTCCCCGTTCCTTGGCCGCCTGGCCCTGCTGCGTATTTACAACGGCACCCTGCGCAAGGGCCAGACCGTGGCCTGGGCCCGCGCCAACGGCGAGCTGAAGAACGTCAAGATCACCGAGCTGCTCGCCACCAAGGCGCTGGAGCGCGTGCCGGCCGAGTCCGCAGGCCCCGGCGAGATTGTCGCCGTCGCCGGCATCGAGGAGATCACCATCGGTGAAACCCTGACCGACGCCGAGAACCCCCAGCCGCTGCCGCTGATCACCGTGGACGATCCCGCGATCTCCATGACCATCGGTATCAACACCTCCCCGCTGGCCGGCAAGGTCAAGGGCGCCAAGGTCACTGCCCGCCAGGTCAAGGACCGTCTTGACAAGGAACTGATCGGTAACGTCTCCATCAAGGTCCTGCCCACCGAGCGTCCCGACGCCTGGGAAGTCCAGGGCCGTGGCGAGCTCGCCCTCGCCATCCTGGTGGAGCAGATGCGCCGCGAAGGCTTCGAGCTGACCGTCGGCAAGCCGCAGGTTGTCACCAAGACCGTTGATGGCAAGATCCACGAGCCGATGGAACACATGACCATCGACGTGCCCGAGGAATACCTGGGCGCCGTCACCCAGCTCATGGCAGCCCGCAAGGGCCGCATGACCAACATGGCCAACCACGGCACCGGCTGGTGCCGCATGGAGTTCATCGTTCCGGCCCGTGGCCTGATCGGTTTCCGCACCCGGTTCCTCACCGACACCCGTGGTGCAGGCATCGCGGCTTCCATCTCCGAAGGCTACGAGCCGTGGGCCGGCCCCATCGAGTACCGCACCAACGGTTCCATGGTTGCCGACCGCGCCGGTGTTGTTACCCCGTTCGCCATGATCAACCTGCAGGAACGCGGCTCCTTCTTCGTGAAGCCCACGTCCGAGGTCTACGAAGGCATGATCGTGGGCGAGAACTCCCGCGCCGACGACATGGACGTCAATATCACCAAGGAAAAGAAGCTCACCAACATGCGTGCCGCTTCCTCCGACACCTTCGAGAACCTGACCCCGCCGCGGGAACTCACCCTCGAAGAGTCACTCGAGTTCGCCCGCGAGGACGAGTGCGTCGAAGTGACCCCGGACGCCATCCGCATCCGCAAGGTCATCCTGGACACCAACGAGCGCGCCAAGGCCAACCGCGCCCGCGCCAAGGCCTAGTAACTCCGCAGGTCCGCAGAACGCCACCGGCATTTGCCGGTGGCGTTCTGCGTTTAAGCTCCCGATTGGGCAGGAAACCGTGGGTTCGTTAGGCAGGGAGAGCCCGTGGGCAACGAGCGGCGGTATCAGTGCGCAGCGGCGCGGCGCGGGGGAGCGGGCGGCACTTCCTTCGCGGCCACCACAAGCTCAAGGGGAATGACGACGTCGGCCTGGCGGGTGCGGACGGTGCAGGAACCGGCGTCGCACGCCAGCAGGTGGCCCAGGGCATCCGTGAGGCCACCTTCAATCCGGTAGCGCACCACCACCCGGGTTCCGGGCTCAGCCGCGGCCAGGAAGCGGGCAGGGGCAGGCGCTGGCAGACTCACCAGTTCATACTAGGCCGCCGGCTAGGTTCGCGGGAACGGGCTGGGAGATAATAGGCTCAGATGTCAATAGTCCGGCCGTGCTGCCGGATGCTAGAGCCGGCGGGGAAGCCGGAACCCAACGTGGAGAGGCCAGGGACGTGACGTACGTAATCGCGCAGCCGTGTGTGGATGTTAAGGACAAGGCATGCATTGAGGAATGCCCGGTCGACTGCATCTACGAAGGCGAGCGTTCGCTGTACATCCATCCGGACGAGTGCGTCGACTGCGGCGCCTGCGAGCCGGTGTGCCCGGTGGAGGCCATCTACTACGAGGATGACACCCCGGAGGAATGGGCCGACTACTACAAGGCCAACGTCGAATTCTTCGATGACCTTGGGTCTCCTGGTGGCGCGGCCAAGATCGGCAACACGGGCAAGGACCACCCGATGATCGCCGCCCTGCCGCCGCAGAACCAAGACCACTGACGCGGACGGGAAACGTGACCGCAGCAGTGAATTCGTTTGGCCTGAACCTGCCCGACTACCCGTGGGAGGCCATGGCCCCCTACATGGCCAAGGCCTCGGAACACCCGGGCGGGGCAGTCAACCTCTCCATCGGCACGCCCGTGGATCCCACACCGCAGCTGGTCCAGGACGCCCTGAAGGTGGCCGCCAATGCCCCCGGCTATCCCACCGTTCACGGCACTCCCGCGCTTCGGGAAGCCATCTCGGGCTGGTTCGAACGCCGGCGCGGAGTGGCGGGCCTCGACCCCCGCAACATCATGCCGACAGTGGGGTCCAAGGAACTCGTTGCGTGGCTGCCGCTGCTGCTGGGCCTCAAGCCCGGAGACGTCGTCGTACGCCCCAAGGTGGCTTACCCCACGTACGATATCGGCGCCACCCTTGCCGGGGTCACCTCGGTGGCCACGGACAACCTGGACGAGCTTGACGACGCAACGCGGGCACGCGTGCGCCTCATTTGGGTCAATTCCCCGGGCAACCCCACGGGCAGTGTCCGCGACGCGGAGTCACTGAAGGCGCTGGTGGTCCAGGCCCGTGAAATTGGCGCTGTGGTGGCATCGGACGAATGCTACGCAGAGCTTGGCTGGGGCGACTGGGACGTCCAGCGCGGCGGCCAGCGCGTCCCCAGCATCCTCGATCCCCACGTGGCCGGCGGCTCGCACCATGGCCTGCTCGCCGTCTACTCCCTGAGCAAGCAGTCCAACCTGGCCGGCTACCGCGCAGCCTTCGTGGCCGGCGACCCGGACCTGATGCCCAACCTGGTCAACAGCCGCAAGCATGCAGGCATGATCGTTCCCTACCCGGTCCAGGAGGCCATGCGGGTGGCGCTGGGGGATGACACCCACGTCGAGGCCCAGAAGGACCTGTACCGGGGCCGGCGTGAACGCCTGGTGCCCGCGCTGCTGGACTTCGGCCTGGAGATCAAGGAGTCCGACGCCGGCCTGTACCTGTGGTCGACTGCAGGCGAGGACACGTGGGCCACGGTGGCCCGCCTGGCTGAACGCGGCATTGTGGTGGGGCCGGGTGTCTTCTATGGAGACGCGGGCAACGGCTATGTCCGCGTGGCCTTGACCGGATCCGACGAGCGGATCGATGCAGCCGTTGCACGGCTGGCCTGATCCGGCCCCCGGGGACACGTAATAATCGTGTGACTCGCCCCACATCCGGTGCATTTTAGGCCGGATGGGAAGCTCGCGGATTAGTGACACCCGCCAAGGAGCGGTACTTTTTAAGTTGACGATCAATGGTGGCTTTCTACAAGAAGGCAGCCCGGGTGTTGGAACCTGTCTTCTCAGGCTCAAGTGCGCGGCTCACCTGATGTTGGATCAAGCTTTCGACAGAGGCCGAAGACGCCTCATGAAGGGGACTCCATGACTGAGACCAACAATGCTGCGACCCTGCTCCACGCAGGTGGCGAGCTGAAGCTCCCGCGCATCCAGGTTGTTGAAGGGAACGAAGGTTACGACGTCTCCAAGCTGCTCAAGCAGACCGGTGCCGTGACCTTTGACCCCGGCTTCATGAACACCGCAGCAACCACCTCCGCCATCACCTACATCGATGGCGATGCGGGCATCCTGCGCTACCGCGGATACCCCATCGAGCAGTTGGCGCAGCACTCCAGCTTCCTCGAGGTGTCCTACCTGCTGATCTACGGGAACCTGCCCACGCCCACCGAACTGGACGAGTTCGACCAGAAGATCCGGCGCCACACCCTGCTGCACGAAGAGCTCAAGGGCTTCTTCGGCGGCTTCCCCCGCGACGCACACCCCATGCCGGTGTTGTCCTCGGCCGTGTCCGCGCTGTCCACCTTCTACCAGGACTCGCTGGACCCGTTCAACGCCGAGCAGGTGGAGGTTTCCACCATCCGCCTGATGGCAAAGCTGCCGGTTATTGCCGCCTATGCGCACAAGAAGTCCATCGGCCAGCCCATGCTGTACCCGGACAACTCCATGAACCTGGTGGAGAACTTCCTGCGCCTCAGCTTCGGCCTCCCCGCCGAGCAGTACGAGCTGGACCCGGTCATCGTCAAGGCCCTGGACCTGCTCCTCATCCTGCACGCGGACCACGAGCAGAACTGCTCCACCTCCACCGTGCGCCTGGTGGGCTCCTCCAACGCCAACCTCTTCGCCTCCGTTTCGGCCGGCATCAATGCCCTCTTCGGCCCTGCCCACGGCGGCGCCAACGAGGCCGTGCTGAAGATGCTCCGCCAGATCCAGGCCGAGGGCCTCAAGCCCGAGGACTACATGGAGAAGGTCAAGAACAAGGAAGACGGCGTCCGCCTCATGGGCTTCGGACACCGCGTCTACAAGAACTACGATCCGCGCGCCAAGATCGTCAAGGCCACGGCCCACGAGATCCTCAGCAAGCTCGGCGGCAACGACGAACTGCTCGACATCGCCATGCGCCTGGAAGAGAAGGCGCTCAGCGATGACTACTTCATCCAGCGCAAGCTCTACCCGAACGTGGACTTCTACACCGGCCTGATCTACAAGGCCATGGGCTTCCCCGAGAAGATGTTCACCGTCCTGTTTGCCATCGGCCGCCTGCCGGGCTGGATTGCCCAGTGGCGCGAAATGATCAGCGACCCGAACACCAAGATCGGCCGCCCGCGCCAGCTGTACATCGGCGAGCCGGAGCGCGACTACCCCGCCCGCTGATTCCCCGCCTGTCAGGGACAGCAACAGCAATGACGACGACGGCCGCCCACCTTTCACAGGTGGGCGGCCATTTCGCTTTAATCACCATCCATTGCTCCCCACCGGCACCCTAACCTCGCAAGCTCGGCCAGGGAACCCTGCCGGCGTGGGCCCACTGCCCTTTTGGGGGCTCAAAAGGCCAGCTACTCGGCAATCGACGGGGAGGGCAGGGTCAGGAGGCGTAGCCTTGGGGGTTGTTCTTCTGCCAGCGCCAGTGGTCCTCGCACATCTGGTCCACGGTCTTGGTGGTGGACCAGCTCAGGTCTGCCAGTGCCGAGGTGGCATCGGCCCAGAACGCCGGGAGGTCTCCCGCGCGGCGGCCGGTGATCTCGTAGGGGATGGGCTGGCCCACTGCCTTCTCAAAGGAGCGCAGGACCTCCAGGACAGAGGAGCCCTTGCCGGAACCGAGGTTCCAGCGGAAGACGCCGGTGCGGTCCGCGATGTGGTTCAGTGCGGCCACGTGTCCCTCGGCCAGGTCCACCACGTGGATGTAGTCGCGCAGGCAGGTACCGTCCGGCGTGTCGTAGTCGCCGCCGAAGACCATGAGCTTCTCACGCCGCCCCACCGCCACCTGGGCAATGAACGGGACAAGGTTGTTCGGGATGCCCTGCGGGTCTTCGCCGATGCGTCCCGAGGGGTGTGCGCCCACCGGGTTGAAGTAGCGCAGCAGTGCTATGTGCCATCGTGAGTCGGCGGCGCCGAGGTCAGAGAGGATGTCCTCGATCTGTTCCTTGGTGCGCCCGTACGGGTTGTTGGCGCCGATCTCCATTTTTTCCACGTACGGGATGGGGTTGTGCTCACCGTAGACGGTGGCCGAGGAGCTGAAGACGATTGACCGGACGTCGTGCCTGTCCATGACGCGGACCAGGTTAAGCGTCCCCACCAGGTTGTTGTAGTAGTACTTCAGCGGCTCCTGCACTGATTCACCCACCGCTTTGAGGCCTGCGAAATGAATGACGGCCTCGATGCCGTTTCCGGCGAACACCTTCTCGACGGCGGCCTCGTCCACCAGGTCCACGTTGTGGAACTCCGCGGTCTTGCCGCTGAGTTCGGCTACGCGGCGCAGCGACTCCTCGCTGGAGTTGACCAGGTTGTCGATGACGACCACGTCGTGGCCGGCTTCCTGCAGGGAAAGAACAGTGTGGGAACCGATGTAGCCGGTGCCCCCTGTGACCAAGATTTTCATGCCTCAACGCTATCCCACGTGCAGCGTTGCCCGCCGCCGTGTCCCGGATGGCGGGCGGTCTGTGAAAGGCAGAGTAAGCACAAGTGTGCTAATAAGAATGGTGCCCAAAATTGTAGACGCCGATGCCCGGCGGCAGGATGTGGTCCAGGCGGTTCTCCGCATCATTGCCGTGGACGGTCTCGAGCGTGCCTCGCTTCGGGAAGTTGCGGACGAAGCAGGACTGGCGGTCGGCTCGGTCCGGCACTACTTCCAGGGCAGCGAGGAGCTCCTGGCGTTTACGTTCGGCACGGTGGTGGACCGGGTGGCCGGCCGGCTGGAAGCCCTGCTGCCCGCCGTGCTTGATGCTGCCGCAGCCAGTCCCGAACAGCGGGAGGCTGTTTTAACCCTTCTGGGCGGCATGCTTCCCCTGGACGAGGAAACAGCCGTGGAGGCATGTGCGTGGCTGGCGTTCAAGAACGCCGCCCGCATCCGGCCGTTCCTCGCCGCGGAGGCGGACCGCAGCCACCGTGAAATTGCGGCCATCATGGGCGCACTCGTCGCAACCCTGCTGCCCGACGATGAACCGCAGGAAAACCTGGTGGTGGAGGCCGAACGGCTCCTGGCAACGCTGGACGGACTGTGCATGCACGCCTTGCTCCAGCCCGGCTGGATGACGGCGCAGATGTGCCGCGACGTGCTTGAGCGGCACCTGGACGGGATCGCACGCTAAGGGATCAAAAGGCTGTCTTCCACTTCCGCGGACTGGTTGCGGGAATAGACTGATAGCCGGTAGGCCGGACCGATCACGACGCCCGGCACCGGTAGGCCAGGAAAGGACTTTGGATGCAGCACGCAAGCGGTTCCGGGTGGCAGATCACCACCGACACATCCGGGCCGATGATGATTGCTCTTTACGTCCGGGACGCCGCCGGCCTGAACGGCGTGGGCCGTCCCATGCTGTCCCATGCATCACCCAAAGTCCGTTCGGCGGACCATAAGCACCTGACCGCGGATGTTGGCGGCCTCAGCGCACTGAAGACCGAGTGGGAGGCCTGGTGGGAGCAGCTGCTCAAGGCGCACCCCCACACCTCCCCGGAACTGTCTCCACCCGATTTCGAAGCGTTCGGCAACTCGCCGGCGCTCCAACGGCTGCTGCAGGCCCATTTCGGGTCTGCCCTCACCTGGGCCAGGGAACGCCGGAGCGAATACGCCGAACTCGAAGCCCAGCGCGTGGCCAGCGGAACGGACCAGCTACTTGGGGACATGGTGGATGACCGGCTGATGGAGGTGGGGCGGGACTCGCGGGACTTCACGCTGACCATCATTGAGTTGCCGCTGGACGAGCAACGGGCCTGGTACCTGGAACCGGACAAGATCATCATGAGCCAGGAGCTGATGGGCCAGCCTGAGCTGCTCCGCAGCTACGTCCAGCCGGTGCTGGAAATCCTGGTCTAATACGAAAGTAGGGTTCGTCAGGCTGCGGTGACCGGGGTGATGGTGACATTGAAGCCGAGGTTGTTGAGCTTTTTGATCGCGTTGTTTTTGGCTTTGATCGGGTCCAGACGGGTGAAGTGGTCG